>JALOLK010000024.1 GCA_025456015.1 Candidatus Nanopelagicales bacterium
CCCGACGGCCACGAGGCGTGGTTCGTGCTGGTGAACGCCCCGCGGCACAGCGCGAGCGGCACCGCGCGCGGCACGATCGACTGGGATGCCCCCGGCCTGGCCGAGCGCTACGCCGACGAGGTGCTGGCACGCCTGGCCGAGCGCGGCACCGACCTGCGCGACCGGGTCCTCTGGCGCGTGCTGCGCACGCCGGCCGACCTCGAGCGGGCCACCGGGGCCCCCGGCGGGGCGATCTACGGCACCTCGTCGAACGGCCCGCGGGCTGCCTTCCTGCGGCCCCAGAACGCCTCGCCGGTGCCGGGGCTGTTCCTCGTGGGGGGCTCGGCGCACCCGGGCGGGGGGCTGCCCCTGGTCGGGCTGTCCGCCGAGATCGTCGCCGGCCTCGTGGGCCGCGCCTGAGACCGGTGCACCGGCGGGGTCAGCGGGGAGGGGCGTCCTCGTCCCCCAAGGTCGTCGGACGGGTCCAGTTCGCCAGCCGCCCGCCGCGCGACACCGCCTGCAGCGCCCGCTCGGTGGCCGGCCTGGCCAGCTCGGTGGCCACGACGAGCAGGCGGTCACCGATCCGGATGCGGGTGTTCCGGTCGGGCACCATGGTGCGGCCCTCGCGCACCACCAGCGACACCACGGCCCCCCGGGGCAGCGGCAGCTCGCCGATGTACGTGCCGGCGAGGTTCGACCCGGCCGGGATGTCGAGGTCGAGCAGCGCGGCCTGCAGCGTGTCCAGCGGCGCCGCCTCGACGGTGAGCTCGCCCAGGCTGCCCGAGCGGACCAGGCCCAGGCGGCGGGCCAGCATGGGCATGGTCGGGGACTGCAGCAGCGTGAGGGCGACCACGAGCAGCAGCGTCACGTCGAAGATGAGCTCGCCGTCGCCGGCGTAGCCGCCCAGCGGGATCGTGGCGAACACGATGGGCACCGCGCCGCGCAGGCCGGCCCAGGACGTGAATGCCATCCAGCGCCGCGGGATGCGCGGCGTGCGGGTGGCCCGCGCGAGCCGGCCAGCGCGCAGGAAGGGCACCAGGCAGAGCACGACGCTCAGCGGGCGGGCCAGCACGAGCAGCAGCAGCCCGGCCAGCGCGGCCACCGTCACGGCCTCGCCCAGCCGCTGGGGCACCGCGAGCAGGCCCAGCATGATGAACAGCCCGATCTGCACGGTCCAGGCCAGGCCCTCCACGAAGCCGACCACCGAGCGCCGGTGCGGCAGGGGCGCCGCGGCCAGCATGAGCGCCAGCACGTACACGGCCGCGAACCCCGAGGTGTGCGCGACGACCGCCACCCCGTAGGCGAGCAGGAACAGCGCGATCACGGCCACGGGGTACAGCCCCGCGGCGGGCAGCGCGAGCCGGGGCAGCAGCCAGCGCGCCGCCATCCCGATGAGCAGGCCGATCACGACCCCGCCGGCCAGCTCCGCCACGACCACCACCGCGATGAGCCAGCCCGGCCACGCGTCGGCCGTCGAGGTGGACAGCAGCACCACGAGCACGACGACCGGGGCGTCGTTGAAGCCGGACTCGGCCTCGAGCAGGGTCTGCAGGCGCGCCGGCAGCCGCAGGCCCCGCGCCACGGTGAACACGGCGGCCGCGTCCGTGGGCGCCAGGACCGCGCCGATGAGGATGCACGTGCGCAGGTCCAGGTCCGTGAGCCAGTGCAGCGGCAGGGCCACCGCGAAGATGCTCACGGCCACGCCGACCGAGGCGAGCAGGATCGCGGGCACGAGCACCGGGCGCACCGTGACCGGCCGGGTGGTCAGGCCGCCCTCGGCCAGGATGATCACCAGGCCGGCGTAGCCCAGGGCCGTGGCCAGGGCGGCGTCGTCGAACGCGATGCCACCGAGCGCGTCATCGCTGAGCAGCACCCCGAGGACCAGGTAGAACAGCAGGCCGGGCAGGCCGAACCGGGCGGCCAGGCGCACCCCGCCGACGGCGAGCAGCACGACGAGGCCGACCGCCAGGCTGATCCAGGCCCCGAGCGCTGCGTCCATGGCTGATCCGCCCTCAGGCCGCGCGGCGCAGGTCGCGACGGACGACGAGCAGCAGCTGCAGCAGCCCGACCAGGCCCACGCCGAGCAGCAGCGCCGCCCCGATCGTGCCCCACGGCTCGGCGTCGGGCCGGGCCGCGGCGGCGAGCAGGGTCATGACCACGACGATGATCCGGGTCGGGCGCTCGCTGATCGTGATCGTGCCGACGCCGACCATGCCCAGGCCCCCGGCGCGGGCCCGCACGTACTCGTGCAGCCAGCCGACCCCGACCCCGGCCACGCAGAGCCACCCCGGGGCGCCGAGCACCCACAGGGCCGAGGCGAGCACGGCGTCGGCGACCCGGTCCACCAGCGCGTCGAGCAGCGCGCCCCACCGGGTGACCCGGTCGGTCATGACGGCGACGGCCCCGTCGAGGGAGTCGGCCAGGCCGCTGACGGCCACCACGAGGGCCGCGGCGACCTGCCCCGCGCTCCCCCGCGCGGCCAGCAGCGGGACCAGGGCGGCCACCAGCAGGCCCAGCAGCGTCACGACGTCGGGCGGCACCCGCAGCCGGACGAGGGGCGTGGCGACGACGTGGACCAGGGTGAGCCAGCCCGCGACCACGCCCCGTGGTGCAGCTCCGCCGTGCAGCGCCGACCAGCGCTGCAGGTACGTCGCCCGGTCCACGCCCGCCCCTCAGTGCATGGACCAGCCGACGGTCAGCGACACGGTGACGCTGCCCTCCCCGGCGTCCAGGGCCATCCGGCCCGGTCCGCCGGCGTCGGCGGCCGCGGCAGCCATCCGCACCGGCATCGGGGGCCGGGGCCCCGACTGCGTCTCGTCGATCGACAGCACCGCACCCAACGAGGCTCCGGCGAGCGCCGCGAGCTGCTCGGCGCGCGCCCGGGCGTCGGCCCACGCAGCGTCCCGGGCGGCCACGAGCAGGGCGCTGGCATCCTGGTGCCGATAGGACACGTCCTGGATGCGGGCGGCCTCGCCGCCGGCGGTGACCACGGCGGTGAGCAGCGCCCCCACGCTGTCGAGCTCCCGGGTGCGGGCCACCAGCGACACCTGCGCCTGGAACCCCGCGACCGCCGGGTACTGCTCGTAGACCGGCGTGAGGCTCACCGCGGAGGTGGCGAGGTCGGCCTCGGCGATGCCGGCGCCGAGCAGCACCGCCCGCATGCGGTCCAGGGCCTGGGCGGATCCGGCCAGCGCCGCCTCGGCCGTGGCGCGGCGGACCTCGGCCGCCACGGTCACGGAGCACTCGTCGCGCGGCCCGCTCGCCGTGCCCGAGCCCGTCACCCAGATGCCACGCTCCATGCCGCTGCCCCCTCCTCAGCCCGTCATCGACCCGGTCGCGCCGGGAGCCCGACCGCCCGCCGCCGGCACCGAGAGCCGCCGGTAGATCTCGCGCGTGGCCGTCGAGCGGTTCAACGTGTAGAAGTGCAGGCCCGGCGCCCCCTCGGCCAGCAGCTGCTCGCACAGCTCGGTGGCCACCTCGATGCCCAGGTCGACCACGGCCGCCCGATCGTCGCCGAGCGTGCGGAACCGGGCGGCGAGCGCCTCGGGGAAGGCCGCGCCGGACAGCTGCGCGAACCGCTCGATCTGGCGCACGTCGGTCACCGGCATGATCCCGGGCAGGATCGGGATCGTCACCCCGTGCGCCCGGGCACGCGCCACCAGCGCCGTGTAGTCGGCGGCGTCGAAGAAGAACTGGGTGATCGCGAAGCTGGCCCCGGCACGCTGCTTGCCCAGCAGCACGCGGGCATCGGCGTCGAGGTCGGATGACTCCGGGTGCCCCTCGGGGAAGGCGGCGACGCCGATCGTGAAGCCTCCGGCCTGCGCGGCCAGCGCGACGAGCTCGTCGGCGTGGGACAACCCGCCGGGCACGGGCACCCAGCGCGAGCCGGGGCCGTCCGGCGGATCCCCGCGCAGGGCCAGCAGGTTGGTGATCCCGGCCAGCTCGAAGCGGGTGAGCACCTCGCGCAGCTCGGCGGCCGTGGCGCCCACGCAGGTGAGGTGGGCCACCGCGTCCATGCCGGTCTCGAGCAGGATGCGGCTGGTGATGCGCACCGTGCGGTCCCGGGTGCTGCCCCCGGCGCCGTAGGTGACCGAGACGAAGGTCGGCGACAGCGGCGCGAGGTCCGAGATCGCCGACCACAGCGCCCGCTCGCCCTCGTCGGTCTTCGGCGGGAAGAACTCGAACGAGAAGATGCGCTCCCCGGAGCGCAGCCGCTCGGCCAGCCCGGCACCGCCCGGCAGCGGCATCAGAGGCTCCTCGTGGTCGCCGCCACGGCGAGCTGCTCGAGCGCCTCGTGGGCATCGGCCGGCAGGCCGGCGGCCCGCAGCGCCGCGACCGCCTCGCCGGTGCGCCGCTCGATGACCACCTCGACCTCGTCGAGCGCGCCGGTCGCGACGATGATCGCGCGCAGCTCGTCGATCGCGCTGCTCGACAGGTGCGGGTCGCCCAGCCCCTCGCGCAGGTGCCCGGCCTGCTCGGGCGTGGCCCGGTCCATCGCGGTGGCCACCAGCAGGGTGCGCTTGCCCTCGCGCAGGTCGTCCCCGGCCGGCTTGCCGGTCTCGGCCGGATCGCCGAACACGCCGAGCACGTCGTCGCGCAGCTGGAACGCCTCGCCCAGCGGCAGGCCGTAGGCCGACAGCGCGGCCATGAGGCCCTCGTCGGCGCCGGCCAGGGCCGCCCCGAGGTGCAGCGGGCGCTCGATGGTGTACTTCGCGGACTTGTAGCGGACCACGCGCATGGCCCGCTCGACCGAGCCGCCGCCGCGGGCCTGCTCGAGCAGGTCCAGGTACTGCCCGGCCATGAGCTCGGTGCGCATCACGTCGTAGACGGCCTTGGCACGGGCCAGCGCGGGGGCGTCGAAGCCGGAGCGGTACAGCGCCTCGTCGGCCCAGCTCAGGCACAGGTCGCCGAGCAGGATCGCCGCGCCGTCGCCGAAGCGTCCCGCGTCGCCCAGCCAGCCGGCCCCGCGGTGCAGCGTCGCGAACCGGCGGTGCGCGGCCGGCAGCCCGCGCCGCAGGTCCGAGTCGTCCATCACGTCGTCGTGCACCAGGGCGCAGGCCTGCAGCAGCTCGAGGGAGGCCGCGGCCCGCAGGCCGGCCTCCACGTCCTGCCCGCCCGCCCCGAGGTACCCCCAGACGCAGAAGGCCGGGCGCAGCCGCTTGCCGCCGGCCAGCAGCTCGCCGAGCCAGGCCGGGAACGGCGCGAGGTCCTCCGAGACCCCGTCGAGCAGCGCCGCCTGCTCGGCCAGGAACGCGTCGAGGGTCGCCTGCACGCTCGCGCGCAGCCGCTCGGGCTCCAGGCGGGGCGGCGCAGTCATGGCGGACAGCCTAGGGGGTCGCGCTTCCCCCACGGGCAGGCGCGTTCGCCGGGTCGGCCGCCTGCGCCTACCGTTGCCACATGCTGAACTCGCTGCTGCGCCGCCCGGGACCGGTGACCGGTCCGACCGACCACGTCGTGATCGTCGGGGCCGGCCTCGGCGGGCTGGCGACCGCCCTGCGGCTGGCCGGCGCCGGTCGCCAGGTGACCATCCTCGAGCGGGAGCTCGTGCCCGGCGGGCGCGCGGGCCTCATCGAGGATGCCGGCTACCGCTTCGACACCGGGCCCACGGTGCTCACCATGCCGGGCCTGATCCAGGACGCGCTCGCGGCAGTCGGCGAGCAGCTCGAGGACTGGCTGGAGCTGCAGCCGGTCAGCCCGCTCTACCGGGCGTTCTACCCCGACGGCTCGATCCTCGACGTGCACCCCGACGTCGACGCGATGGCCGACGAGATCGCCGTGGTCATCGGCCCGCAGGAGGCCGCCGGGTACCGCCGCTACGTCGACTTCGTGACCGAGCTCTACAAGCTCGAGATGGCCGACTTCATCGACCGCAACATCGACACCCCGTTCGACCTGCTCACACCGAACCTGGCCCGGCTGGTCGCCATCGGCGGGTTCCGCCGACTGGCTCCGAAGGTGGAGCAGTACCTGCGCGACCCGCGCACCCAGCGGGTGTTCTCGTTCCAGTCGATGTACGCCGGCCTGAGCCCGCAGGACGCCCTGGCCATCTACGCGGTCATCGCCTACATGGACTCGGTGGCCGGCGTCTACTTCCCGAAGGGCGGGATGCACGCCCTGCCCACCGCGCTGGCCGGCGCCGCCGAGAAGCACGGGGTCACCATCCGCTACGGCACGACCGTGGCCCAGGTGGAGCACGACGGCTCGCGCGCGAGTGCGGTCATCACCGCCGACGGCGAGCGGATCCCGGCCGACGTCGTCGTGCTCAACCCCGACCTGCCGGTGGCCTACCGCGACCTGCTCGGCGTGGAGCCGTGGTCGGTGCGCCGCCTGGACTACTCCCCCAGCTGCGCGGTGCTGCTCGTCGGGTCCAGCGCGCAGTACTCCCGGATCGCGCACCACAACATCCACTTCGGGCGGACCTGGGCCGGCGTCTTCGACGACCTCATCGACCGCGGCCGGCTCATGGCCGACCCCAGCCTGCTGGTGACCAACCCGAGCCACGGCGACCCGAGCCTGGCGCCGGCCGGCAAGCAGTCGTACTACGTGCTGTTCCCGACGCCCAACCTCGACGCGGCCATCGACTGGCGGGTCGAGGGCCCGCGCTACCGCGACCAGATGGTGGCCACGCTCGAGGAGCGCGGCTACGTCGGCTTCGGTGACGCGATCGAGGTGGAGCACCTCACCACGCCACTGGACTGGGCCGCCCAGGGCATGGAGCGTGGGGCGCCGTTCGCCTCGGCGCACTCGTTCCTGCAGACCGGGCCGTTCCGGCCCGGCAACCGCTGGGGCGAGAACGTCGTGTTCGTCGGCTCGGGCACCCAGCCCGGGGTCGGCGTGCCGATGGTGCTGGTCTCCGGGCGGATCGCCGCGGAGCGGATCGTCGGCCCGCTGCCGCGGTCGCTGTCCGGAGCCTGACCCGCCCCGAGGAGGGGGGCCGTACGCTGCGGCTCATGGCGCTGCGGGTGGGGACCCCCCAGGCCCGGCTGGACCGGGCCATGGTCCTGCACTACGCCGTGCCGGGGTTCCTGGGCAGCGCCCTGCTGGCCCTCGGCGCCCTGGGCGTGGGCTGGCTGCCGGCGACGTCGGCCCTGCTCGACGTGGACCTCGTGAGCACGCTGCGCTCGACCACGGCGGGGGCGGTGCTCTCGCGGATCGCCGTGTTCGCCGGCGTCGCGCTGCTGCTGCAGGCCTGGCTGGTGCTCGGCCACGACGTGCTCGACGACCTCGAGCGCAGCGAGCCCCGCCTGCTGTGGATCCTCGCGCTGTGGACCGCGCCCCTGCTGCTCATGCCGCCGCTGTTCAGCCGGGACGCCTACTCCTACTTCGCCCAGGGCCAGCTCATGCTCGAGGGCCTGGACCCCTACACCAGCGGGGTGTCGGCCCTGCCCGGCTGGTTCCTGACCGGCGCGGACCCGCTGTGGTCGGAGTCGCCCACGCCCTACGGACCGGCGTTCCTGCTCCTCGAGCAGGGCGTCGCAGCGATGGTCGGGCCGCACCCCTTCGCCGGGGCGATCCTGTTCCGCCTCATCGCCGTGGCCGGCGTGGTGCTGCTCGCGGTGCACGTGCCGCGGCTGGCGCACGCCCACGGCATCGCGCGCACCAAGGCCCTGTGGCTGGCGGTGCTCAACCCGCTGGTCCTCATGCACTTCGTGGCCGGCGCGCACAACGACGCCCTCATGGTCGGTCTCATGGTCGCCGGCCTGGCGCTCACGGTGGGCCGCCGGCCCGTGGCCGGTGTCGTGCTCATCGGGCTGGCCGCCGCCGTGAAGCCCATCGCCCTGGTGATGCTGCCGTTCGCCGGGCTGGTGTGGGCCGGGACGCGGGCGGGGTGGTGGGGCCGGATCCTCGCCTGGGTGAAGTCGACGATCCTCGTGCTGCTCGTGTTCACCGTGCTCTCGGCGATCGCCGGGGTGGGCCTGGGCTGGGTCGCCTCGCTGAGCACGCCGGGCGCCGTGCGCACCTGGCTGTCGCCGCCGACCGCGCTGGGGATGGCCACGGGCAACCTGCTGCAGTGGCTGGGGATCGGGACCGTGGACGGCGCGATCACCGTCTTCCGGGCGATCGCGATGGCCGCCGGCGCCGCGATCAGCCTGTGGCTCGTGCTGCGCCCGGAGGGCCGCTCGCCCGTGCGGGGCGCGGCGCTGTGCCTGCTCACCATCGTGGCCCTGGGCCCGGTCGTGCAGCCGTGGTACCTGCTGTGGGTGCTGCCGCTGCTGGCCGCGACCGGCCTGACCGGCGCGCAGCTGCGCCTGGCGATGCTGCTCACCGCCGTGCTGGCCGTGCACGGCATGGCCGAGTCGAACGCGACCGCGGACACCCTGGTCGACCTGCGCGACGGGCTGGCGACGTTCCTGGCGATCACGATGGTGGCCGTGGTGGCCCTGTCCAGCCCCGGGGAGCGCCGCCTCATCCTCGGCCAGCCGGTGGACCGCGGGCTGCGGCCCGGCTCAGCGGCCGCGCGTGCACGCGCCGGGTCGCTGGTGGTTCAGCGCGCCGGCTCCTCGATCTCGTAGTCCTCGTCGTCGAACAGCTCGGTCGTCTCGCCGGGATGGCCCAGCGTCAGCGTCGGACCCTCCCCGATGAGCACCACCCGCGCGGCGAGGTCGGCCTCCTCCCACGCGGCGAGGACGTCGCGGAACACGTCGACGGCCACCGCGAACTGCTCGGGCTCGTGCTCGGCCATCCAGCCCCACCCCGACCACAGGATGAGCAGGCCGTCCGCGTCGTCGAGGTCCTCGACCTCGTCGAACTCCTGGGCCGACAGGCACTCCTCGAAGGCGTCCCAGTTGTGGCCGAACCAGTCGGGGAAGCCGAACGCGGTGGCGCAGGCCTCGAAGAACGCCGCGCGGCCACCGGCATCGGGCACCTCGATCACCACCGAGGACCAGTCGAGCAGCGCTGCGAGCTCGACGGCGGCGTCCGCGTCGGGGGCCTCGCGCCACAGGGCGATGCGGTTGCTCATCCGGCCACCACCTCCTCGAAGCTGGCGTAGTGGTCCGCGGTCCAGAACCGGGAGCCGTCGTCGCCGGCCACGATCCGCCGCGCCCCGCGGTCGTCCGAACCGGGGGTCTCCACGGTGTACTCGGCGTAGAAGCCGCTGGGCTGGCTGGGCAGGATCCCCTCGCGGTTCTGGAAGGTGCTGCCGTCCTTGGCGTACGGGAACGGCCCCCCGGACTCGATGAGCTCGAGGGTGTCGATGCCCTGGGCCGGCAGCTCGGAGACCGCGATCGTGGGCAGGTCCGTGGTCGGGCTGGTCGGGGCGAGGTCGGCGAAGTCCGCCGCCACCTGGCCGCCCATCTGCCCGACCGCGCCGTCCGTGCGCTCGGCGGTCGTCGTCGCGCAGCCCGCCACCGCGAGCACGGCGAGCAGGGTGGCGGCGATCCGCTGGCGCATCACCGGTGCAGCATGGCACACGGCACGCACGCGGCGTCGGCCGGCGCGGGGCCCCCGCCGCGGTGCGAGGATGGCCCCGTGTCACGACGGGAGCTCGACGCGGCCGGGATCGCCGATCCGGCGATGCGCGCCGCCTACGAGGCGTGCCGGCTGCTGCACGCCCGGCACGGCCGCACCTACTACCTGGCCACCCGGCTGCTGCCGCCCGGCAAGCGGCCGTTCGTCCACGCGCTGTACGGGTTCGCCCGCTACGCCGACGAGATCGTGGACGACCTCGACTCCTCGATGACACCGCAGCAGCGCGCCGACGCGCTGGCCACCTGGGGCGACCAGGTCCTGGCCGATCTCGCGCGCGGGCACTCCACGGACCCGATCGCCCGGGCCCTGGTGGACACCGCCCTGCGCTTCGCGATCCCGCACGAGCACTTCGCCGACTTCCTGGCCTCGATGCGCATGGACCTCACGGTCACCGCGTACGCGACGTTCGACGAGCTCGCCGTCTACGTGCACGGGTCGGCCGCGGTCATCGGCCGGGAGATGGTGCACGTGCTGGGCACCAGCGACCCCGCCGACCTGCCCGAGGCGCTGGCGCGCGCCGACGACCTCGGCGTGGCCTTCCAGCTGGCCAACTTCATCCGCGACGTCGGCGAGGACCTGGACCGGGGCCGGGTCTACCTGCCGCTGGACGAGCTGGCCGCGTACGCCGTGACCCGGGCCGACCTCGAGCGTCGCGTGCTCACCCCGCAGATCCGGCTGGCCCTCGAGGCCCAGGTGCGCCGGGTGCGCCGGCTGCAGGCGCAGGCCGACCCCGGGATCGCCCTGCTGCGGCCCGAGGCCCAGCCGTGCATCCGCGCGGCGAGCGAGCTGTACTGCGGCATCGTCGACGCGGTCGAGGCCATCGACTACCAGGTCTTCGACGCCCGGGCGACCGTGGGGAACGGCCGCCGGGCCCGGGTGGCCGGTGCCGCCTGGGTGGAGGCGCTCCGGGCCCGCCGAGCGCTCAGACCGGCCTGATCCCGGCCCGCCCTCAGCCGCGCCCGGCGACCGGCTCGTCCCGCGCTGCGGGCGCCGCGGGCCGGCCCCCCACCTTCGCCAGGATCGGCACCAGGAACGCCCGCGGCGGGCCGGCCATCGGCTCGCGCTGCACGCCCCGGCGTCCCCAGGCGACCCACAGCGTCAGGGTGAGCACGACCAGTGCGAAGCCGAACAGCAGGTCCTCGACCGGGGCGAACAGGATCCGGCCGTCCCCGAACGCGGGCGGGGGACCGTCGTCCGGCGTGGTCGAGCCCAGGATCGCCGCGCCGTCGTAGCGCACGATCCGCAGCCCCGTGAGCACCCCGTTCGTGAGCAGCTGGAAGCCCACGATGATCGCGTAGCTCATCCAGAACACGCGCCGGCGCAGCAGGCGGGTCCGCAGGATCCACTGGTCCCACACGACGACGAGCACGACGGCGAGCACGGCCAGCTGCGTGTACGTCATGGCCGCTCCCCCACCGGGTCGTCTCGGCCCTCGTCACCCACGGGGTGCCCGCTGGCCGACCGGACGGCCTCGAGCGTGAGCACCGCGGCGATCGGCACCATGAGGAAGAACACCAGCTCGTCGATCGGCACCCCGCCCGGCAGGCGGACGTCGGTGATCCGGGTCTCGTCGAACCACCAGTGCCCCGCCCCGATCGCGTAGACGTCCCAGCAGTAGAAGACCGCGGTCACCGGCAGGACGCTCAGCAGCAGCCGTCGCCAGCGCCGGTACACCCGGGTGCGCAGGCCGACCTCCAGCCACGCCGTGCCGACGAAGATGAAGGCCATGACGGCCAGGTAGGACCACTGCCCCATGCCTCAACCCCCCACGCCGGCGAGGTCGGCGGGCGTCGTGCCGGGGGCGGCCAGCGCCCGACGTGCCCGGCTGATCGCCCGGGGATGGCCCAGCGCGCACAGGCCCACCAGCTGGCCCGTGCCGTCGAGGACCGCTGCCGTGAAGCCCCGCTCGTCGACCTGCCAGTCGACGGTGGCACCGGACAGCTCGCCGACCGCCTGCAGCTGCCCGCCGGGCAGGGCGCTGAACACGTAGGGCACCGGGTCGGGCGCGGGCTGCGCGAGCGGCGCTGCCCACGCCGCCGGGCGCTCCAGACGGGGCGTCCCCAGCCACCCCACCAGGGCGGGGACCAGCGCCTCCGGATGGCGCAGCGCGGCATCCCAGTGCCCCCCGGGCAGGTGCCGTCCGGCCCGCGGCGACCAGCGGGCCGCGGCGTCCCCCACCGCGAGCACGCCGGGCTGGCTGCTGCGGCCCCAGGCGTCCACGAGCACCGCACCGACGGTGTCGCGGGGCACGTCCGAGCCGGCCAGCCAGGCCGTGGCCGGGCGCACCCCGAGGGCCACGAGCACCTGGTCGGCGGCCAGGGGTCCGGCGTCGACCAGCACGCGGGGCACGGACCCGGGGACGCCGAGGGCAGGCTCGACGACCGCGACCGGCTCGCTGAGCCGCACCACCACCCCCGCCTCGGCCAGGCGCGCGGCCAGCCACGCGCCCACCGCCGGCGGGACCCGGTCCGCCAGGAGCCGTCCGCTGGCCTCGAGCAGGGTCACCTGGGCCCCGCGGGCCGCCGCCGTGGTCGCGGCCTCGCACCCGATCCACCCACCGCCGACGACCACGATCCGTGCACCGGGCCCGACGACGGGCCAGAACGCCCCGGCGTCGCCACGGGTGTGCAGCACGTGCACCGCCGGCCCGGCCCACCCCGTCGGCACGACGGGACTGGCACCGGTCGCCACGACCACGGCGTCGGCCTCCACAGCACCTGCCGCGCTGGGGTCCCCGGCATGGGCCTCGGCGCCACCGGCGGCGAGGGTGACGCGCAGCCCGGCGTCGGTGCGCTGCAGCCCCGTGGCGGCCATGCCGAGGTGCACCGCATCGGCGGCCGCCCACACGTCGATGCCCATGGCGGTCCGCAGGTCCACGGCCGCGCCGGGCTGCTTGGTCAGCGGCGGGCGGTCGTAGGGCGGCTCGGCCTCGGCCCCGACCAGGGTGATGCGGCCCTCGAACCCGGCCGCGCGCAGCAGCGTCACGACCCGGGCACCGGCCAGCCCGGCTCCGACCACCAGCACGTGCGCCACGACGCAGCAGCCTAACCCGGCAGTCCGCCCCCGGCTCCTAGACTTGGCCCGTGACGCCCCACCCACCCACTCCCGGCGCGGCCGACCCGCTGCTGGGCCGGGTGCTCGACGGGCGCTACCGGATCGAGGCGTTCCTCGCCCGCGGCGGGATGGCCACCATCTACCGCGGCGCGGACCTGCGCCTGGACCGCACCGTGGCGATCAAGGTGATGCACCCCTCGTTCGCCAGCGACCCGGGCTTCGTGGAGCGCTTCGAGCGCGAGGCGCGGGCGGCGGCACGGCTCAACAGCCCGTACGCGGTGGCCGTGCATGACCAGGGCACCGACGGCGGGGTCACCTACCTGGTCATGGAGTACGTGCCGGGGCACACCGTCCGCGACGTGCTGCGCACGCACGGCGCGCTGCCCCCCGCGCAGGCGCTGGCCATCCTGGACCCGGTCCTCGAGGCGCTCGCCGCGGCCCACCGCGCCGGCTACATCCACCGCGACGTCAAGCCCGAGAACGTGCTCATCTCCGAGGACGGCCGGGTCAAGGTCACCGACTTCGGCCTCGCCCGCGCCATCGAGGGGGGCGACACGGGCCGCACGCACGGGCTGCTGCTGGGCACCGTGGCCTACCTGTCCCCCGAGCAGGTCGAGCACGACCGCACCGATGCCCGCTCGGACGTCTACAGCGCCGGCATCCTGCTCTACGAGCTCGTCACCGGCCAGGTCCCCTACACCGCCGCCGCGCCGATGCAGGTGGCGTACAAGCACGTCCACGAGGACGTCCCCGTCGCCTCGGCCAGCCGTCCGGACCTGCCGGCCGGCGTCGACGCGCTGATCGCCCGGGCCACCCGACGCGACCCCGCGGGCCGGTTCCCCGACGCGGCCGCGTTCCTGGGCGAGGTCCGCGAGCAGCGCCAGGCCCTGCCCCCGGTGGCGGCCTGGGCGCCAGCCCCGACCGACACCTTGGTGGTGCAGCGACCGGCCGCCGACGTCCGCGGCGAGCTCGACGCCCCGGCCTGGGTGAACGCCCAGCGGACCGAGGTGCCCCAGGGGGCTGCCGCGGCGGGCATGGCGGCCGGCGCCGCCGGCGCCGCGATCGCCGCCCCCGAGCGCGTCGCTGCGGCGGTGCCCACGGTCGCCCCGGGCGGGCACCCCTCGGGGCCGCTGCCCGGCGAGGCGGGGGCCACGGGCTGGACCATCCCGCCGGCCAGCACCGAGGCGACCTACCGCACGTCCCCGGACGGCGGGGGCCGGCGGGTGCGCCGCGGCCGGCGGGCCATCTGGCTCGGTGTCGTGGCCCTGCTCAGCGTCGGCGGCCTGCTGTTCCTGCTCTTCGGCCCGCTGCAGCGGGTGGCGGTCCCGGACGTGCTCGGGCGGACCCCGACCGAGGCGGCCGCGATCCTGGCGACGAGCAACCTGCTGCTCGACGCCGACCAGGAGGCCTACAGCGAGGAGTACGCCAAGGGCGTCATCATGGCCACCGACCCCGCGCCCGAGGGCCAGGTGCGCACCGGCGGCACGGTCGCCGCCACCGTGAGCCTGGGGCCCGAGCGCTACGACGTGCCGAAGCTGGCCAAGCTGACCGTGGAGCAGGCCGAGGTCGCCCTCGGCGCGGCCAACCTCGTGGTCGGCGCCGTCGAGGAGGCCTTCGACGACAAGGTCCGCAAGGGCCGCATCATCAGCTCCTCCCCGGAGGCGGGGACCTCGGTGAAGCGCGACACCCCGGTGGACCTGCGGGTGTCGAAGGGTCCCGAGCCGGTGGAGGTGCCCAAGCTCGCCGGCACCGACGCGGCCGAGGCGACGAAGACCCTCGAGGACGCCGGCCTGCAGGTGGATCGCTCGGAGGAGTTCAGCGAGTCCGTGGACGAGGGCCTGGTCATCGCCACCAAGCCCAAGGCGGGCAGCACGGTGTTCCGGGGCGACACCGTGCAGCTGGTCGTCTCCAAGGGCCCGCCGCTGGTCACGGTGCCCCGGGTCGTCGGCATGGGTGAGGCGCAGGCGCGCGCCGAGTTGGAGGCGGCGGGCTTCCGGGTCTCGGTCAGCAAGCCGCTGGGCACGGCGATCTTCGGCGTGAACTCGCAGAACCCCCGCGGCGGCACCGAGGCACCGAAGGGCTCCACCGTGACCATCACGGTCGTCTAGCAGCCGTGCCCGACGCGTGACCTCGATCCCGGCGTGGGCCCGCAGCCACCGCACCCTGGCCACCCTCGCCCTGGTCGCGGCGACCGCCGTCTGGGGGGCCACCTTCGTCGTCGTGCAGGACGCGGTGGAGCAGATGCCGGTGCTGCCGTTCCTGTGGTGGCGGTTCGCCCTGGCCACGGCCGTGCTGGCCCTGGTCCGGCCCCGGGCGGTGCTGGACCTGTCGGCGCAGCAGCGCCGGCGCGGCCTCGTGCTGGGCCTGCTGCTGGGCGGCGGGTACGTGCTGCAGACCTTCGGCCTGCTGCACACCTCGGCCACGGTCTCGGGCTTCATCACCGGCATGTTCGTCGTGTTCACCCCGCTCATCGGCTGGCTGGTCCTCGGCGAGCCGGTCGCCCGACCGGTGTGGTTCGCCGTGGGCCTGGCCACCCTCGGCCTGGCGCTCATCAGCCTGCGCGGCTTCGCCATCGGGTTCGGCGAGCTGCTCACCCTGGGCTGCGCGGCGCTGTTCGCGGGCCAGATCGTGGGGCTGTCGCGCTGGTCGACGTCCCGGGATGCCTACGGCCTGACCGTGCTGCAGCTCGGCGTGGTCGCGCTGCTGTGCCTGCTCGCCTCCCCGCTGCAGGGCGGGGTGGCGCTGCCGCCGAACCCCGGGGTCTGGGCGGCCGTGGTGTTCCTGGCGCTGGCCGCCACCGCGCTGGCCTTCCTCGCCCAGACCTGGGCGCAGACCCACATGACCGCCCCGCGGGCGGCCATCGTGCTCACCCTCGAGCCGGTGTTCGCCGGGATCTTCGGGGTGACCCTCGGTGGCGACGAGCTCACCGCGCGGATCCTCGCCGGCGGGGCCTGCATCGTGGCGGCGATGTACGTCGTGGAGCTCGCCCCGCGGCTCACCCGCGGCGCCGTCGCCCCTGAGCAGGCACGTCCCGGCTAGCCCTGCCGATCGCCGGGCCCCGCTGCGGCGAGCCTGGCGTGCGCGGGGATCCCGGTCAGGAACCCGGCCCGCAGCTCGGCGTCGTCGATCCGTGCGGCGAAGGCGTCGAGGAACGCCGCACCGGCCTGCAGCGCCTCGCCGGCGTCTGGGTCCCCGGCCTCGGCGAGGATCTCCCAGCGGGCCAGCAGCACGGCCCCCGGCCGCAGGGCCGCCTCCAGCGCCTCGAGGTCGAGCTCCCGGGCGGCTGCCTGGGCGAGCCGCACCGCCTCCCCGAGCTCGCCACGGCGCCGGGCGATGCTGGCCTGCAGGACCGCCACCTCGAGGCGCAGGCCACGCAGCTGCAGGTGCTCGGCGCCCTCGGCCGCGGAGGCAGCCGCGGCGGCCGCCTCGTCGGCTCGGCCCACCGCCAGGCACGCGTAGGCACGGGCCACGAGCGCACGGGACTCGGCGAGCGGGGAGCTCGCGAGCCGCGCGTGCTCCAGCGCCGCGTCCACCCGGTCGAGCGCTGCGTCGGGATCGCCGGTGTCCAGCGCGTCGAGCGCCAGGCAGAGCTCGGCATCGCTGGCCTGGTACGCGAAGCCGATCTCCAGGGCCAGCTCGACCGATCGGCGCAGGGGCTCGGTGGCGCGGGCATGGTCCCCGGCGCGGCGGTACGCGTCGCCCAGCATGCCCAGGGCGACGGCGGTGCCCTCGCGGTCGCCCAGCTCCTGGCACAGCTCGAGGCCCTCGCAGATCAGCCGGCGGGCCTCGCCGAGCTCCCCCTCCTGGAGCAGGATCGCGCCGAGGTTGCTCAGCAGCACGGCCAGCCGGTACTTGTGCCCGGAGGCCACGAAGATCGGCCGGCACTCCTCGAGCCAGCGGCGCGCCTCCCGGTGCCGGCCCTGGTTGAACAGCACCGAGCCCAGCTGGACCAGCACGGTGCTCTCGCCCTCGAGGTCGTGGTTCGCCCGGTGGACCGCGCCCGCCTGCTCGAGCAGCGCGATCGCGCGCGGGAACTGGCTCTCGTTGTTCGCC
The DNA here is from genome assembly GCA_025456015.1 of Candidatus Nanopelagicales bacterium. Classification (GTDB taxonomy): domain Bacteria; phylum Actinomycetota; class Actinomycetes; order S36-B12; family CAIYMF01; genus Prado023. The sequence goes on from JALOLK010000024.1 coordinate 16,558, forward strand.
ACGATCCCCAGGTACCGCAGGCTCTCGCCGACCAGCCGGGGCTGCTGCGCCGCGCGGGCCCCGGCCAGGGCCTGCTCCAGCACCTGCCTGGCCCGGGCATGCGCGCCCTGCCAGGTCAGGCCCCGACCCCACCACAGCAGCGCGTCGGCCTCGAGGTCGGCCATCCCCGCCTCGCGGGCCAGGGCGACGGCTGCCTGCGCCCGGACCGCCTGCTCCTGGTACTGGCTGAGGTGGAAGTGCCAGCTCGCCCAGCGCACCAGCAGCTGCGCCCGGCGCCGGTCGTCCACCTGCGCGCTGAGCGCCTCCAGGGTGTCGAGGTCGCGGCGCTGGCTGTCGCGGTCGCCGATGCGGTCGAGGACGGCCTCCCGCGCGAGGATGGCGTCGAAGCGCAGCCCCGGCTCGTCGCCGGGCACCACCGCGACCGCCCGGTCCAGCAGCCTGGTGGCCTCGGCGAGCGCGTGGACCGACGAGGCCTGGTGCGCGGCCCGCAGGTACCAGCGCGCGGCGGCCACTGCGTCCCCGCTGCTGTCGTGGTGGCCGGCGATGAGCGCGGCGTACTCCTCGATCCGCTGGTTGCGCTCGGTCATCTGCTCGAGCCAGCGCGCGGCCAGCCCGTGGTAGACCTGCCGCTGCGCCCGCAGCACGCTGTCGTAGGTCACGTCGCGCAGCACCGCATGCTTGAACAGGAACTCCTGCGTGCCGTCGAACGACGACTCGGGGCGCTGGTACACGACCTCGCGGCCACGCAGGCGGTCCAGCGCCTCGGCGGTCGGCGTCGACCCGGTCGGGGCCGTCTCCAGGGTGGCGACGGCGTCGTCCCAGAACACCCGGCCGATGACCGAGGCCCGCTGCAGGACCAGCTGCTCGGCGGGGCTCAGGGCGTCGAGCCGGGCCTGCAGGACCCCCCGCAGGGTCGGCGGCACCCGCACGCCCGACAGCCGTTCCTCCCGCACGTGCCAGGACTGCTGGCCGGTGACGATGACCTCGGACTCGACGAGCCACTTGACCAGCTCCTCGAGGTGGAAGGGGTTGCCCTCCGCCGTGCTCACGAGGAGGTCGCGCAGGGCGTCCGGGATGCGCTCGGCGCGCTGCAGGATCTCAGCGAGGAGCTGGCTGCTCTCCCGGCGCGAGAGCGGGTCCAGCGGCAGCCGCACGTGGAACGCGAGCCCCTCGCCCCAGCGCGCACGGCGCTCCAGCAGGGACGGCCGGGCGGTCGCGACCACCAGCACCTGGCGATGCGCCAGCACCTCGTCGGCCGCGTCGATCCAGGCCAGCGAGCCCTCGTCAGCCCAGTGCAGGTCCTCGAGCAGGATCACGACCGGCAGCTCCTCGGCGAGCCGGGCGAAGTACTCGGCCAGGTGCGCCGAGGCCCGCTTGCGCAGCCCCTGCGGGTCGTGCTGCAGGCCCGTGACGTCGGCGCCGTCGCCGAGGTCGAACCCCAGCCAGAAGGCGACGACGTGGGCCTTGTGGCGGGCGGCCTCCCCGGTCCCGAGGACGGCGCCGAAGCCGGCCTCCAGCTTGGCCCGGACCGTCGCGGGCGCATCGCGCTCGCGGATGTCGAACCTGGCGGCGACCACGTCGCGCAGCAGCCCGTTGGCCAGGTCCTGCGAGGCCGGCGCCGCGCGCCCCCGGAACCAGTAGAGCCGCTGGTCGATCTCGGCCAGCCAGCGGTCGAGCTCGAGCAGCAGGCGGCTCTTGCCCACGCCCGCGTCGCCGACGATGGTGACCACCCGCCAGCGCCGCTCGTCGGCGACGTCCCAGAAGTGGTCCTGCAGCTGGCGCAGCGGGATCTCGCGGCCGACGGTCCGGGTCTCCACGCCCTCGACGCCCCGGGCCTCGTCGAGGCGGTAGGAGGCGGGACGCTCCGAGCCGACCAGGTAGGCCCGGACCGGCTCGGCGATCCCCTTGAGCGCGAGCGGGGCGACCTCGGTGAAGCTGAACCGCCCGCGCACGTGGCGGTGCGTGTCGCGTGAGATCAGGATGCCGCCCGGCTCGGCGGCCGCCTGGATGCGCGCGGCCCGGTTCACGGTGTCGCCCACGACCACGAAGTCCTGGCCCGGCCGGTCGTCCAGGGAGCTCACCACCACCTCGCCGGTGTCGATCCCGACGCGCATGACCAGCGCGGGTTGGCCGGGGGCCCGCTGCGCGTTGAGCTCGGCGAGTGCGGCCCGCATGCCCAGGGCGGCGCGGATCGCGCGGTGGGGATCGTCCTCGTGCGCCCGGTGCAGGCCGAAGACGGCCATGACGGCGTCGCCGATGAACTTCTCGACCACCCCGCCGTGCGCGGCGATCTGCTCGTGCCAGCGGCGGAAGTACGCGTTGATGATCGTGCGGGTGTCCTCGGGGTCCAGCGTCCGGGACAGGACGGTGAAGTCGACGACGTCGGCGAACAGGACCGTGACCAGCTTGCGCTGCTCGGCCCCCTGCCGCGCGAGCAGGGCCTCGCGCTTCTCGTGCAGCGGGGTCAGCGCCGTGTCCACCACCGCGCTGCCCAGCAGGCTCCGCTGGGCCTCGAGCGCGGCGATGGCCCGCTCGACCGATGCCAGGTCATCCACTCGTTCCCGTGCCGTTCCCGGTGCCGGAGGAGCGGGACGCTCGCTCGGGACCCCGTCGTCTTCCGGCCGACTGCCCCGCGGCCGGCCGGTCATACGTCGTCGAGCCGAACGCTCCGGAGCCCGAGGCCCCCTGGCAGCACCCCTTGTCGGGCTGCAGCCGTCGTCGCCACCATGCACGGCATGACCGCAGCAGGAGGGCCCGGGCCGGGCGGGGAGCCGCCCCACGGGGCGCACATGGGCGAGCTCACGGTGGGTGGGCTGTGGGGCTGGCTGCTCGATGCGCAGGTGCCCTCCGCGGACGTGGCTGCGGGGCTGCTGGCCTGGGCGCCCGACGTCTGCGCCCTCACCAGCGTGCTGCTCGAGCGCGCCCACGCCTTCCGGTTCGTGGTGTCGCCACCGCCCGGGCATGCCTGGCCCCCAGCCGGGGACGACCCGTTCAGCGCCCGCGTGAGCGCCGCGGCCCGCGCCTGGTGCGCGGCGATGGACGGCGACGACGAGCACCAGCCACCGCCGGAGGTCCGGCGGCTCTGGGCGGTCGTCCTCGAGCACCTGGACACCCCGATCCGCGAGGTCGCCGAGGGGCGGCCCTGGGCGTTGTGCGAAGCGGTGCTCGCGCTGCATGCGATCGCCGATGAGGCCAGCGCCGGGCTCATCCGGAGTCGGTCGGACGGCGGGCCGGGCGCGGTGTTCCTGGCCAAGTGCGGCGAGCTGCTCGCGCGGCGGGGCTCGGTGGCGCGCCAGCCGACCGACCGGGTCACCCTGATCCCGAAGGGACGCACGACGTCGGTCGGCATCACCCACCGCTCGTTGTCGCGGTACGTGGCGACGGCCTGGGACGGCGTGGAGGTGCAGTGGCACGCCGTGCCGATGCGACGCGGGGCCAGCCAGGCCGCCGACCGCCACGCCAACGTGCTGCTCCTGCCCTGGCCGCTGCAGATCCGCGAGTCCGACTTCGTGCCGCTGCCCGGCACGGTGCGCAGGCCCGAGCGCGAGCCGTTCGGCTTCTTCGCCTACCAGCCCGCCGAGCCCCTCGACCTGGACCTGGTCGATCGGCTCCTCGACACCGCCCAGGAGCAGGTCGACCGGGTCGATGTCGTCGTGCTGCCCGAGGGCTGTCTCGACGAGTCGCAGGTGGCCCCGTTCGAGGCCCTCCTGCAGCGCCGCGGGGTGCCGATGCTGGTCGGCGGCCTGCGCCCGGACCCGACCGCGCCGGGCCAGTTCCCCGGCAACGGCGTGCACATCGGCCTGCACCTGGGCGAGCACTGGTGGCACTACCGCCAGCACAAGCACCACCGCTGGTTCCTGGACGCCGGCCAGATCGCGGCCTACGACATCGGCGGCGCGCTCCCACCCGACGTCCGCTGGTGGGAGGCGATGGACATCCCCAGGCGCAGCGTGCACTTCCTCGACCTCGGTGGCGGGGTCACCGTCGCGGCCGTCGTCTGCGAGGACCTGGCGCGGCTGGACGGGGTGGCCGAGCTGATCCGCGCCGTCGGCCCGACCCTGGTGGTGACGCTGCTGCTCGACGGACCGCAGCTGGCGAGCCGCTGGACCGCCCGGTACGCCAGCGTGCTGGCCGACGACCCCGGGTCAGCCGTGCTGACGCTGACCCCGCTCGGGATGGCGCTGCGCTCGCGGCCCAGGGGCCTGTCGCCCAGCCGGGTGGTCGCCATGTGGAAGGACCCCAGGCGTGGGCTGCGCGAGATCCCGTGCGAGGTGGGGTCCCAGGGGGTGCTGCTGGAGGTGGAGCTCGACCGGGTGCCCCGGTACGCCGCGGACGGCCGCGCCCCGGTCGACGACGTCGCGGACTTCCGGCTGGCCGGGGTGCACCAGCTGGCGGCGCAGCCCCGGGCCGTGCCCGCGGCGCCCCTCGCGCCCCAGCCCTCGCCCACCGAGCCGGCGCTGGACCACGCCGAGCTCAGCGTGCTGTCCGCCTGGGCGCGCGCCGTCGCCCACGCCGTCGTCACGGGCCGGTCGGTCGGCGACGTGCTCGGGCAGGCCGGCCGGGGGGCGCGGTGGCGTGCCGCTGCCGGCACCCCCGACCCCTCCGATCGGCTCCAGGCGGCGCTCGACATGCTCGGCCGGGCTGCCGCGGCGGCGACGGGTGCCGACCGCTCGGACGGTCGGCCCTCCGTGCGCGCCATGCAGCAGGCCGTCGAGGACGCTGCCGCGCCCGACGATCCGGTGCACGTGCTGGCGTGCACCGTGCTCGCGTCCAAGCTCGAGCGGTTCGCCGGACGGGCCCTGCCCGCGCCGCGGGCGCCCTCGAGCGACCTGGCCGAGCACGCGCGCACCTGAGACGGTGCGAGTGGGGGCCGGCTCGCCGACGGCCTCAGGGGTGTCGGAGCCCGTCCCGCAGCAGCCCACCGAGCACGTCGACGGCCCGGTCGATCCCGTCGTCGCCGACGTCGAGGTGGGTGACCAGGCGCGCGACCTGCGCGCCGAGCACACTCACCAGCACCCCCTGCTCCCGGGCGGCGGCGGCCAGCGCCGGGGCGGTCGGCCCACCGGCGAGGTCGAGCACGACGATGTTGGTCTCCACCGTGGCCGCATCGACCACGTCCGGGCGCACCTCGCCCAGCGCCACGGCGAGCCGGCGGGCGCGTGCGTGGTCGTCGGCCAACCGGGCCAGGTGGTGGTCCAGGGCGTGCAGGCCGGCCGCGGCCAGCACGCCGATCTGGCGCATCCCGGCCCCGTAGCGCTTGCGCCACACCCGTGCCTGCGCGATCCGCTCCGCGCTGGAGACCAGCACCGAGCCGATCGGGGCACCCAGGCCCTTCGACAGGCACACCGAGGCCGTGTCGAACAGCCCGCCGATCGCCTGCAGGGGCACGCCCGTGGCCACGTGGGCGTTCCACAGCCGGGCCCCGTCGAGGTGCAGGGCGACGCCGGCCCCGTCGGCCCAGGCGCGCAGGGCCTGCATCGCAGCCAGGTCCTGCACCGTGCCGCCGCCGAAGTTGTGCGTGTCCTCCACCGCGATCGCCCGCGTCGAGACCAGGTACGGCCCCGCGTCGGGAGTGGCCATGGCGATGACCTCATGGGGGTCCAGCCGGCCCCGCGGCGCGGCCCAGGTGCGGGTGGTCACGCCCCCGAGGACGGCGTGCCCGCCGAGCTCGGCACGCACCACGTGGGCCAGCCGGTCGCAGAGCAGCTCCCCGCCGGCGGGCACCAGCAGGCGCACGCCGAGCTGGTTGCCCAGCGACCCGCTGGGCACGAACAGGCCGGCCTCGTGTCCCAGCAGCGCCGCGACCCGCGCCTCCAGGGCGTTGCCCGTGGGGTCCTCGCCGTAGACGTCGTCGCCCATCTCCGCGGTGGCCATCGCGTGGCGCATGGCGTCGGTGGGACGGGTTACGGTGTCCGAGCGCAGATCGACCAGCTCCATGGTCGGCGAGCCTAGAGGAGGCGCCATGGGGGGTCGGTCCCGCCGGCCGGGGCGGCGGCTGGCGGCCGCGGGCGCGCTGCTGGCCGGGGTCGCGCTGCTGGCCGGGTGCGGCAGCGTCGGCGAGGTGGTGGGCTCCCTGGACCCGCCGACCGACGTCGAGCTGCTCGAGGCCGTGTCGCTCACCGAGGCCGACGCGGCCGGCGCCGCGGTCTTCCAGGAGTACGAGGGCGGCAACGAGGTCGCCGGGCGCACCTCGCTGGACCTGTGCTTCGGCGAGTTCCCGAGCGAGGAGTTGCGCACGGGACGGCGCCAGGTGGGCATCGGCGACGTCGCCGGCGAGGCGTGGGTGAGCAGCGAGGCGATCCTCTACGAGACCCCGGCGCAGGCCCAGCAGGGCATGCGCGAGCTGCGCGAGGCGCGCGAGGCGTGCCCGGGCGAGGCGGTCGGCCCCCGGGACGGCGACGGCGAGGCCGTGGTCTGGGGGTTCCTCGACGCCCCCGACGACGACTGGCCCGCCGAGCCGGGCGTGCAGCGCCAGGCCTACGCCTTCACCACGACCGGTGCCGACGGCGAGCAGACCACCTCCACCGCCACCTACCTGCGGCGCGGGCGCATGATCCTGGCCCTGTACGTGACGCCGCCGGACGGCGCGGGGGTCGCCATCCGCAACGCCCCGGATGCCGCGCGCTTCACCGAGGTGATGACCAACCGCCTCGAGGCGCTCGACGACGCGGCGCTGCAGCGGTCCAACGGCCCGGGCACCCGCGTCGACCCCGACGACGTCGAGGCCTGAGCGCCGGACAGCGTGCGCCCGGGCGCACGCCCCCACGAGCAGGCGCCATGCGGTGCCGGGGGCTCAGTGCTGGGCGAGCATCTCGGCGACCGCGAAGGCCAGCTCGAGGGACTGCACGCGGTTCAGCCGGGGGTCGCACGCGGTCTCGTAGCGCAGGCCCAGGCCGTCCTCGGTGATGCCGGCCGTGCCGCCCACGCACTCGGTCACGTCGTCGCCGGTGAGCTCCACGTGCAGGCCGCCGGGGTGGGCGCCGACCGCGCGCATGACCTCGAAGAAGCCGGTGACCTCGTCCATGACGTCGGCGTACGAGCGGGTCTTGTGCCCCGAGGCGGCCTCGAACGTGTTGCCGTGCATCGGGTCGCACACCCAGAGCACCGGGTGCCCGCTGGCCCGCACGGCCTCCACGATCGGGGGCAGGGCCTGGCGGATGCGCCCGGCGCCCATGCGGGTGATGAACGTGAGCCGTCCGGGGACGAGGTCGGGGTCGAGCACGTCGGCGAGGGCCACCGCCTCCTGCGGGCTGGTGCCCGGGCCGAGCTTGACGCCGATCGGGTTGCGGATCCCCGCGGCGAACTCCACGTGCGCGCCGTCGAGCTGGCGGGTCCGCTCCCCCACCCACAGGAAGTGCCCGGAGACGTCGTAGGGCAGGCCGGTGCGGGAGTCGATGCGGGTCAGCGCATCCTCGTAGTCCAGCAGCAGGGCCTCGTGCCCGGCGTAGAACTCGACGCGCTGGAACTCCTCGGGGTTGGCCCGGCAGGCCTTCATGAACGCCAGCGCGCGGTCGATCTCGCCGGCCATCGCCTCGTAGCGCCGGCCGGCCTCGGTGGAGGCGACGAAGTCCTGGTTCCACGCGTGCACGTGGCGCAGGTCCGCGTACCCGCCCTGGGTGAAGGCCCGCACGAGGTTCAGGGTGGAGGCGGCGGTGTGGTAGGCCTGCACGAGGCGGCGCGGGTCGGGCTGGCGCGCCTCGA
>JALOLK010000099.1 GCA_025456015.1 Candidatus Nanopelagicales bacterium
GAGCACGGCCATGACGAGCAGCCGTGCGTGGGTCCGGTCGGTCATCCCGGCCCCCGATCCCCGACGTGCCGGGCGGCGGGCGGCCTGGGCTGCCCGCCGTCGGCGGGCGCCACGGCTGCTGCCCCCACCTCGGCGGGCACGACCCGGACCGGGGCGGTGCGATCCGGCACCCGCGGCGCCACGACCAGCAGCGCCAGCGGCGCCAGCACCAGCGCGTAGGCCGTGCTCGCGGCCACGGTCCCTGCCACCGATCCGGCGACCGGCACGCCCGTGAACCAGAGCACCGCCGCCCGGGCCAGGACCACCAGGCCCGTGCCGAGGGCCACGAGCACCATCGCAGCGAACGGGCCCGGGCGGGCCGCGTGGGCGACCCGGCCCAGCACGAGTCCGGCCCCGGCGAGCACCAGCGTCCACGCGCCGAGCGGGCCCGCGGCCGGGGGGACGAGGTCGAGCAGCACGCCGGCGACCAGGCCGGCAAGGCCACCCGTGACGGCCCCCTGCGCTGGGCCGAGCGCGACGGCGGTGGCCAGCACGGCCACCACGACGAGGTCGGGCACGGCCCAGGGTGTGGGCACGAACGCCACCAGCGTGCCCTGGACGAGCACAGCCACGACCAGGCCCACGAGCGCGAGCACCACCCGCCGCCTGGTCACGGGGCCTCCCCCACGGCCGCGCCGGCCACGGCCGAGGCGTCGGGCACCAGGACCACGACGCGGTCGAGCGTGGACATGTCGACACCCAGGGCGATCCCGGCGCGCCGGGTGAGCTCGGCCGCGGTCCCGGTGATCGCGTCGACCCGGCCGATCGGGAGGTCCGCGGGGACGACCCCGTCGGGTGTGCCCATGGTGACGACGAGGTTGCCCACGGCCATGGCGCCGAGCGGGTCGAGCAGGGTCAGCGCCGCGGCATCCCCGGTGCCGCGCACCAGGCCGGCCTCGCGGCTCGCGGCGACCCGGGTCGACAGGGCGCTGGCCGGATCGGCCAGCAGGCGCACGGTGGCCACCCCCGGGCCGACCGAGGCGACCAGGCCGGCGAGGCCACCCGGGGCGACGACCGCCTGACCGACCCGGACCCCGTCGCGGGAACCGGCCGAGATGCTCGCCGAGACGACCTGGTCCTGCGGCGTGCTCAGGGCCACGACCCGGGCCGCCACGGAGCGGTAGCCGCTGGCCGGCAGCCCGGCCGCGAGCTCGCGCGCCTCCTCGGTGCGCAGCTGGCCGGCAGCAGCCGCCGCCGCGGCGGCCCGCGCCTGCGCCAGGGCGGCCTCGAGCTCGGCCACGCGAGCGGCGTCGTCGGTGCCGGCGACCCGGTCGACGACGGCACGTCGGGCACTGGCCAGGACCTGCTGGGGCGGGCCGGCGACGGCGGCGCTGGTGCCGCGCAGCAGCGCCGTCGGGGCGGCCCCCCGCAGGTCGGCGAGCAGCAGCAGCGTCGCGAGCACGAGGCATCCGACGAGGACGAGCCGGGCCGGCTGCCGGGGCATCAGTGCCGCGGCTCCGGCAGCAGGACGCGGGCCAGCGCGTCGAAGGACTCCACGGCGCGGCCGACCCCGAGGGCCACCGCGTGCAGCGGGTGCTCGGCCACGTGCACCGGCATGCCGGTCTCGCTGCCCAGCCGCCGGTCCAGGCCCGCGAGCAGCGCGCCGCCGCCGGTGAGGGTGATCCCGCGGCTCAGGACGTCGCCGGCGAGCTCGGGCGGGGTCCGGTCCAGCGTGGCCGCGACGGCGTCGACGATCGCCTGCACCGGCTCGTCGAGCGCCCAGCGGATCTCCTCGGCCGTCACCTCGACGGTCCGCGGCAGGCCGCTGACCAGGTCACGGCCGCGCAGCTGGGTGCCGGGCTCGGCCGCCGAGGGGAACGCCGAGCCGATCGCGACCTTCACGTCCTCGGCCGTGCGCTCCCCGATGAGCAGCGAGTACTCCTTCTTCGCGTACGCGATGATCGCCTCGTCGAGGCGGTCCCCGCCGACCCGCACCGACATGCTCGTCACGGTGCCGCCGAGCGCGAGCACGGCAACCTCGGTGGTGCCGCCACCCACGTCCACGACCATCGAGCCGCTGGCCTCGTGCACGGGCAGGCCCGCGCCGATCGCCGCGGCCATCGGCTCCTCCATGAGGTGCACCTCGCGGGCCCCGGCGGCGTAGCAGGCGTCGCGGACGGCGCGGCGCTCCACGCCGGTGATCCCCGAGGGCACCGCGACCACGATGCGCGGGCGGGACCAGAAGCTGCGCCGGTGCACGCGGCCCACGAAGTAGCGCAGCATGCGCTCGGCGTTGTCGAAGTCGGCGATGACGCCGTCGCGCAGCGGGCGGACCGTCACGATGTGCTCGGGGGTGCGGCCGAGCATCGCCTTGGCCTCGTTGCCCACCCCGACCAGGGCGCCGGTGTCGGCGGCCACCGCCACGATCGAGGGCTCGGCCAGCACGATGCCCGCCCCACGGACGTACACGACGGTGGTGGCCGTGCCGAGGTCGATGGCGAGGTCCCGACCGGCGAACGCGCGCCGCGACGGCTGGGCCATCGTGCTCACCCCCGGATCGGTCGTGCGGGCTGCTGGTCGGGCTGCGGCGTCAGCCGAGGTCGGGGAAGAACAGCGCGACCTCGCGACGGGCCGACTCCGGGGAGTCCGAGCCGTGGGTCACGTTCTCCTGCATCACCGTGGCGAGGTCGCCGCGGATCGTGCCGGGCGCGGCGGTGACCGGGTTCGTGGCCCCCATGAGGGCCCGCCACTGCACGATCGCGTCGGGGCCCTCGACCACCGCGGCCACCAGCGGGCCGGAGGTGATGAAGTCGACCAGGTCGGCGAAGAAGGGCTTGCCCACGTGCTCGGCGTAGTGGGCCTCGGCGGTGGCGCGGTCCAGCGTGCGCAGCTCCAGGGCCACCAGCCGCAGGCCCTTGCGCTCGATCCGGCCGAGCACCTCGCCGACCAGGTGGCGGGCCACGCCGTCGGGCTTGATCAGGACGAGGGTGCGCTCGGTCATCGGGACTCCTGGCTGGGACGACGGGGGCGGCGCCGGAGCGGGCACCCGCCCGGCGCGCGAGAGGGTCAGCGTACCTGCCGCTCGACCGGCGCGGGACGCCCCTCGGGTCAGGCCGGAGGGGCCTGCTGGGCCCGGATGGCCTCCGCGCGCCGGCCCAGGTGCAGCGCGGCCCACCAGAGCGCGGCGAAGATGCCGCCGAGCACGAACAGGTACGCGGTGAAGACGCCGCTGGCGATCACGACGACCTGCAGGACCCACCCCGCGGGGACGTAGAACGGCCGCGTGGCGAAGCCGGGCAGCAGCAGCGCCACCAGCGCCAGGGCGCCGAGCAGCCAGCCCACCGCGGCCGGCTGCCCGCCGGCGACCAGCGCCACCGGGATGGCCAGGCCCAGCATGATCGCCTCCATGACCAGCACGGCCGAGGTGAGCACCCTCATGCGTCGTCCTGCGGGGCACGCCCGCGCGGCGCCCCGTGCTCGGAACGGGTGCCACCCTCCGCGGTGCCGGACTCCGCACCCAGCAGCAGCCGGGCCTCGCCGACGACGGTGACCGAGCCGGTCACCAGCACGCCGCCGCCGACCCCGGCGGGGGCACCGACCTCGGCGAGCTCGATCGCGCGCTCGAGGGCCGCGTCGAGGTGCGCCACCGCCCCGACGCGCTCCTCGCCGAAGATGCCGGCGGCCAGGTCGGCGAGCTCGTCGACGTCGATCGCCCGCGGTGAGCTCGACCGGGTGATGACGACCTCGTCGAGCACCGGCTCGAGGGCGGCGAGCATCCCGGCAGCGTCCTTGTCGGCCAGGATCCCGACGACCCCGACCGTGCGGGTGAAGGCGAACGACTCGGCCAGGCCCTGGGCCAGCGCGCGGGCTCCCGGCACGTTGTGGGCCGCGTCGACGACCACGGTCGGGCCGCGGCGCACCACCTCCAGCCGGCCGGGCGAGGTCACCGCGGCGAACCCCGCCCGCACGACCTGGGTGTCCAGGCGCCTGGGCCCGTCGGGGGTCGGCAGCGGGACGTCCGTGGCCACGTCGGGCGGCGCCGCGGGCGCTCGCGGGGGCGCCGGGGCCTGCGCGTCCGGTGATGCGACGGGTTGCGGATCGACGCGTTCGGTGGGCTCGGTGGGCTCGAGCTGCGGGGTGAGGCCGAAGAAGGACTCGACCGCGGCGAGGGCGGCGGCGGCGTTGCGCGCCTGGTGCTCGCCGAACAGCGGCAGGAACACCTCGTCGTAGTCCCCGCCCATGCCGCGCAGGCGCACCTGCTGGCCCCCGACGGCGAGCAGCCGCTCGACCACCCCGAAGTGCACCCCCTCGAAGGCGGTCGGGGACTCGGCGCGTGCCGCTGCGGCGACCAGCACGCGGGTGACCTCGGGCTCCTGGGCGGCGATCACCACCGAGGCACCCGGCTTGATGATGCCGGCCTTCTCGGCGGCGATCTGGGCCAGCGTGTCGCCGAGGTACTCCGCGTGGTCCATGCCGACGCCGGTGAGGACCGCGACCTGGCCGTCGGCGACGTTCGTGGCGTCCCACGTGCCCCCCATGCCCACCTCGACGACGGCGACGTCCACGGGGGCGTCGGCGAAGGCGGCGAAGCCCAGCGCGGTCATGACCTCGAAGAAGCTCAGGCGCGGCCCGCCGGCGCGCTCGCTGGCGTCGTCGGCCATGGCCAGGACGGGGGCCACCTCCTCGTGGACGCGCAGCAGGTGCTCGAGGTCGATCGGCTCGCCGTCCAGCCGGATCCGCTCGCGCAGGTCCGACAGGTGCGGGGAGGTGATGAGGCCGGTGTGCAGGCCGAAGGCGCGCAGCAGCGCCTCGATCATGCGGGCGGTCGAGGTCTTGCCGTTCGTGCCCGTGACGTGGATGACCGGGTAGGCCCGTTGCGGGTCGCCGAGCAGCCCGGTGAGGGTCTCGATGCGCTCCAGCGAGGGGGCGATCCGGCTCTCGGGCCAGCGGGACTCGAGCTCGCGGCGCAGCTGGCCGAAGCGTTCGAGCGGGTCCTGGTCGTCGTCGTGGTGCACGGGGCCATCGTCGCATCCCCGGGTGCGCGGCGGGGCGCGCCGGGAGTGGGCCTCAGCCCGGCTGGCAGCTGGGGCACCAGTACGTCGGGCGGTCCTGGGGTGCGGCGCCGACCCGGGCGTGGCGGATCGGCGTGCCGCACGTGCGGCAGCCCTGCCCGGTGCGCTCGAAGACCAGCAGCTCGCGGCGCTGCCGCTGGGCCACGGTGGTCATCGCCCGCAGCATCCGCCGGCGGATCCGGGTCAGCCCGGCGGCCAGCAGCTCCGGGTCGACGCCACCGGTGGCCGCCATGGGATGCACGCCGATGGTCGCTGCCAGCTCGGCGGCCCACATGGTGCCCATCCCGCTGACCAGCCGCTGGTCGAGCAGTGCCTCGACCAACGGGCGGTCGGCGGCCACCAGGACGGCTGCACCGGCCGCCGGGTCGAACGGGTCGGCCATCACGTCCGGGCCCAGGTGGCCCACCCAGGCGTGCTCCTCCGCGGTCGGGCGCAGGTCGAGCATGTGCACCCGGACCCCGACGGCCTGGGCCCGCTCGGTGGCCAACCAGGCCCGGATCAGGTGCGCCGGCGCGCCCGGGGCACCCGGCGGGCCGGTGCGCCAGGCGCCATCCAGCCGGAGGTGGTGGTGCAGGGTCCAGGCCCGGCCGGCGTCGTCGAGCCGGGTGAGCAGGTGCTTGGCGTGGGCGTGCGTCCCCAGCACGCGCATGCCGCGCAGGTCGGCCGTCGCCAGCTGCGGCACGCGCAGCTCGGCGCGCACGAGGGTCCCGCCGGCCAGCGCCGCGTCGAGGCGCCGCGCGGTGCGGCGCACGGCGTCCCCCTCCGGCACGGGCCGGTCAGCCCGCGTCGGTCGGGCCCGGGCGCCCGGCCGGGGGGAGCAACGCCTCGGCGTGCTCGATCGGCACGGGCGGGAGCCCCTCAGGGTCGGGCAGGCCGAGGACCCGGCGGTAGAACGCCAGCCGCGCCTCGTAGGCACGCACGATCGACTCGGCCCGACGGAAGCCGTGCTGCTCGCCGGGGAACGCCAGGTACGCGTGCGGGACGCCGCGGGCGTCGAGCGCAGCCACGATCGCCTCGCTCTGCGCCGGCGGCACCACCACGTCCTCGAGGCCCTGCAGGACGATCAGCGGGGAGCGGAACCCGTCGAGGTGGTGGATCGGCGAGCGCGCCTCGTAGGTCTCGCGGGCCTGCGGCCACGGCCCGACCAGGCCGTCGAGGTAGCGCGACTCGAACTTGTGCGTGTCGGCAGCGAGTGCGGCCAGGTCCGCGACGCCGAACAGGTTGCCGCCGGCCGCGAAGTCGTCGTGCCCGGCGAGGACGGCCAACGTGGTGAACCCGCCCGCCGAGCCGCCCTCGATGAGCAGCCGGCTGCCGTCGACCCGGCCCTGCGCGACCAGGTGCCGGGCCGCGTGCACGCAGTCCTCGACGTCCACGACGCCCCAGGACCCCTGGAGCAGCTGCCGGTAGGCACGGCCGTAGCCCACGCTGCCCCCGTAGTCGACGTCCACCACGGCGAACCCGCGCGAGGTCCAGAACAGCCGTGCGGCGTCGAAGGACGGGTTGGCCGCGCCGGTCGGCCCACCGTGGGAGAGCACCAGCAGCGGCGGCAGCTCGCCGGCAGGGGCGCGCCAGGCGGGGTTGCGCGGCGGGGAGAACCACGCATGGGCCGTACGGCCCCCGCTGGGGAAGGCGACGTGCTCCGCGGGCCCGGTGAGCCCCGCGGGCAGGTCCAGCGATCGTGCGGGGCGCAGCACCTCGAACGCCGCCGGATCGGTCAGGGCGAACCGCACGATCGTCGGCTCGCCGTCGTCGTGGACGGCGATGGCGGTGGCGTGGCCCCCGGCCACCCGCAGCTGGTGCAGCGCGACCGCGGGCAGGGCGACCTCCCGGGCCTGCCCGGACTCCGGCACGACCAGCAGCTGCGCCACGCCGCCCCGGGGGTAGGTCGCCACGACCGTGCCGTCGCGGTCCACGCCCACGTGGGCGGTGCCGAACACCCAGGCCGGCAGGCCGACCTCGGCGGCCACGTCGTGCAGCGGGGTGAGCCGGTCGATCCCGTCGACGCGGTGCACGTTCCACCAGTCGCTGCGGTCGGACACGACGAACAGGGCCGCATGTCGGCCCCACACCGGCTGCAGCAGCGCCTCATCACGGCCGCCGGCCTCACGCCGGGCGCCCTCCAGGGCGAGCCCGGCCGGTCCCTCGACCAGGGTCCCGACCCAGAGCTCGGTGCCGTCCCACGGCATGTCGGGGTGGTCCCAGGCCAACCAGGCGAGCTGTCGGCCGTCACGGCTGACCCGCGGCGCGGCCACGAAGTCCCGGCCCGTCGCGAGCACCTGCGGCTCCCCCGGCACGCCCTGCGGGGGGTGGGCGGGCAGGGCCACCACCTCGTTGATCGCCTCACCGCCGTCCTGCGGGTGCCGCTCCCGCACGCAGACGACCCAGCGCCCGTCCGGGGTGACCACGCCGTCGGCGTAGCGCAGCGCGTGGTGCGCCACCGGCTCGGGGGTGAGCGCAGCGGGCTGGCCGCCCGGGTCCAGGCGGTGCAGGCGCTGGTCCTCCCAGGCGGCGAAGAACACGCTGTCGCCGTCGACCCACCACGCCCCGCCGCCGTACTCGTGCACGCGGGTGCGCGCCGACCATCCGTCGGGCAGCACGTCGGTCGGCTGGCCCCCCGGCTCGAGGCGGACCAGCTGCACCCGGCCACCCTCCGAGGGGCGTGACTCGGACCACCACGTCGTCGCCCCGGAGACCTGCACGTCGGTCACGCTGGCCGCCTCGGCGACGAGCAGCTCGGCGGTGACCGGGGACGACCATGCCCCGTAGCTGGCGACCTCGACCATGGGCGATCCTCTCCGTCCCGAGGGGTGTGCGGGCGCCGGCCCGCGCCATGCGGGTGAGCGCCGTGGCGCGAGTATCCCGCCCGGCGTGGGGACGCGCTCGGGAGCGCGGCGCGCGCGACCCCACGGCCCGACAATGGCCCCATGCCGAGCACCGGGACCGATCCGCACGGCGACGTGCGAGCCCTCACCCGCACGGTCGGCGGGTTCGGCCTGGCCAGCCTGCTCGTGGGCGCGGCCGTGGCGGCGGCCGGCCGTTCGGAGCCCGCCCGCGCCTTCGGCCTG
>JALOLK010000158.1 GCA_025456015.1 Candidatus Nanopelagicales bacterium
TCGCCGGGCCCCTCGATCCGGATCGCGATCGCGATGAGGGCGGGCACCGCGGCCAGGACCACGAGACCGGCCTGGTTGCGCCGGCGGCCCAGGATGAGCCGCATCTCGGATCGCAGCAGTCGCCAGGACGCGCCGAGCACGCCCCGTGGGCGCTCGAGTGCGGGCAGCGCGGCGGCCTCCCGCGGGTGGGCGGCGGCCGCGCCACTGACCTCAGCCGCTGACATCGAAGCCCTCCCCGGTCAGCGCGACGAACAGGTCCTCCAAGCTGGGCGAGGCGACCGCGAACCCACGCACACGCACGCCTGCCCCGACGAGCGCGGCGACGATGGCCTCGGGCTCGAGCGCCCCGGGCATCGTCCGCACGCCGGTGGGCGTCGGCGTGACCGGCGCCAGGCCCAGGTCGTGCAGCACCTGCGCGGCCCGCTCGAGATCGGGGGTCTCCACGGTGGCGACCGACGCCGAGCCGGTGGCGCGCACCTCGGCCACGGTGCCCTGCGCCACGAGCGCGCCCTCGCGCATCACCCCGACGTGCGAGCACATCTGCTCCACCTCGCTGAGCAGGTGGCTGGAGACCAGCACCGTGGCGCCGTCCGAGGCGAGCGAGGCCACGAGATGGCGCACCTCCCGGGTGCCCTGCGGGTCCAGGCCGTTCGTGGGCTCGTCGAGCACGAGCAGCTCGCGGGGCACCAGCAGGGCCGCGGCCAGGGCCAGCCGCTGGCGCATGCCCAGCGAGTAGGCGCGGTAGCGCTTGCGGGCAGCGGCGAGCAGGCCGACCCGGTCCAGGGCGGCGTCGATGCGCCGGGCCGCGGTGGCGGGGTCGGCGAACCGGTCGGCGGCGTCGAGCCGGGCCAGGTTCGCCCGGCCGGACAGGTAGGGGTGGAACGCCGGGCCCTCGACGAGCGAGCCCACCCGGGGCAGCACCTCGCCAGCCCCCGTGGGCATGGGCCGGCCGAGCAGCTCGATGGCTCCGGCGGTCGGGTGGATCAGGCCCAGCAGCATGCGGATGGTCGTGGTCTTGCCCGAGCCGTTCGGCCCGAGGAAGCCGTAGACGGCGCCTGTCGGGACGGCCAGGTCGATCCCGGCGACCGCATCGCGATCGCCGAAGCGCTTGACGAGGCCGGTGGTGGCGACCGCGATGCCGGCTGGCGTCGTCGTCACGGCTGGCTCCGCGGCGCAGGGGCGCGCACCAGCGCCGGTCGGGGTCGGGCCGTCGCGGAGGGCGGCTGGCTCACCGCGCCGCGGCCAGGGCAGCGCCCAGCGCCTCGGGGCTCACGGCGCCGACGGCGACGCGGCCGTCGTCGGTGACGATCGCGGAGAACAGCGTCCCGGCCAGGACCCGCCCGGTGCCCCAGTCGCCACTGGCCGCCGGCATGGCCTCGAGGAACGCCAGCGCGGTGGCGGCCGGGTCGCTGGCCCCCGGCTCCCCGTCGCCGAGGCTGCCGGACTCGGCGAGGTCGGCCAGGCCGTCAGCCGGCAGCGTGGCCACCACCACCGCGGACCAGCCCTCGCCCACCACGACGGGCTCGGCAGCGTCGGGGCGCTCCCCGCGTGCGCTCGTGTCGTCCTTGCCCGGGATCGGGTGCTCGGTCACCTCGGCGCCGGACGGCGGCGTGAACGTGAACAGCGCGGGGTCGGGGTTGCCGTAGTCGACCGAGGTGAAGCCCACCTCGAGGGCCGGATCGGCCTGCTGCGTCGAGTACACCCGCACCCGCAGCGGCACGTTGGTCTGCCCGTCGATAGCGATCGCCACCCGCTCGACGAGGGTCTGCTCGTCGCGCGGCTGGAGCAGCAGCTCGTAGGCATCGCGACCAGCGACGCTGGCCAGGCCGGACGTGCTGACCTCGGTCGTGGGGTCGATGGCCTGCAGCGCCATGGCCGCGGCCTCAGCGGGGGTGCTCGGCAGCGTCGTGCCGGGCGGCAGCAGCGGGGCCTCGCGGGCGGCGGGGTCGGGCAGCTCGTAGCGGTGGGCCGCGGCCGAGCCGCTGGACCACACCCAGGCCGTCGTGCCGTTGCGCACGACCGTGGTCTCCCCGGAGGGCTCCACGAGCGCCACGCGCTGCCGGGTCGGGCCGTCGCTCCACACCCGGACGGTCTGCTCACCGGCGGCCAGGGCCATCGGCCCGCCCTGCGGCGCCATGCCCATGGGCAGCGACGGCAGGCCCAGGTCGGCGACGGTGGCGACGGTGCCGGAGACCGTCGTCGTGGTCGGCTCCGCCAGGGCGACGAGCAGCTCCTCGGCGGTCCGCGGCTCGAGGGCGTCGTCGGCGGTGGCGGCCAGCGGCGTGAGCGCGGCGCCCGCGACGATCAGGGCGGCGGTGCCCACGGGCACGGCCCACCGGGCGCGGGGGTGGCGGTCGAAGAGCGACATGGGTCCATCATCCGCCCGATCCGGCGGTTCGTCACCAGCACCGGCCCAGCCCCCTCGCCCGCCCCCGCGCCCGTCCCCTCCCCCGCCCCGTGATCCATTCACCTTGTGGCCCCTCTTGGAACCAGAACCTGCATGGATCACGGAACGGGGGGGCGCTCGGAACGGGGGGCGCTCGGAACGGGGGGCGAGGGGGGCGGGGGGCGCTCGGAACGGGGGGCGCTCGGCGGGCGGCGGAGGGGT
>JALOLK010000100.1 GCA_025456015.1 Candidatus Nanopelagicales bacterium
GTGCTTGCGTCGGGGGGACGCGGGCTGTGGGGCGGGGTCCGCGGCGAGCGCCTCAGTCCAGGACGCACTCCACGCGGTGGATCCAGTCGGGGGTGTCGGGCAGCGCGGCCCGGGTGCGCCCGAGGAGCACCGCGACCACCGGCACCGGTGCCGGGTGTGCCGGCCAGTCCGTCTCGCCATCCGTGCACACGATGATGACGTCGACCCGTGGCCGCAGCTCCTGCGCCGCGGTGATCCCCACGGCCATGTCCGTGCCGCCCCCGCCGCCGAGCCGGATGGCGTCGGCGCGTCGCACGGTGGCCACGGTGTGCACCGCGGCGTCGACGGCCAGCACGGTCACCTGGGGGTCGGCGACCCCGAGGGTCGCCAGCACGCCGTCGACCTCCCCGAGCGCCTGGGCCAGCAGGCCGTCGTCGACGCTGCCGGAGGTGTCGACGACCACGGCGACCCGCGGCACCGGCCGGCGCAGCGCCGGCAGGATGACCGGTCCCGCCGCCGCCTGCCGCCGGGCGATGCGCGTGTAGGTGTAGTCGGTGTGGCCGTGCGCCCATCCGACCCCCCGGCGCACCGCCGCGTGCAGGACGCTGCGCCAGTCGACGATCGGGTCGAGCAGCTGCTCCACCCAACGCCCCCACTCCCCGGGCACGCTGCCCCGCCCGCGCTGCTCCCGGAACGCGATCGCGACGGTGCGGCGCACGGCCTCGGCGGTCGTGCCGTCGAGGCCGCCGGCGGCGTCGTCGGAGGGCAGCTCGTACCCGCGGGGCATCCCGTCGCAGCCAGCGCCGCAGGACGGATCCGGGCCGACCGCTGGGCGCGCCGGGGCGGCTGCCATGCCCGGGGCCGCCGCGCTCGGGCCGTCGGTGTCGCCCTGCCCGTCGGGGGCGGCGCTGCGCGGCTGCCACGACGGGTCGCCGTCCAGCCCGCGCTCGCCGGGATCCCGACCGTCGGCCGCGGTGGGGTCTGGATCCGTGGCCCCCGCTGTGTCCGCGCCGAGGTCCGCCGGCAGGCCGGACAGCACCGCGAAGTGCTCCTCCGCGGCCCGCCCGGGCGCCAGGCCCAGGGCCCGGGGCGGGAGCAGCTCGTGCCGGTCGCCCAGGGCGGCGGCGCGGGCGGCCACGACGTGCGCGGGGGTTCGCCCGGATCCCGGCGCGGTGACCCGGGCAGCTGGGGTGCGCGCGATCGGTCGCCGCGACCCCGCGGCGGATCCGGCGCCGCTCGAGCTGGCCGGCGCCTGCCGCGGCCCCCGTGCGGGTGGCCCGGGCGGGGGCGGCAGGCCGGGCAGGTCCGCCAGCACCTCGTGCACCGTCACGTCGGCGGCCACCCGCCAGGCGCGGGAGGTGCTCGGCCGCACCCCCACGTCCCCCGCCCGTGCGCCGTGGTCGGCCAGCAGGTGCCACGTGTGGTGGGCCAGCTCCCGGCCGAGCGCTGGCACGTCGACGTCGGGATCGACCGCCCACCCGGGGTTCACGTACAGCCGCCAGGCCGTGTCGGTGGCCATCCGCGCCACCCGGTCGGTGGCCACGGGGACCAGGGCGTACAGCGCGACCGCCAGGTAGGGCATCTGGCCGGTGGGGGCCCCGCCGGGCACGGGGGCGCTGATGAGCCACAGCTTGGCTGCGGCCAGCCGGTCGGCCAGCTCGCGGGACACGCCCTGGCGCCCCGTGACGCCGCCCGGCACGGGGGCGACGCGAGACGGCCGGCCGGTCATGTCGGCAGCAGCCCGGCGAGGGCCAGCGGGCCGGCGAACAGCCGCAGGCCCGCCGGCAGGGCAGCCCTGGCCGGCCGGATGCGCAGGAGGCTGCGCACGACCGGGACGGCCGGATCCAGCCCGGAGAGCTCGGCCGCGCGCACGCACACGCCGACGCCGGCCTCCCACCGACCGGCCGTGGGCCTGGTGGTCACCGCGGCCAGCACCCCCTGCAGGGCGACGTGGACGCGGTCGGCACGCAGGCCGGCAAGCTGGTCACCGCCGGGGTCGGCCAGGAGCACCTCCGGGTCGGGCAGGTCCAGGGAGGCCCGCCACGCCAGGAACTCGTGCCCCGTCGGGGCGCCGATCGCGCCGTGCACGAGCAGGCGCAGCGCCTCGGCGTCCTCGGCCGGGCAGGCGGCCATGAGGCGGGCGGTGTAGTCCCACGTGCGTGGCGTGGGGAAGGCGCGGCCGCGCGAGGCGGCATCCCGCGGGATCGCCGACAGCTGGGTCGAGCGGACCGCGAGGAAGGCCGCCACCTGGGCGCGTGCGGCCGAGACCCGCTCGGGGTGGTCCGCGCCCAGCTCGGGCACGCTGATGCGCGGCCAGGCGCCCGTGACGAGCGACTCGGTGAACACCTCGATGGGCAGCGTCCAGTCCAGGTGGACGAAGCGGTTGGCGGTGGGGGCGGCCAGCTCCCAGCCCGATGCCGCCACGTCGGCGGGGTTCGCCGCCGCACCGAACGCAACGCGGTCGGGCAGCTGCAGCGCACCGACCTCTCCGTGCGTGAGCGGGCGCAGGGCGGCGGCCTGCACCGCCGGCGATGCCGTGGTCCACTCGTCGAAGAACACCACCGATGGGCCCTCGTGCTCGGCGACCCGGACGGCCCACTGCGGCGGGGCCAGCGTGACCCGGCCCCCGCTCACCACCGGCAGGCCGGCGAAGTCACTGGGCTCGTAGTGCGAGCAGATGAGCGTCTCGACGTGCCAGCCGGAGTCCGAGGCCGACTCCACCACGGCGGTCTTGCCCGCCCCCGGCTCCCCCCACAGCAGGAAGGGGATGCGCGTGGCGATGCACACCCCCACCGCCCGCAGCACCTGCTCGTACCCAGCCCGATCCCGTGCCATCCGATCCCGCTCCCGTTCGTCGTCCGTGCCGGGGGCGCTGCCCCCACCCTGGTCCTGCTCGTGCTCGACCTGCCCTCACGCGCTGCGCCGCCCGTGCGCCCCCTTCCCCCAGCGCCGGGCCGCACCGAGCACGGTGCCCTCCCGGCAGATGGCCAGGGCGAGCGCGGTGGTGCCGCGCTGGTCGAGCGACCCCAGGTGGAGCAGCGCCGCGAGGCGCGCCACCGCCTGTGCGGAGGGCGGCGTGGGCGCGAAGGCCAGCCCCGCCTCGCGCAGCGCCACGAGCTCGCCAGGCTCAGGCCGGCCGCCCATGCCCACCCACCGGGCGAGCACCTGCGCGGCGCCCGGCACGGACAGCCCCCAGCCGTGCGCGATGGCCATGGCGTCCTCGGCCCGGTAGCCGGCCTGCGAGCAGGCCTCGATGTCGGCACGTCGGGCCCCCGTGGCCAGCCAGCGGCCCCGGGCGGCGGGGTCCTCGGCATCCAGGGGTGTCGGCGTCCAGGCCAACCAGGCCGCCAGCGCTGCGGCCGCCGCCGCGTCGCCCTCGGTGGCTCCGGCCGCGTCGCCCTCGGTGGCTCCGGCCGGGTCGGCCCCGGCGGCCTGCACCGTGCGGTGGACCCACCCCAGGTCCGTCCCGTGCTGCATGGCGGCGAGCAGGACCTCGAGCGGGGGCCCGACGCCGGCCCCGCCCAGGGCGGCCACGAGAGCGCCGACCGCGTCGGGGGCCAGGCCGCAGGCCCAGCCGTCGGCGACCAGGCCCGGGTCGACGACCGCCGGCCCGGGCGGAGCTGGCGGATCGGCAACCGCGCCCAGCCCCGCGACGAGGTGGCGCAGCTCGCGGCGGTGCCGGTCGGCGCCGGCCACGTGGCGCACCTCGCGCGCGTGCGCCCCGGCCAGGCGGGGGTCGCGGAACCCGTGCGTCGGGCAGCACGGTCCGGGTCCGTCGACGACGTGCCACGAGCGGCCCCGGTCCTGCGAGCGGACGACCAGGCCGTCGACGCGCGTGGCCCGGCGCCACCAGCGCGCGAACAGCGGCAGCACGGCGGGCAGCTCGGTGATGCACGAGGCGCCCCCGCCGAGCGCCGCCGCGATCCGCTCGAGCTCCTCGTCGTGGCCCGTCACCGCCCGCCAGTCGGCGCCGACCACGACCGGGTGCGGGGTCGCGCGTGCCCCAGGGGCGGCCCGGCAGGGGAACGTCGTCGTGAGCGGCAGTGCGAGGGGTGCGGGCATCAGCCACCTCCCGTCCGGCGCCGGCGGGGCCCTCGACCCGCGCGGCTGTCCTGGCGGCCGCCACGGTAGGCAGGGGGTCCGACATCGGCGGGCGCAGCGCTGGCGCCCCGGCCGACACGGGCGGGCGGCCACGCCGGGCCCATCCGCGCCTCCCCCCGGCCGCTTCGGTACCGTCCCACGCATGTCCGAGCAGCCCGCGCCGGCCGCCGCCACGCCGTCCTGGCCCGATGGCGTGTCCGTGGTGATGCCGGTCCTCAACGAGGAGCGGCACCTCTCCGAGGCGGTGACGGGCATCCTCGGCCAGGACTGGGCCGGTCCCCTCGAGATCGTGCTGGCCCTCGGACCCTCGACCGACCGCACCGACGAGGTGGCGCGGCGCCTGCACGCCCTCGACGAGCGGGTGGTCCTCGTGCCCAACCCGAGCGGGCGGACCCCCTCGGGCCTGAACGCCGCGATCCGGGCCAGTCGCTACGAGGTGGTCGTCCGGGTGGACGGGCACGCCCTGCTGCCGCGGGACTACGTCACCACGGCCGTCGGGACGCTGCGGCGCACGGGCGCGGACAACGTCGGCGGCGTCATGGCCGCCGAGGGCCAGACCGACTACGAGCGAGCCGTCGCCCGCGCCATGACCACCAGCCTGGGCGTCGGGGCGGCGCCGTTCCACGTGGGGGGTGGCGAGGGGCCCGCCGAGACCGTGTACCTCGGCTGCTTCCGCAAGGCCGCCCTCGAGCGGGTGGGCGGGTACGACGAGACGTTCCTGCGCGCCCAGGACTGGGAGATGAACCACCGGCTGCGCGCGACCGGCGGCACGGTCTGGTTCGACCCGCGGCTCGTGGTGACCTACCGGCCCAGGCCCAGCGCGAGTGCCCTGGCCAGCCAGTACTTCCACTACGGCCGCTGGCGCCGCGAGGTCATGCGCCGGCACCCCGAGACGGTCTCGCGGGCATCAGCGCTGCGCTACTTCGCACCGCCTGCCGCGGTGGTCGGTGTCGCGGCCGGGACCGCGGCCGGCGTGGTGGCCTCCCTGGGGGGTCCGCGGACCCTGCGGTGGGGGTGGCTGGCCCCGGCGGGCTACGCCGCGCTCGTGGGCCTGGGGGGTGCCTGGTTCGGGCGGGGCCTGCCCCCGGCCGCGCACGTCGAGCTGCCCGCCGTGTACGCCACCATGCACGCGGCGTGGGGCCTGGGGTTCCTGTCGTCCCCGCCGGACCTGCGCCCGCCCCACGTGGAGCACTGACGCGTGGCCGACGCACCGGCCGCGCCCGCCGACGCAGGGCCCTGGCCCCGACCGACCCGCCCGACGACCGCCGAGCTGCGCGCCGTCACCCAGCCCCCGGCCGTGCGCGGTCGGCGCAACTCCGAGCACTGGGTGGCCGACCTCTACCTGCGGGCCGTCTCCCCGCACCTGACCCGGGTGCTGCTGCGGCTGGGCCTGTCGGCGAACGCGGTCACCTGGATCATGATCGCCACCGGCGCCTCGGCGGGGCTGGTCCTGCTGGTGCCGGGCCTGCCGGGCGCCACGCTGGCCCTGCTGCTGGGCCAGCTGCAGATGCTCTGGGACTGCTCCGACGGCGAGGTCGCCCGCTGGCGGCGCACGTTCTCCCCGGCCGGCACGTTCCTGGACAAGGTCGGCCACTTCACGGCGGAGTCGCTGATCCCGCTCTGCCTGGGCTGGCGGGCTGCCGGGCCGGACGCCTCCTGGTCCGACCCCGGGCCCTACGCCTACGCCGGCGCGCTGCTGGCCGTCCTCGTGGTGCTGAACAAGGCCCTGAACGACATGGTCCACGTCGCACGCGCCTTCGCCGGGCTGCCGCGGCTGGCCGATGCCGCCGGCGTCGGCACGCCCACCGTCGGCTGGCTGGCGCGGCTGCGCCGGCTCGTGCGCTTCTTCCCGTTCAACCGCGTCTACCACAGCGTCGAGATGACGATCGTGATCTTCCTGGCAGCCATCGGCGACGCGGTGCTCGGCGGCCTGGACGTCACCAGGTGGCTGCTCGTCGCGCTGCTGGTCCTGGCGGTGCCGACCGTCCTGGGCCACCTCGTCGCGATCCTGTCCTCCACCAAGCTCGCCGCCCCAGCCGCCGCCGCGCCCGCGTCGACCGAGCCGGGGGCCTGAGCCGGTGCCCGGCCTCGGGGCGGTGCGTCGGCGGGTGCGCCGGGCCGCGCTGGGCGAGGCGATCGCCGCGTTCCGGCGGCTGCCGGTGGATCCGGACCTCGTGCTGCACGAGTCCTTCGCCGGCAACGGGATGCTGTGCAACCCGGAGGCGCTCTACCGGCGCCTGCGCGCCGACGAGCGGTACGCGCACCTGCGCCACGTCTGGGTGCTCGACGACCCCGCGAGCCACCCGACCGTGCTGGCCGAGCTCGCCGAGGACCCGCGGGTGCAGGTCGTCGCCCGACGCTCGACGGCCTACTTCCGCGCCCTGTCGACGGCCGGGTGGCTGGTGAACAACGCGACGTTCCCCGCCGAGTTCGGCAAGCGCCCGGAGCAGGTCTACGTCAACACCTGGCACGGCACGCCGCTCAAGCGGATGGGGTACGACATCCCCGGCGGCATCCCGGGGGCGCGCAACGTGGTGCGCAACCTGCTGCAGGCCGACGTGCTGCTCTCGGCCAGCCCCACGATGACCGAGACCCTCTACGCCGGCGCCTACAAGCTGCGCAACGCCTTCCGCGGCCGGGTGCTCGAGGAGGGCTACCCGCGCATGGACCGCCAGCACGTCGGCGCCGAGCACGCCCGGGCGCTGCTGGCCGCGCACGGCACCCCGGTCGCCGGCGAGCGGGTCGTGCTGCTCGCGCCCACGTGGCGCGGCGCCGACTTCCAGGACCCGCGCGACGACTCCGCCGCCCTGGCCGGGCAGGTGGCGGCGCTGCGTGCCGCGCTGGGCCCGGGATGGACGGTGCTGCTCAAGGTGCACCAGGCGGTCGCGCGGGCCGCCCGGGCGCATCCGGACCTGCGCCAGGCCCTGGTCGAGCACGACCTGCCCGCGAACGTGGTGCTGGCCGCTGCCGACGTGCTGGTGGCCGACTACTCGAGCATCCTCGTGGACTTCCTGGCCCTCGACCGCCCGCTCGTCCTGCTCGCCCCGGACCGGGCCACGTACGACGCCGAGCGCGGCCGGTACGCGCCGCTGCCGGGCTCGCCCGGGCCGGTCGTGGACACCGTCGACGAGGTCGCCGGCCTGGTCGCGGCCCTCGGCACGGGGGCGGCCGACGACCCGCAGGTGAGCCACGGCGCCGTCCGGCGCGCCTGGCGCGACCACCTGTGCCCGCACGAGGACGGCCACGTGAGCCAGCGCGTCGTCGACGCCGTCTGGGGCCGGGGCGAGGGAGCCCGGTGGGTGGACCTCGCCAGCGACGGCCGGCCCCGCGTGCTGGTCTACGTCGGCGAGCTCAAGCCCAACGGCATGACGACCTCGGCGCGCAACGTGCTCGGCGCGCTCGACCATGCGCTCGTCGACGTCACGGCGGTGTACTCGCACAGCCCGGATCCCGAGCAGGCCGCGGTGCTGGCCACGCTGCCGCCGGCCGTGCGCGCGGTCGGGCGGTTCGGGGCGATCAACGGCTCACGGGCCACCCAGGCCGCGCGGCACGCCGTGCAGCAGGG
Source organism: Candidatus Nanopelagicales bacterium (assembly GCA_025456015.1). GTDB lineage: Bacteria > Actinomycetota > Actinomycetes > S36-B12 > CAIYMF01 > Prado023. The sequence continues at coordinate 7,646 of JALOLK010000100.1, forward strand.
CGGCATCCCGCGGCGGGCCGCTGCGCCACCGCTGGCCGGGATGTTCGCCGACGAGTGGCAGCGCTGCTTCGGCTCGGCGCGCTTCGACAGCGTCGTGGACTTCATCGGCTACGGCGCCTTCATGGACCTGCTGCTGCTCGCCGCACCACCGGCCCCCGACGGCCGTGCGCCGCATCGGGCCATCTGGCAGCACAACGACATGGTGGCCGATGCGCACCGTGACGTCGGCGGGCGCACGCCGCTGCGCCGTCGGCTCGGCGCGGTGTTCAGCACGTACCGGTTCTTCGACCACCTCGTCTCGGTGTCACCGGCGCTGCGCGACGTGAACCGCGACCGGCTGGCCGGGTACGCGCCGGCCGAGCG
>JALOLK010000101.1 GCA_025456015.1 Candidatus Nanopelagicales bacterium
TCGCCGGTATGGAACCATCCGTCGTCGTCGACCGCGCGGGTGCCGGGCCAGTACCCGCTGAGCAGGGACTTGCCCCGGACCCACAGCTCGCCGGGGTCGCCCTCGTCGACCTCCGCGCCCTCGTCGTCGCGCAGGCTCACCTGCACCCCGGGGATCGGCCGGCCGACCGAGCCCGGCCGGGCCTGCCGGGCCGCGAGGGTGGAGGTCACCACGGGCGCGCACTCGGTCAGGCCGTAGCCCTCCCAGATGGTCAGGCCGGTGATGGTGCGGAACTGCTGGAACACCGCGGGCGGCAGCGCGGAGGCCCCGCTCACGAGCAGGCGCACCCCGTCCATCGACTCGCGCAGCGCCCCCTCGGCGCTCCACGACACGTACATCGGGGGGGCACCCGCCACGTTCGTGACGCCGAGCTCGCGGATCGCGGCCAGCGACCCCCGCGGGTCGAACCGCTCGAGCAGCACCGAGGTGGCGCCCACGCGCGCGGCCAGGCCCAGCGCGGCGTTGAGGCCGTAGACGTGGAACAGGGGCAGGACGATGAGCAGGCGGTCCTCGGGCGTCATCGCCCGCGGGCTGCGCAGCTTGGCCAGCGCGTCGACGTTGGCCCGCAGCGCGCCGTGGCTGAGCATGACGCCCTTCGGCTGGCCCTCGCTGCCCGAGGTGTAGAGCAGCACCGCGAGGTCGCGACCCGTCGTGCGGGGGGCGGCGAACGCACCCCGGCCGGTGGGATCCGCCCCGACGATGGCGCGGCCCTCGGCGTCGTCGATGCCGACCACCGCCAGCCCGGCCGCACGCCGGCCGGCGGCGACCGCGACCCGGGTGGCCGGGGCGTCGTGCACGAGCAGCGCCGCGCCCGCATCGACGCACAGCCGCACCACCTCGTGGGCGGTCGAGGCCGTGTTGAGCGGCACCGCGACCATCCCGGCGCGCAGGATCGCGAAGTACACGACCGGGAACTCCAGGCGGTTGCCGAGCATGAGGGCGACCCGGTCGCCCCGGCCCAGGCCACGCTCGTGCAGCGCCCGGGCGGCCCGGTCGACGCGCGCATCGAGCTCGGCCCACGTCAGCGACTCCGCCCGGGTGAGCACCGCCGGGTGGGTCGGACGGGTGCTCGCAGCCTCGCGCACGAGGTCGGCAAGGTTCGTCACACCAGCAGTCTGGCACGCAGCCGATCCCCTAGGCTCACTCCATGGCGACACCCGAGACCCCCGGTCCGGACGGCCCCGACCCGGTCGGGCCCCCAGCCCAGGACGACGCCGCGCAGGTCGTCGAGGTGGTGCAGACCCCCGAGGCCCCGGCCGAGATCGTCGAGGTGCTGGCCCCCGAGGACGCCGAGGCCGACGCGGTGGACGAGGCCGAGGCCACCCGGCACGCCTCGCTCCTCGATGGCATCCACGCCCTCGACGAGGCCAACGACGGCCCCGGCGCGGCCGCGTTCTTCGACGTCGACAACACGATGATCCGCGGGTCGAGCTTCGCCGCCCTGGCCAAGGGGATGGCCGACCGCGACTACTTCACGACCGCGGAGGTCCTCGAGTTCACCTGGAAGCAGCTGAAGTACGTGGTGTCGGGCAAGGAGTCCAAGGAGGACATGGCCCAGGCCACCGAGAACGGCCTGGCCTTCGTCAAGGGCCGCTCCCCCGACGAGATCCGCAGCCTGGCCACCGAGGTCTACGACGAGACCATGGTGCAGCGGTTGTGGGCCGGCAGCCTCGAGCTGGCCGAGGCGCACCGTGAGCACGGCCACGAGGTCTGGCTGGTCAGCGCCACCCCGGTGGAGGTCGCCGAGGAGATCGCCCGCCGGCTGGGCCTGACCGGCGGCCTGGGCACCGTGGCCGAGGTGGTCGACGGGGCCTACACCGGCCGGCTGCTGGGCCCGCCCCTGCACGGCGCGGCCAAGGTGGACACCATCACGCGCCTGGCTGAGGAGCGTGGCCTCGACCTCGCCCGCTGCGCGGCGTACTCGGACTCCTCCAACGACATCCCGATGCTCTCGGCGGTGGGCTTCCCCGTCGCGGTCAACCCGGACGGGCAGCTGCGCGCCCACGCCAAGGCGCAGGGCTGGCCGATCCGCGACTACCGGCTGCGCGGGCGCGAGTCCGTGCGCAAGGGGGTGCCGGCCGCCGCCGCCGCCGGTGCCGCGGTGGGGGTCGCCGTCGGCGTGGCGAAGGTCGCCCGGGCGATGCGCGAGGGTGGCTCGCCGGCCTGAGGCGGACGGCCCCCGGCCTCAGCGGAAGATGCCGCGGCGGCGCACGAGCATGCGGTACAGGTTGTGCTGGATGGTCTCGCGCACCTGGTCGGTCACCTCGAAGACGAGCATGGGGTCGTCGGCGGCGTCGCCGCCGGGCGCCAGGCCGCTGGTGTCGATCGGCTCGCCGAACTCGATGACCCACTTGCTGGGCAGCGGCACGACGCCGAGCGGGCCCAGCCACGGGAACGTCGGCGTGATCGGGAAGTACGGGATGCCGAACAGCCGCGCGAGCAGCCGGGCGTTGCCCAGCATCGGGTAGATCTCCTCGGAGCCGACGACCGAGCACGGCACGATCGGCACCCCGACCGACAGCGCGGCCGAGACGAACCCACCCCGGCCGAACCGCTGCAGCCGGTAGCGCTGGGAGAACGGCTTGCCGGTGCCCTTGTACCCCTCCGGCCAGACGCCGACCAGCTCGCCGTCGCGCAGCAGGCGCTCGGCGTCGGGCGTGCAGGCCAGGGTCGCGCCGGCCTTGCGGGCCAGCATGCCGAGGAACGGCACGCTGAACAGCAGCTCGCCCCCGAGCGTGCGCAGGTGCCGGTGCGCGGGGTGCTCGTCGAGGATCGCCAGCTGCACCATCGCCGCGTCGAGGCCGATGGTGCCGGCGTGGTTGCCCACCACGAGGGCGCCCCCGGTCGTCGGGATGTGCTCGATGCCGCGCACCTCGACCCGGAACCAGTGCTTGTAGAGCGGGCGCAGCGCGGCCATGAGCACGGAGTCGTTGAGCTCGGGGTCGAAGCCGAAGGGGTCCACCCGGTACTCGCCGAGGGCGCGGTGGCGCAGGAACTCCAGCACGGCGTCGACCTGGTCCGACCAGCTGGGGTCCGCCCCGGGCACCGCGACCTCCCCGGGCCGGTCGTCGGCGCCGGGCATGTGCAGGATCTGGGCGTCGCTCACGCCGACCACCCCGACAGGATGCGCCCGGCGACCGTCTCGGCCCCGGAGACCAGCTCGGGGGAGAGCACGGTGTTGAGCCGGCGGGCGGCCACGAAGTCGTCGAACGCCTGCTCGGTGGTGTACCGCGGGGTGAACCCGAACTTCGTGAGCAGGCGGGTGGTGTCGACCGCGCGGCCATGGGTGAGCAGGCGGATCTGCTCGGGGCTGAAGTCGGCGAACCCGCCGCGGCGCACCCAGCGGCCCACGACCGGCACGAGCGGGGTCCACACCGGCACCTCCACCCGGCCGGCCCGCCGGATCGCCTGGGACAGCGACAGCACGCCCTCGCCGGCGACGTTGAAGATGCCCGGATGGTCCTCCACGGTCGCCCGGCGCATGACCTCCAGGCCGTCGTCGACGTGCACGAACTGCAGCCGGGCGTCGTAGCCCCAGACGGTCGGGATCACCGGCAGCGAGAAGTACTGCGCCATGGGCGTGCTCGCCGTCGGGCCCAGGAAGTTGGCGAAGCGCAGCGTCGACACGGTGAGGTCCGGGCGCCGGCGGGCCAGGCCGCGCACGTAGGACTCGACCTCCACGGAGTCCTTCGCCCAGCCCGACGTCGGTGGGTGCCGCGGCTCCATGTCCTCGGTGAACAGGGCAGGATCGCCGGGGCCGGCGCCGTAGACCGAGGTGCTCGACTTCACCACCAGCTTGGTCACCGAGGCCGCCTTCTGGCAGGCCGCGAGCAGCTGCATGGTGCCGATGACGTTGATCTCCTTCATCGGCGTGCGCCCACCGGCCTGGCGCGGCGTGGCGATGACCCCCATGTGCACGACGGTGTCCACCTCGGCGGTGGCCAGCACCTTGCCGATGATCGGGTTGCGGATGTCGGCGCGCACGAAGTCGGCCCCGCCGATGTCACCGGTCGGGGCCACCACGTCGACGCCGATGACCCGCTCGATCGCGGGGTCGTCGGTGAGGATGCGCGCCATGCGCCCGCCGAGGTAGCGGGAGACACCGGTCACCAGGACGACGCGCGCCATGGCCTACTTCGCGTTGCGCCGCTGCACGCGGGTGCGCTTGAGCAGCTTGCGGTGCTTCTTCTTGGCCATGCGCTTGCGACGCTTCTTGATGACGGAACCCACGGACTGACCTCACTCGACTGGCGAAATGTTGCCTCATGCTACCGGGCGGCAGCCCGGCGCCCGGACGCCGTCAGGCGCTGTCGACGAAGGAGCGGCGCAGGTACTCGTCGACGACGTGCTCGGGGATCCGGACGCTGCGTCCGACCTTGAGCGCCGGCAGCGTCCCGGAGTTCACCATGCGGTACACCGTCATCTTGGACAGCCTGAGCATCGCCGCGACCTCCGCGACGGTCAGCAGCTTCACCTCACCCAACGGGCGGTCGTATGCGGACATCCGCGATCACCTCCACCGTGGGTCCTGCCAGGGATGGTACGCCTCCCGGGGTGACAGGGGAATGTCGAACGGTCGCACCAGTCGACCACGCAGCGTGATGGTCCCGCCGTCGACCGGGCTCAGAAGGCGCCGAACGGGTCCGCGACCAGCCCCCAGTGCGGGAACACCGCACGCCGGGTGTCCATGATCGCCTTGTCCAGCGGGTCCTCGGGGTGGTAGCTGCGCTCGAAGGGCTGGCCCCACGGGTCGCGGCCGTCGGTCATGCGGCCCGGGGCGTTGCGCCCGAGCAGGTCCTGGACGAAGACGCGGAAGGCCTCGGGGGTCGGCGACTCGGGCGGGATCGGCCGGTGGGTGGCCTCGCCGATGAGGTGCGCCCAGGCGCGCGGCACGACGTCGATCCACTCGTACCCGCCGCCGCCCAGCGCCACCCAGCGCCCGCCGGCCAGCCGGTGGGCCAGCCGGTGCACGGTGGCGTACGAGGTGCGCTGGCCGTCCACGCTGAGCAGCAGGTGGGCCATGACGTCCTCGAAGTGGGAGTCGCAGCCGTGCTGGCTGACCATGAACTCGGGCTGGAACTCCTCGAGCACGGGGGGCACCACGGCGTTGAACGCGCGCAGCCACTGGTTGTCGGAGGTGCCCGCGGGCAGGGCCACGTTCACCGCGGTCCCCGGGGCGTTCGGGCCGCCGGTGTCCCAGGGCCAGCCGGTGCCGGGGAACAGCGTGCGCCCGCTCTCGTGCAGGCTCATCGTGAGCACGCGCGGGTCGTCGTAGAAGGCGGTCTCGACGCCGTCGCCATGGTGGGCGTCGAGGTCGACGTAGGCGATCCGCTGCACGCCCCGGTCCAGCAGCCAGCGGATGGCCACGGTGATGTCGTTGTACACGCAGAAGCCCGCCGCCCGGTCGGGCATCGCGTGGTGCATGCCGCCGAAGAGGTTCACCCCGTGGATGGCGCGGCCCGAGTGCACCGCCTCCACCGCGGCCACGGTGGCCCCGCACAGGTGCGCGGCGGCCTCGTGCATGCGGGGGAACACGGGGACGTCCTCGGTGCCCATCCCCCAGCGCGGGTCGCCGGGGTCGCCGGTGTGCCCGGCGGTCCGCACCGCGGTCAGGAAGTCGGGGGTGTGCACCTTCACCAGGTCGTGCACGCCGGCGGGGAGCACCTCGCGCTCGAGCAGCACGTCGTCGTGGGCGAACAGGCCGAAGTCCTCGGCCAGGCGCAGGGCCAGCTGCACCCGGATGGGCGCCATCGGATGCCCCTGGCCGAAGTTGTAGGCAGCCAGCGCCGGATCCGCGACGATCGCCACCCGCTCGCTCACGGCGCCAACGTAGTCCGGGGGCGTCGGCCCATGCCGCATCGGGCCGGGCAGCAGGCTCCCCGGCGCGCCGGACGGTGCGCCGGGCCCGACCAGCGGCACCCGGCGTGGGCGTGGTGGGGGCCACGGCGCGCATGGCCCGGGAGCGATGCATAGCCTCGAGGCCATGCCGTCGCGCCGCGCCACCAACGAGCCCTGGCGCCGGATGCGACGGGCGCGCTCGCAGATCCCCGACGCCGGCCCCACGGTGCAGCGCGCGGCGGCCGCGGGGGACTCGCAGGTCGCGGCCCGCAGCCAGCAGCGGCAGGCCCGGATCGCGCGCAGCTCGCCGACGCGGACGGTCGTGCTGTCGTTCGCCGTGCTCTGCCTGGTGGGCACGGCCCTGCTCATGCTGCCCGGGATGCGTGCCGGCGGTGACCTCGCCAGCCCGAGCACGGCCCTGTTCACGGCCGTGAGCGCCGCGACGGTCACCGGCCTGACGGTCGTGGAGACCGAGACCTACTGGAGCCCGCTGGGCCAGGTGGCGATCCTGCTGCTCGTGCAGGTGGGCGGCTTCGGCATCCAGGCGCTGGGCACGCTGTGGATCCTCGTGCTGCACCGCAAGCTGGGCACCGCCTCGCGCCTGGCCATCCAGGCCGAGACCGGCGCGCTGACCCAGGGCGACGTGCGCCGCGTGCTGCGCGCGCTGGCCGTCATCACCCTGGTCGTGGAGACGCTGGTCGCCGTGGCGCTCGCGCTGCGGTTCGCCACCGCCTACGACCACTCCTGGGGCAGGGCCGTGTGGTTCGGGATCTTCCACAGCATCACGGCGTTCAACAACGCCGGCTTCGACATCCTCACCAGCTTCGACCCGGACCCGCTCGTCCTGGGCCCGATCGGCCTGGCCGTGGTGGTCGGCGGGCTGGGCTTCCTCGTCGTCGTCGAGGTGTTCACGCGCACGACCGGCGCCCGCCCGCTGCGACCCTGGCGCCTGCCGCCCCCACCGGGCACCCTCGAGGCGATCACCGCGCGCGGGCGGGAGCTGGGCCGGCGCTCCCGGTACCGCCTCGGCGGCTTCCACCCCGAGCGGTTCGGCTTCGGCAACCCGATCCCGATGTCGCTGCACACGCGGCTCATGCTGGCCGGCACCGCCGTGCTCATCACCGTCGGCTCGGCGCTGTTCCTGCTGCTGGAGTGGACCAACCCGAGCACGCTGGGCCCCATGCCGATCTGGGAGAAGCTCAACGTCGGCATCTTCTCGGGCGGCGTCTCACCGCGCACCGCCGGCTTCTCCGCCGTCGACTACACCCAGGTCGTGCCCGAGACGCGGCTGCTCACCGACGTGCTCATGTTCATCGGCGCCGGCAGCGGCAGCACCGCGGGCGGCATCAAGGTCACGACCGTGGTGATCCTCGTGCTGGCGGCCTGGGCGGAGATCCGCGGCCAACCGGACGTCACCGTGCTCGACCGGCGCATCCCGGAGGCCACCGTGCGCATCGCCATCGCGGTCACCATGGTGAGCATGATCGCGGTGCTGTTCGGCACGATGGCCCTCGAGGCGCTGACCAGCCAGGGCCTGGACTACGCCCTGTTCGAGACGATCTCGGCACTGGCCACCGTGGGGCTGTCGGCCAACGTCACCCCGACGCTGCCGGTGCCCGCCCAGCTGCTGGTGGTCCTGCTCATGTTCCTGGGCAGGGTCGGCCCCCTGACGCTGGCCTCGTCGCTGACGCTGCGGGCGAGCGTGCCCCACTACCGGCTGCCCGAGGGCCGCCCGATGATCGGCTGAGGAGGAGCGCACATGGAGGCCAGGGTCGTGGAACCGGTGGTCGTGCTGGGGCTGGGCAGGTTCGGCCGCAGCGTGGCCGCCGCCCTGACCCGCGAGGGGTGCGAGGTGCTCGCGGTCGATCGCGACCCCGAGCTGGTGCGCCAGATCAGCGCGCAGGTCACGATGGCCGTGCAGGCCGACGTCACGAGCAAGGAGGCGCTGGCCCAGCTCGGCGTCGGGGAGTACACCCGCGCCGTCGTGGCCATCGGCGACAACGTGGAGTCCTCGCTGGTCTGCGCGCTGGTCCTCAAGGAGGACTTCAAGATCCCGGAGATCTGGGCCAAGGCGATCAACGCCCAGCAGGCCAAGATCCTGCGCAAGATCGGCGTCACCGAGGTCATCTCCGCACCGAGTACATCCCGACCGTCGACGGGTTCGCCTACGCGGGCCTGCCGGTGCAGCGCTCGTGGGTCGGCAAGCGGCTCACCGACATCACGACGCTGAACGAGCGCGGCATCCTCGTGCTCGGCGTGAGCCGCAACGGGCTGGGCCTGCCCGAGCTCGCCACCCCGGAGGCCGTCCTGGGCCCCCGGGACGTGCTGGTGGTCTGCGGGCCCGAGGACGAGCTGACCCCGCTGCTGGCCTGAGGACTACGTGGCGCCGAGCTCCACCGAGCGGTCCCGGCAGGCGGTCATGGCCTCGGCGAACGCGGCGCGCATCGCCGCGCGGTCCAGCGCGTGCAGCGCCGCGGCCGTCGTGCCCCCGGGCGAGGTGACCTGCTCGCGGAGCACGGCCGGGTGCTCGCCGGAGTCCCGGAGCATGGTGGCGGCCCCGACGAGGGTCTGGACCGTGAGGTCGTGGGCCAGCGGCCGGGGCAGGCCCAGCAGCACGCCCCCGTCGATCATCGCCTCGGCGACGGCGAACACGTAGGCCGGGCCCGAGCCGCTCACCGCGGTCACCGCGTCCTGGAGGCGCTCGGGCACCTCGCGCACCTGGCCGACGGCCTCGAGCACCCGCGCGGCGAGCGCGACGGACGCCGGCGGGCAGCCGGGCGCCGGGGAGAGCGCGGCCATGCCCTCGCCGACCAGGGCGGGGGTGTTCGGCATGACCCGCACGACGGGGGTGCCGGCGGGCAGGTGGGCGGCCAGCGTGGCCGTGGACAGGCCCGCGGCGATCGACACGACGGTCGCGCCCGGCGCCAGCGCGGGCGAGGCCGCCTCGAGGGCGGCCGTCACGTCGTGGGGCTTCACGGCCACGACGACGAGGTCGGCCCCGGCGACGGCCGCGTCGATGGTCGCCACGACGCTGATCCCCAGCCGGTCGCGGACGGCGTCGGCCGTGGGCGCGTGGGCCTCGGCGGCGGTGATCCGCTCGACGGGCCAGCCGCCGCGCAGCAGGCCCGCGAGGATCGCCTGGCCCATCCGGCCGGCCCCGAGCATCGCGACCTTGGGGTGGGTCGCCCCGGCCCCGGCGCTCATCGCTGGTCCCCGGCGGCCGTGGGCCTGCCGCCGCCGCGTGTGCCCGCAGCCCGCACGGCCTGGCCCAGCGACGTCGGCGTCAGCGCCAGGCCGCTCGTGAGGTAGCCCGCCCAGCCGGGTCCGAAGGGCACCAGGACGTGCACCGAGGAGCCCGAGGCCGCCAGCTGCGCGGCCCGGGCGTCGAGCATGCCGCGGCGGAACTGGTAGGTGACCTCGGGGGGCGGCTCGGTCTGCCCCGCCAGGGCCCCCGCGATCTCGAGCAGCGTGTCGTCGTGGGTGGCCACGATGGTGCGTGCGCCGCCGGCCATGAGGGCACGCATGCACCGCACGTAGGCGCGGTCGACGTCGTGGGCCTTCGTGAAGCCCTCACCCGGCGCGGCCGGGGTGTGCCGGCGCACCAGCCGCACCCGGGCGCCGGCGGCGGCCAGGTCCAGGCAGTCGGCCTCGCTGCGGTGCAGGTTGGCCGCGATCGTGACACCGAGGTCGGGGTGGGCGTCGGCCAGGGCAGCACGCAGGGCCAGCACGTGGTCGACCTCGTGCGGGGGCTGTCCGTCGAGGGTGAGCGTCATGCCCGCCTGCTCGGCGGCATGGCAGAGGGCGGCCACGTCGGTGCGGATGGCGTCCTCGTGGGCACCCGCGGGCTCAAGCTGGCGGGGGTCGACCAGCAGGTCCGTTCCCGGCGCGAGGTCCTCGTCGACCAGCGCGCCGATGGCCTGCAGGTGGACCAGCCGCGCGGTGGGCGGGCCCTCGCCGGGCAGGTACTCGAGGCTGGCGGCCATGCCCTCGGCCTGCACCTGGCCGACCACCGCCACGGCGTCGGACACGGACTCACCGGCCACGAACGCGGCCACGGCGGCACGGGCGCCGGGCAACCGGTCCAGGGCCGCGGCCAGGCCAGCGCGGTCCAGGGCCTCGCCGGGCTCCTTGGGGGCACGACGGGGCGGGGCCAGGCGGGCGCGCAGCGCGCCGAAGTCGACCATGGGGACCTCCTTGGCTCCGAAGGCTACGCGGCGGACCGCCCCGGCGGGCGGGGACGGGCCGGGACGCCTCGACCCTGTCGGTTGCCACCGCTAGCCTTCAGGGGCACACGAGGAGGTGCGCGTGGACCGCTCGAACCTGCCCGGATGGTCGTCGGTGAGCCGCCGGCTCGAGGGCCTCGACAGCGTCCGGGTCGTCGACAGCGTCGACCGGGCGGTGCAGGCCGGCCGCGTCGGGCTCAAGCGCCGCCGGGAGTCGCTGCGGCCCACGGTCGTGGTGACCTACCGGGGCTGGTACGCCGACGGGGTGGCCCACCTGGTCGCCCGCGCCATCGAGAAGCCGGTGCCGGGTGCGGGGCAGGCGACCGTCGGCACCGGGCAGGTGCTCAAGGCCAACCTGCGCCGCTTCCTCGTGCTCAGCATCGCCGGCGTGACGGTGCGGGCGTCGATGGGCGAGGTGGCCGGCGAGTTCACCAGCGACCGCAACGGCTACCTGCACATCGCGCTGCCGGTGGGGCAGCTCTCGCCGGGGTGGCACGTCGTCGACATCGACGCGGTGCCCGGCTCCGACGTCCCCCACACGACCGGTCGGGTGCTCGTGCCGGACCCCGCGGGCGGCCTCGCGGTGATCTCCGACATCGACGACACCATCCTCAAGACCGGCCTGACGCAGAACTGGAGCGTGCCGCTGGTGCGCTCGACGCTGCGCGACGTGGCCGACCGCAAGCCGGTGCCGGGCATGGCCGCGTTCTACGCGGCGCTCTCGCGCGGCGTCGGGCCGCGCCGGCCGGTGCCGTTCTTCTACGTCTCGACCGGGTCGTGGAACTTCTACGACTACCTGGTCGCGTTCCTGAACCTGCATCGGTACCCGCGCGGGCCGCTGTTCCTGACCGACTGGGGCCCCAACGCCGAGCGGGTCATGCGCGACGGCCGGGAGCACAAGCGCACGGCCATCCGCGGCCTGCTCGCGGCCAACCCGACCCACGAGTTCGTCCTCGTCGGCGACATCGGCCAGGGCGACCCCGAGACCTACGAGGTGATGGCACGCGAGTACCCGGGGCAGGTCCGGGCGATCTTCCTGCTCTACGTCGGCTCCCACCTCACCGAGCGCAGCGAGGCGGTGGCAACTCGGGCGGCCCGCCTGCGCGAGGAGGAGGACATCCCCATGTACTACGTGCAGGACGCGGCCGAGGCGGCGACCGCGGCGTGGCAGCTCGGGCTCATCGACGACGCCGGCATGGCCGAGGTGGCCGCGGCGATGGAGGGCCGGCGGACGGGCTGAGCCCTGCCGGGGCGCCGACCGGCGCGCTCAGCCCGGACCGGCCGCGTCGACCGGGCCCGCGGCGTCCGGCTGGCCCGGCTCCTCGGCTGACCCCGCCCGGGCATGCCGGGCCCCCTCGCCGGTGGCCGCGGTCGCGGCGCGGCGGGCCGCGGTGGCCTTCGGGTCGGGGTCGAACGTGCGCTTGCGCGGGACCGGGGGCGCTGGCGTGGTCGGCGGTCCGGCGGCTGGCGCCGGGGTCGGGCGGGCCGGCGCATCCCCGGCGGGTGCTGGACTCGCGGCGCTCCGGGCGGCCGGGGGCTGCGGCGGGCGGGAGCGGGTGCGGCCCGGGAGGGGCTTGCGCGGGTCGAGCAGGTCCTGGATCACGGGGGCGACCATGCGGATCACGTCGTCCTCGCTGGCGCTGGCCAGCGGCTCGAGGCGCACGCCGTAGCGGGTGGTCGCCACGCCGAGCAGGTAGCTGGTGATGAGCGCCGAGCGCATCCGGGCGTCGGGCACGCCGATCATCGAGGCGATCCGGTCCACGACGGCCTGCTCGAGGAAGTCCTGCAGGCCGGCGACCGCGTGCCCGGCGTTGACCCCGGTACGGGCCAGGGAGACCAGCTCGGCTCGGGTCTCCGGGTCCTTGAGCACGTCGAGGGTGTAGCGCACCAGCCGCTCGCCGAGACCCTCCACCCCGGGGGCGACCAGGGCCGGGATCGCTGCCGTCGGGTCGGTGGGCAGGCGCAGCGCCGCGGCGAACAGCGCCTCGCGGTTGCGGTAGTAGCGGCGTGCCACCTCCGGGGTGACCCCCGCGGCAGCCGACGCGGTCTTCATGGTCAGGCCCACGTACCCGCGCTTGGCGATGATGTCGCGGGCGACGGTGACCAGGGCCTCCCGGGGATCGTCGCTCACGACAGGTGAGCCTAGGCCGGTGGCGCGGGGATGGGCGCGGCCACGCGCCGCGCGACCGGGGCGGCCAGGTGCAGCCGGGCGAACGCGAGCGCCTCGGCGAGGTCGGCCTCCCGCTCGGCGCGGTTCGCGGCCTTGCGCGTGCTGACCTCGATCACGATGGTGCCGGTGAAGCCGCCCGCCGCCAGGCCCTCGAGCAGCCCGTCGCACTGCTGGTTGCCACGACCCGGCACCAGGTGCTCGTCACGGGGCAGGCCGGTGCCGTCGGCGAGGTGCACGTGGGCCAGCCGGTCGCCGAGGTCGGCCGCCATCGCCATGGCATCGGTGCCCGAGACCGCGGTGTGCGACAGGTCCAGGGTCACCTGGGGGTAGTCCTGGTTGCGGGGGTCCCAGTCCGGCAGGTAGGCGGCCCACTCCCGGTTGCGTGCACGCCAGGGATACATGTTCTCCACGGCGAAGGCGATGTCGGTCTCGTCGCGCATGGCCGCCAGGCCGCGCTCGAAGTCGCGGCCGTAGTCGCGCTGCCAGCGGAAGGGCGGGTGCACGACCACCGTGGAGGCGCCCAGCCGCTCGGCGGCGGCCTGGGAGCGGCGCAGCTTCTCCCACGGGTCGGTGGACCACACGCGCTGGGTCACCAGCAGGCAGGGGGCGTGCACGGAGAGCACGGGGATGCCGTGGTAGTCCGACAGGGCCCGGATGGCGTCGGGGTCCTGGCTGATCGGGTCGGTGAAGACCATGAGCTCGATGCCGTCGTAGCCCAGCCGGCGGGCGATCTCGAACGCGGCCGCGACCGACTCGGGGTAGACCGACGAGGTCGACAGCGCCACCTTGGCCGAGGGCACCGAGATGGGGGAGGCGGGGAGCCGCTCGGCCAGCTGGAAGCGGGGAGTGGGAGCCGGGGGGGCCGGGGGGATCGGGGCGAGCGCCGGGGTCGGGGTGGCGGGGCGGCGGGGCGCACGGGGGGGCTTGGGGGCCTTCGCGGGCCCCGAGGCGGGCGTCTCGGCAGTGCCGATCCCGGGGGCCTTGGTCGCCCGGGTCTCGCGGGTACGGGCCGGCTTGCGGACCTTGGGGGCCTCGAGCTGCGGGGCCTCGGCGGCGCTGGCGGCGTTCGGGGTCCCGGAGGCCGTTGGCTCCGCAGCCTCGACGGTGCGCGCGGGCTTGGGAGCCCTGGCGATCGTGGGGGCCTTCGGGGCCTTCGGGGCCTTCGGGGCCTTCGGGGCCTTCGCCTTCGGCGCCTCAGCCGTGCTGGCGGCCTGGGAGGTGCTGCGCCTGGCCGGTGGCTTCGCCGAGGGGCGACGCCGGCGGGGCGGGGGGCCCTCGGTGGGCTCGTCCGCGGTGGCCCCGCCGGCCGCTGGCCCGTCGGCGACGACCTCGGCATCGGCGGGCAGGGGGGCATCCGCAGCAACGATCGCGCCTGGTCCCCCGGGCGCACCGGGAGTCGACCCCTGGTCCGTCGCGGGCTTCCGGGCGCGGGGCCGGGCCGGGGCTCGACGGCGGGGAGGCGGGGATGCGGCGGTGCCACCGGGCTCGCCGGGCACCTCCCCCGGGCCCGGTGCGTCCTCGGGCCGCACGTCCACGGGCCCAGCGTAGCCGCGGGTCCCGCTCCGAGCCCCCTGCCGCGAGCCGGCCGTGCGCGTGGGACCCCAGCGGCCACGCCTCCGCCGGACGGTGCTGCTTCCCGGCTCCCACCCCTGACGGGCCGCGCCGCCTCCCCGGCTCCTCCCCCTGACGGGCCGCGCTGCCTCCCCGGCTCCCACCCTGGACGGGCCGCGCTGCCTCCCCGGCTCCCACCCTGGACGGGCCGCGCTGCCTCTCCGGCCCGCAGCAGCCCTAGGCTGCTGCCTCGTGGAGGAGCTCCCGCTCGGCGGCGCGCGGCACTGGGTGGAGTTTCCCGACCCGGGCCAGCCCGCGCACGATCCGGA
>JALOLK010000025.1 GCA_025456015.1 Candidatus Nanopelagicales bacterium
CGAGAGCACCTCGCCGGTGCGCTTGACCGGCTGGCCCTCCTCGATCGCCGAGCCGTCGCCGAGCAGCACGACGCCGATCTCGCGGACGTCGAGGTTCAGCGCGACGCCGAGCAGGCCGCCCTCGAACTCGAGCAGCTCGTTGGTCATCGCCGAGTGCAGGCCCTCGACCCGGGCGATGCCGTCGCCGGTCTCGATGACCCGGCCGACCTCGTCCCGGGCGGTCTGCGGCTGGTAGGCCGCGACGTTGCGCTCGATCGCCGCCCGGATCTCCTCGGGGCGGATCGCCAGCTCCGTCATCGTTGCTCCTCGTTGCCTGTCGTCGCGGGTGCGGGTCGTGTCGTGCGTGTCTGGGTGGTGCGCGGCCTAGCCGACCAGGGCCCGGCGGGCCTGGTCGATCCGGTTGGCCAGGGTGCCGTCGATGACCTCGGAGCCGACCCGGACCGCGACCCCGCCCACCACGGTGGGGTCCACGGCCACGTTGAGCCGGATCGGGCGCCCGTGCAAGCGGGACAGCACAGCGGCGAGGCGCTGGGCCTGTTCGGGCGCCAGCGGCTGCGCCACGCGGACCTCGGCCACCGCTCGGCCGCGCTGCTCGGCAGCCAGGGCCATGAGGTCCTCGAGCACGGTGTCGGCGCGCCGACCTCGCAGGGTGGCCATCGCGTGGCCGACCACCCGGATGGTCTGCGCGGTTGCCCGGCCCTCGAGCAGCGAGGCGACCAGCGCCTGCTTCGCCGGGGAGCCCACCGACGGGTCGGTGAGGGCCATCTGCAGGTCCGCGGAGCCCGAGACCGCGCGGCTGAACACGAACAGCTCGTCCTCGACGGCGTCGAGGTGACCCTCCTGCTCCGCGACCAGGAACGCCGCCTGGGCGGCCAGGCTCTCGATGGCCTCGATGAGCGCGGTGGGCTCGGGCCAGCGCAGGCCCACCACGTCGGCCAGGGTCTGCACCGCCAGCGCCGACAGGCGCGGGCCGAACAGCGACTCGACGGTCGCCACACGGACCTCCGGTGGCTGGCCCGCGTCGGACAGCGCGGCGCGCAGCTGCAGCTCGCCGCCGATGGCGTCGGCGGCGGCGAACAGCTCGTCGGCCAGGCCGGGCAGCGCCGCGTCGCCGCGCCGGGCGTCGAGGCGCTCGCGCAGCGCAGCTGCGTGCTCGCGTGATGTGCGGGTCATGGCGTGCCGGACCCCTGGGCGGAGGTGGAGGCCTCCAGCTCGGCGATGAAGCGGTCCACGGTGGCCCGGGCCCGCTGGTCGTCGGTGAGCGTCTCGCCGACGATGCGGCTGGCCAGCTGCACGGCCAGGTCCCCGACGTCGCGCTGCAGCGAGCCCACGGCCGCTGCTCGCTCGGCCTGGATCTGGGCGTCGGCGCGCGCGGTGACCGCGGCCGCCTGCGCGGCGGCCTCGGCGCGTGCGGCGGCGATGATCTGCTCCCCCTCGGCCTGCGCCGAGGTGCGGATCGCGGCCGCCTCCTTGTTGGCCGCCTCCAGCTGGGCGGAGTAGGCGTCGCGCGTCCGGGCCGCCTCGGCCTGCATCACCTTGGCGCGCTCGATGCCGCCCTCGATGCGCTCGGCGCGCTCCTCGACCATCTCGTTGAACCGGGGCAGCACGAACTTCCAGAACAGGGCCAGGAGGATGAAGAACGAGATCGAGCCCCAGAGGATGTCGTACGACGCAGGGAGCAGCGGGTTGGGCTCCTCTGCCGCGACGATGAATACGGTGGTCATGGGCCTTCCTGCCTCAGCCGGGGATCAGCGCGCGGGACGCGGGCGGATCAGGTGAACAGGAAGCCCGCGACCAGGCCGATCAGGGCCAGCGCCTCGGTGAACGCGATGCCGAGGAACATGTTCGTGCGCAGCACGCCGGTGGCCTCGGGCTGGCGGGCGATGCCCTCGAGGGCCTTGCCGACCAGGATGCCGATACCGATGCCCGGGCCGATCGCGGCCAGGCCGTACCCGATCGCGTTGACGTTGCCGTTGATCTGGGCGAGCAGCTCCACTGTTGTGGTTCCTTCCGTGTGGCCCGGGGCTCATCGCCCGGGAGTCTGTGGTGGTGGGCGGTCAGTGCTCGTGGCTCGTGGCGCCGTCGATGTAGACGGCGGTGAGCAGGGCGAAGATGTAGGCCTGCAGCGGAGCGACGATGAGCTCGAAGCAGACGAACGCGAAGCCCATCGCGAAGGACGGGACCGCCACGGCCTTCATGAGCCCCTCCGCCTCGAACAGGAAGTAGCTCGTCGCGCCGAAGAACAGCACCAGCAGCAGGTGGCCGGCCATCATGTTGGCGAGCAGACGGATCGTGAGCGTGACCGGGCGCAGGATGAACGTGGAGATGAACTCGATGGGCGTCACCAGCACGTAGATCGGCTTGGGCACGCCCGGCGGGAACAGGTTCATCTTCAGGTACGCGCCGACCCCGTGCTCCTTGATGCCCGCCCAGTTGAACGTGACGTAGGAGATGATCGCCAGCACCAGCGGCACGCCGATGACGGCCGTCGCCGCGATGTGCATCATCGGGACGATGCCGGTGATGTTGAAGGCGAGGATCATCCAGAACAGCGTCACCAGCAGGGGCGCGAACCGCCGGCCCTTGCGCCCCATGACCTCGTCGATGATGTTCACGTAGACCAGGTCGACGGCCATCTCGCCGAGGTTCTGCACCTTGGCGGGGACCAGCTGCGGCTTCTTGAAGGCCATGACGAAGAACAGGGCCAGCACGCCGGCCATGAACAGGCCGATGAGGTTGATGCGCGTCGGGGCCCACCACGCATCGCCCAGCTGTGGCGGGAAGAACTCCATGATCGTGGGCGCGGAGTATCCCCCACCCTCGCCCTCGGCCATCGGAGCGATCGACCCGACCGCCGCGAGGAGGTTCTGCACGATCAGCCCTTCCCGGGGTCGCTGTGGACGTGGTGGCGCGTGGACCGAAACCCTGCTTCAGCCGTCGCGACCGAACCGAACATACACGATCCCGAATGCGGTCAATGACCCGACCACGACGCCGATCGCCGTGAGCGTCGGGGAGGTCCCCAGCCACCGGTCGAGCAGCCAGCCGAGGCCACCCCAGGTGATCGGCCCGGCCAGCAGCGTGCCCAGCGCGGACCACGCGACAGACTCGCCCTGGGGCTGCAGCGACGGGTGCATGGGCCGCTCGGCCCCGTCCTCGCCCGGGGGCGGATCGGGGACCCGGTCGGGCCCTGCGGGGACGCTCACCGGCCGGCCGGCTCGACGTACGGCACCTTGGTGGTGGCCACGATCCTGGCCTCGAGCAGCAGGCTGCCGGCCGTGCCCACGAGCAGGGCGAGGAACAGCGCCGGGCGGGAGTAGAAGTCCTGGTCGCGGAGCAGGGCGAGCACCGCGATGATCAGCACCATCTTCGCCAGCCACGACCCCAGCACCCAGAGACCGAGCTGGGTCGGCGCCATGCGTGCCGTGGCCAGCGCGAGCACGACGGTGATGCCGAAGAAGGCGACCGCCAGGCCCATCCCGATGAGCGCCCCCCAGGCTCCGGCCGAGCCGGCCAGCAGCCACCCCAGCAGCGTGGCCGCCGGCAACGCCACCGCCGAGGCGATGGCCCCGACGCGCAGCACCCGGCGCATCGGGACCACCAACCCCTCGGGCGCGGCCGGTGGCCGGTCGGGGGCGGGCTGGCTGCTGGTCGGGTCGTCGCTCATGTGGGCACCTCCGAGGGCGTGGGGCGTCGCAGGTTCGGCCAGGCCACGCCCAGGACGAGCAGCAGGGCCCCGACCCCGGCGGCTGCCAGGGCCCAGCCGATCGGGACGAAGGCCAGCAGGACCGCGGTGAACGCGATGAGCGCCGCCCAGCCGGTGAGCAGCAGCACGGCGCGGCGCTGGGAGTGGCCCATCTCGAGCAGGCGGTGGTGCAGGTGCTGCTTGTCCGGGGCGAACGGCGAGCGGCCCGCGCGGGTGCGCCGCACGACCGCCAGCGCGAGGTCGAACAGCGGCACGGCGAGCACTGCCAGCGGGACCAGCAGCGGCAGCAGCGCGGGCAGCAGCGTGGTGCCCGCCAGCGCATTGGGGTCCACCTTGCCCGTCAACGTGATGACGCTGGCCGCCATGAGGTACCCGATGAGCATCGAGCCGGTGTCGCCCATGAACAGGCGGGCGGGGAAGACGTTGTGCGGCAGGAACCCCAGGCACATGCCGACGAGCAGGGCCGAGACCAGCGCCGAGAGGGTGGCCCGCTCCACCCCGAACTGCACGCTGAGCAGGTACGCGTAGACGAAGAAGGCCGCTGCCGACACGGCCGTGATGCTCGCGGCCAGGCCGTCGAGGCCGTCGACGAAGTTGATGGCGTTGACGCTGATGAGCACGATGAGCACGGTCAGCAGCACCGAGGTGGTCGGGTCCAGGACGAGCACCCCGCCGATCGGCAGCCAGAGCAGGGTGATGCCCTGCAATGCCATGACACCCGCGGCGAGCACCTGCCCGGCCATCTTCGTCGGGGCGTCGAGCTCCCACCGGTCATCGGCCAGGCCCAGCAGCACGATGATCGTGGCCCCCGAGAGCAGGGCCACGCCCTGCTGGGCGCCGCCCTCGAAGACCGAGCGCATCATCGGCAGCTTGCTGGCCAGGACCATGCCGGCGACCAGGCCGGCGAACATGCCCAGGCCGCCCCAGCGCGGGATGGCGTGGTCGTGCACGTCGCGGTCGCGCACGCCGGCCACGGCCCGCGAGCGCAGCGCCGCCTCGCGCACGAGCGGCATCACCAGGTAGGTGAGCGCCGCGGCGACCAGCAGGCTCAGCGTGTACTCGCGCACGGGCGACCCGACCGAGCGCTACCCGCGCGGGTACGCGGGGAACGCGCGCACCAGGGCGCCGACCTGCTCGCGGATCTCGGGGGCGGCGCTGCCGTCCTCATCGCGCACCGCGCGGCCGATGAGCTCGGCGATCGTGGCCATCTGCTCGGTGCCCATGCCCTGCGTGGTGACCGAGGGGGTGCCGACGCGGATGCCCGACGCGACGCTGGCCGGCCGGGGGTCGTTCGGGATCGCGTTCTTGTTCAGCACGATGCCGGCGGCGTCGCAGCGCGCCTCGGCCTGCGTGCCGGTCACCTCGAGGCCCTGCAGGTCCAGCAGCGCCAGGTGCGTGTCGGTGCCCCCCGTGACCGCGCGCATGCCCTGCGCGGCCAGGCCCGCGGTGAGCGCCTGGGCGTTGGCGATGACGTCGCGGGCGTACTGCTGGTACGCCGGGCTGGCCGCCTCCTTGAGCGCCACGGCCTTCGCGGCCACCGCGTGCATGAGCGGGCCGCCCTGCATCATCGGGAACACGGCCTTGTCCAGGGCCGCGGCGTGCTCGGCCTTCGCCAGCAGCATGCCGCCGCGGGGGCCGCGCAGCACCTTGTGCGTGGTGAACGTGACGACGTCGGCGTACGGCACCGGGCTCGGGATCGCCTTGCCGGCGACCAGGCCGATGAAGTGCGCGGCGTCGACCATGAGGATGGCCTCCACCTCGTCGGCGATGGCGCGGAACGCCGCGAAGTCGATCAGCCGCGGGATCGCCGAGCCGCCGCAGATGATCATGCGTGGGCGGTGCTCGCGGGCGAGGTCGCGGACCTGGTCGTAGTCGATGTCCTCGGTTCCGGCGTTCACCCCGTAGTGCACGGCGTTGAACCACTTGCCCGAGAAGCTCACCTTCGTGCCGTGGGTGAGGTGCCCCCCGTGCGGCAGGCTCATCGCCAGGACCGTCTCGCCCGGCTTCATGAACGCGCCGTAGGCGGCGATGTTCGCGCTGGCCCCCGAGTGCGGCTGGAGGTTGGCGTGGTCCGCGCCGAACAGCGCCTTCGCCCGCTCGATGCCGATCTGCTCGGCGTCGTCGACCACCGCGCAGCCGCCGTAGTAGCGCCGGCCCGGGTACCCCTCGGCGTACTTGTTGCTCAGCGTCGAGCCGAGCGCGGCGAGCACGGCCGGCGACGTGAAGTTCTCGCTGGCGATCAGCTGCAGGCCCGAGCGCAGCCGGTCGAGCTCGCCGAGGATGACCTCGGCGATCTCGGGGTCCTCGGCGGCGAGGGCATCGAAGTCGGGGCCCCAGAACGGGGTGGCATCGGACATGGGCCCTCCAGGCGAACCGGCGCGGGCGCGGCGGGGAGTGGGTGCGGCGGGACGCCGGGGAGTCTACGCGGGCGCCGGGCCCGCCTGGGCCGGGTCGGGCGGGACCACGAGGTCCGGGCACGCGGCGAGCAGCTGCTCGACCGGCCAGGGCCCGGGCCGCAGCAGCACCGGGGCCCCCCCGGTGCAGTCGATGACCGCCGAGGGTGGGCCCTCGGGCAGGGTCCCGGCGTCGAGCACCACCGCGAGGTGCTCGGCCAGCGCGGGTGGGAAGGCGCGATCGGGGTCGGCAGGGGCGGGTCCGGCCGCCACGACGCCGAGCGGTCCGGTGCGTCCCAGCAGCTCGAGGGCCACGGGGTGCAGCGGCATCCGCACGGCGATCCGGTCGCCGGCGGCAGCCACCGACCAGGCCAGGGTGGGCTGGGCGTGCAGCACCAGCGTGAGCGGCCCGGGCCAGAAGTCGCGCATGAGCCGGCGCGCGACGTCGTCGGCACGGGCCACGCCGGCGACGGTGGCGATCCGCGGCACCATGACCGGGACGGCCAGGTCGGGCCGGCCCTTGGCCGCGCGCAGGGCCGCGATCCCCCGCTCGTGGAAGGCGTCGGCGGCCACCCCGTAGGCGGTGTCCAGCGGCAGGCCCACGAGCTGGCCCCGGCGCAGCGCGGCGGCGGCGGCGGCCAGCCCGCGGTCGCGCTCGTCGGCGTCGTCCATCGTGATGCGCATCACGACGGCATCCTCCCGGTCCGCACGGCCGCGGTGGTCCGCGGTCGGCCGCTGAGGTCCTCGTGGTCGACGACCGCACCCCACGCGGCACGGCCGGGCTCGACCGGATCGCGTTGGGCGCGCAGCACCCCGGGCACGCCGAGCGGACCGCCGGCCTCCCCCTGCACGTCGGCGTGCTCCACCAGCAGCAGGCCCCCGGGCCGCAGCAGCCGGGCCGCCTGCACCGCCAAGGGGCGGATGACGGCCAGCCCGTCCGGGCCACCGAACAGCGCCAGGTGCGGGTCGTGGTCGCGCACCTCGGGCTCGCGGGGCACGGCGTCGTCGGGGACGTACGGCGGGTTGGTCACCACCACGTCGACACCACCGACGAGGTGCGCCAACGGCGCGCCGGGCTGGGCACACGTCGTGGCGTCCCCGGCGGCCAGGGTGAGCCGGCTGCCGGCGGCGCGGACGGCAGCGTCGTGGGCGTCGGCGTTGCGCTCGGCCCAGGCAAGCGCCTCGGCGGAGCGCTCGATGGCGTGCACGCGGCTGCCGGGCAATTCCGTGGCCAGGGCCAGGGCCAGGGCCCCGGAGCCCGTGCACAGGTCGACCAGCACCGGCGCCGGGATCCGGGGTCCCTCGGCCAGGTGGGCCAGGGCCAGGTCGACCACGAGCTCGGTCTCCGGCCGCGGGACGAAGACCCCAGGCCCGACGCTCAGCTCGAGGTGGCGGAACGGCGCGCGGCCGGTGAGGTGCTGCAGGGGGATCCGACGGCAGCGCTGCGCGACGAGGGCGTCGAAGGCCGCGATCCGCTCGGGGTCGACCTGCGGGTCGAGCAGGCGCAGCGTGGCCCGCGGCCGGCCCGTGACGTGTGCCAGGAGCAGCTCGGCATCGACCTGCGGCGACGTGACACCGGCCGACTGCAGCGCGACCACGGCCTCGGCGAGCAGGGCGCGGGCGGTCGGCACCCGGTCACCCTACGGCCGCCCCGGACCGCAGATCAGGCGATGGCCCAATGCGACCGGGCGGCCCCGGCGTGGCCGGCGTCAGGGGGCCGAGAGGCGGGCAGTGAGGTCGGCCGCGGTGAGGGCCTCGATGACCGGATCGAGGTCGCCGTCGAGCACGGCGTCGAGGTTGTGCGCCTTGTAGTTGACCCGATGGTCGGCGATCCGGTTCTCCGGGTAGTTGTAGGTGCGCACCCGCTCGGAGCGATCCACGGTGCGCACCTGGGACTTGCGGGCGTCGGAGGCCTCCGCGTCGGCGGCCTCCTGCGCGGCGGCCAGCAGGCGGGCGCGCAGGATCCGCATGGCGGACTCCTTGTTCTGCAGCTGGCTCTTCTCGTTCTGGCAGCTCACCACGATGCCGGTGGGCAGGTGGGTGATCCGCACGGCCGAATCGGTGGTGTTCACGCTCTGCCCGCCGGGCCCGGAGGAGCGGTAGACGTCGATGCGCAGGTCGTTGGGGTCGACCGTGACGTCGACGTCCTCGGCCTCGGGCAGCACGAGCACCCCTGCCGCGGAGGTGTGGATGCGGCCCTGCGACTCGGTGACCGGCACGCGCTGCACGCGGTGCACGCCGCCCTCGAACTTCAGCCGCGCGAACGGGGCCTCGCCCGGCTCCACGGTGCCGCGGGCCTTGACCGCGACCTGCACGTCCTTGTAGCCGCCGAGGTCGGACTCCTCGGCATCGAGCACCTCCGTGCGCCAGCCGCGGCGCTCGGCGTAGCGCAGGTACATGCGCAGCAGGTCCGCGGCGAACAGTGCGGACTCCTGGCCGCCCTCGCCGGCCTTCACCTCGAGGATGACGTCCTTGTCGTCCATCGGGTCGCGCGGCACGAGCAGCAGCGTGAGGCGCTCGGCCACCTCGGCCCGCTGGGCGGCGACGGCCTGGGCCTCGTCGGCGAAGCTGGCGTCCTCGGCGACCAGCTCACGGGCCGCGACCTCGTCGTGGCCCAGGGCCACCCAGTGGCGGTAGGCGGCCACGACCGGGCGCAGCTGGGCATGGCGCTTGCCGACCCGACGCGCCGCAGCCTGGTCGGCGTGCAGGGCGGGGTCGGCGAGCTGGCGCTCCAGGTCGTCGTACTCGCGCTCGAGCGCGAGGCAGGACTCGAACACGTGGCAGCCCTCGTCAGCGACGAGTGGCTACTGGTCGGCCTTCGTGTCGTCGGCCTTCGCGTCGGCGGCCTTCTTGCCGAACCGGGCCTCGAACTTGGCCACGCGGCCGCCGGTGTCGAGGATCTTCTGCTTGCCCGTGTAGAACGGGTGGCAGGCCGAGCACACGTCGGCGTGGATCACGTGGGCACAGGGGTGCGCCACACGTGAACCGGTCGCGGTCGGACGAGTATCCCACGCACGGGCAGGGGCGCCCAAATGCGCGGGTAGGGCTGCAACGCCGGGCAGGTCCGGGCGATTCCCGCGCCCGCGGCGAGCGAGTCGATCACGCCCGGGTGGCCGGGGCCCTGGCCGGCAGCCGGCGCAGGGCCACCGCACCGATCGCCGCGGCCAGCAGGCAGCCGAGCGCCCCCAGCACCAGGCCCCACCGCGGGCCGAAGGTGGCAGCGACCCAGCCGGCGAGCGGGCCACCGAGCGGGGTCGTGCCCAGGAACGCGACCAGCCACAGGGCCATGACCCGGCCGCGCATCGCCGGGTCGGCGTGCAGCTGCAGGGTGGCGTTGCCGCGCGCCATGACCGACACGCTGGCCGCCCCCACGCCGACCAGCAGGAGCATGGCCAGCTCGACGGTGGGGGCCAGCGCCGTGGCCAGGACGAGTGCGCCGAAGAGCAGGGCGCCGCGGACGAGCGTGGCGATCCCGGTGCGGCCGCGGGCCGCGGTCCACAGCCCGCCCACCACCGACCCGACGGCCATCGCCGCCGTCATGAAGCCGTAGGTGCGCGAGTCTCCGGCGAAGGTCTCCTTGGCCAGCACCGGCAGGGTCACCGGGAACTCGTAGGTCAGGCAGCCCATCACGGCCATCATGAGCAACGGCACGGCGAGCATCGGCTCGCGCCGCACGTACGCCAGGCCTGCGCGCACCTGCCCGCGCTCGTGCGGCTGGGGTGGGGCTGGCCGCAGGCGGGCGGCGTCCAGGCGCAGCAGCAGCCAGGCGATCGGCAGGTAGGACGCGGCGTTGAGCGCGAAGCACAGCCCGATGCCACCCGCCGCGATGATGAGCCCGGCAAGGGCCGGGCCGACGACCCGTGCGACGTTGACCATCACCGAGTTCAGGCTGACCGCGTTGCGCAGGGTGTCCGGGCCGACGATCTCGATGACGAACGCCTGCCGGGCCGGCTTCTCGAAGGCGTCGGTGACCCCGAGGGCGGCGGCCAGCAGCAGCACGTGCCACAGCGCGACCGTTCCGGTCAGGGTGAGCACGGCCAGCGCCCCGGCCAGGCCGGCCATGACCAGCTGCAGCGCCACGAGCAGGCGGCGCTTGTCCGCCCGGTCGGCGACCAGGCCGCCGTAGGGCCCGACCAGGAGCACCGGCAGGGTCTGGGCGGCGAGCACCAGGCCGACCCACGTCGCCGACCCGGTGAGCTCCAGCACCAGCCAGGCCTGGGCGACCAGCTGCATCCACGTGCCGATGAACGACACGGCCTGACCGGCGAAGTAGCGCCGGTAGTTCGGCTCGGCCAGGGCGGCGAAGGTGTCGGCCGACCACCGCCGAAGGCCGCTGCGCGCCCCGGGTCGCGGCGGGGCGGGCACGGTCACGCGCCCATCCTGCCAAGGCGGGACAGCACGGGTGGTGGGCCCAACGGCCCTGCCGCGGGACCTGCGCCGGTCCGCGCCGGCCCGCTCAGTCGTCGGAGCGTGAGCCCGAGGCCGTCGGCGTGGTCTTCTGCACCTGCACGAGGAACTCGTAGTTGCTCTTCGTCTCGCGCAGCTTGTTCAGCAGCAGCTCGATGGCCTGCTGCGGGTCCAGCGCGTGCAGCACGCGCCGCAGCTTCCAGACGATCTTGAGCTCCTCGGAGCTCATGAGCAGCTCCTCCTTGCGGGTGCCCGAGGCGTCGACGTCGACGGCCGGGAAGATGCGCTTGTCCGCCAGGCGCCGGTCGAGCTTGAGCTCCATGTTGCCGGTGCCCTTGAACTCCTCGAAGATCACCTCGTCCATCCGCGAGCCGGTCTCCACCAGCGCGGTGGCCAGGATCGTCAGCGAGCCGCCGTGCTCGATGTTGCGGGCAGCGCCGAAGAACTTCTTCGGCGGGTACAGCGCCGCGGAGTCCACGCCGCCGGACAGGATGCGCCCCGAGGCCGGCGCGCTGAGGTTGTACGCACGACCGAGGCGGGTCATCGAGTCCAGCAGCACGACGACGTCGTGGCCCAGCTCCACGAGGCGCTTGGCCCGCTCGATCGCGAGCTCGGCGACCATCGTGTGGTCATCGGCGGGTCGGTCGAAGGTCGAGGCGATGACCTCGCCCTTCACCGAGCGCTGCATGTCGGTGACCTCCTCGGGCCGCTCGTCGACGAGGACGACCATGAGGTGGCACTCCGGGTTGTTCTCGGTGATCGCGTTGGCGATCGCCTGCAGCACCATCGTCTTGCCGGCCTTGGGCGGGGACACGATGAGGCCACGCTGGCCCTTGCCGATCGGCGCGACCAGGTCGATGATCCGCGTCGTCATGTTCGTGGGGTCGGCCTCGAGGCGCAGCCGCTGCTGCGGATAGAGCGGCACGAGCTTGCCGAACTCGGGGCGGTTGCGGTTGTCGTCGGGCTCGGTGCCGTTCACGGTGTCCACCCGCGCCAGCGGGTTGAACTTCTCGCGCCGGTCGCTCTCCCGCGGCTGGCGCACCTGGCCGGTGATCGCGTCGCCCTTGCGCAGGCCGTGGCGCTTCACCATCGACAGCGAGACGTAGACGTCGGTCGGGCCGGGCAGGTAGCCGGTGGTGCGCACGAAGGCGTAGTTCTCGAGGATGTCGACGATGCCGGCGACCGGCACCAGGACGTCGTCCTCGCTGATCTCCGGCTCGCGCTCGCCGCCACCCTGGTTGCCCGGGCGGCGCTCGTTGCGGTTGCGGTTGCGGTCGCGGCGGTTGCGCCGGCGGCCGCCGGCCTCGTCGCGGTCGCGGTCGTCGCGCTGGCCGCCGTCCTGCTGGCGCTGCCCGCCCTGGTTCTGGTCGCGGCGCTGGTCGCCCTGCGACTCGCGGCCCTGCTGGCCCTGGTCGCGGCGCTGGTCGCCCTGCGACTCGCGGCCCTGCTGGCCCTGGTCGCGGCGCTGGTCGCCCTGCGACTCGCGGCCCTGCTGGCCCTGGTCGCGCGCCTCCTGCGAGGGGCCCGGACCGGCCGGCTGCTCGGCTGCGCGGCCGGGCGGCTCGGCCCCGCCCTCGGCACCCTCGACCCGCTCCTGCACACCGCGGCGCTGGCGCTGCGGGCGCTCCTTCACCCGCGCGCCGCCGTCGGCGGCCTGGCCCCCCTGGCCGCCCTGGACCGCGGTGATGGCCGCGACCAGGTCGCCCTTCTTCATCCCCGAGACCCCGGACAGGCCCAGGTCGTGGGCCATGGTGCGCAGCTCGGGCAGGAGCATCCCGGACAGCCCCTGGCCGGAGCGGCGGCCGCGGCCGCCAGCCTGGTCGGACTGCGGGGCGGTGATCGTGTCGGTCACGTGGTTCCTCGAGGTGATGGACGGCCGCAGCGGTGGAAACGGATCCCCCCACGCCGCTGCCGGCGCTTCAACATGTGGATCGGACCGGGCGGTGCGGTGCTGGAGCGACCGATCGGGTTCGGCGTGCGGTGAGGCGGCGCTGAACGGGCGATGCGCGCACCGCGTGGGTCCGGGACACACGGTAGCACCTGATGGTCGCATCCGGTTCACTCGACGCCGGGCGCCGCTGCGTCCCGGCCGGGGGCGCCGGCGGATCGCGCTACCGGGCCCAGACCCCGCGCGCCGCGACGGGCACGGCCCGCACCTGCCAGGCGGGCCCGGCCAGCTCGGCCAGGCGGGCGACGACCGGCGCGGGATCCCCCACCGCGAAGGCGATCACGCTGGGACCGGCCCCCGAGACGGCTGCCGGGATGCGCGCGTCCCGGACCGCCTCGACCAGGCCCAGCGCAGCGGGGTAGACGCTGCGCCGCTGCGGCTGGTGCAGCCGGTCGTCGGTGGCCTCCAGCAGCAGCGCGGGGTCGCTGGCCAGCGCGTGCACGAGCAGGGCGGCGCGAGCGACGTTGAAGACCGCGTCCGCGTGGGCCACCCGCGTGGGCAGCGCCCCGCGGGCGCGCTCGGTGGCGCACTCCTGCTCGGGGATCGCCAGGACGGGGGTCACGTCCGGGTGCACCGCGAGCCGCACGGCCCGCCCGACCGGGCCGACCTCGCCGGTCTCCAGCCAGGCGACCGTCGCGCCGCCCAGGACAGCCGGGGCGACGTTGTCGGGGTGGCCCTCGAGTCGGGTGGCCAGCGCGACCAGCTCGGCCGACGACACCGCGTCGGCGACGTCGGCGAGGTGGGCGGCCACGGCCAGCGCCCCGACGATCGCCGCGGCCGAGGACCCCAGGCCGCGGCCGTGCGGCACGGCGTTCTCGCAGCGCAGCGCCAGGCCGCGGCCCGCCAGCTCGCCGGACTCGTCGAAGGCGGCCAGGCCGGTGCGCACGACGCGCGCCACGAGGTTGCTCGCGTCGGTCGCCACGGTGCCCGCGCCCTGCCCGACCACCTCGACGGTGACCGCGCTGCCCGGCACGAACCGCGCGTGCACGCGGTCGACCACGGCCAGGGCCAGGCCGAGGCTGTCGAAGCCCGGGCCGAGGTTGGCGCTGGTGGCGGGGACCTCGACGACGACCTCGGCCGTCACGGCGCGAGGTCCAGGGCGCGAGCCGCCGCCGCCACGTCGACGGGCACCAGGACCGGGTCGGCCGCCCGGGCCAGGGCCCACTGGGTGTCCTTCAGGCCGTGCCCCGTCAGCGTGCAGACGATCGTCTGGCCGGGATCCACCCGGCCAGCGGCGTGCGCGGCCACCAGGCCGGCCACCGAGGCGGCCGAGGCCGGCTCGCAATAGAGGCCGTCGCGCGCGGCCAGGGCGAGGTGGGACTCCAGGATCTGCTCGTCGGAGACCATGTCGATGCCTCCCCCGGAGTCATCCCGGGCCGCGATCGCCTGCTGCCAGGAGGCCGGGTTCCCGATGCGGATCGCGGTGGCCAGGGTCTCCGGCGCCGCGACCGGCGCGCCCCGCACGATGGGCGCGGCACCCTCGGCCTGGACGCCCCACATGCGGGGGCGACGACTCGCCGGGCCGTCGGCGTGGTACTCGACGTAGCCCTTCCAGTAGGCCGTGATGTTGCCGGCGTTGCCGACCGGCAGCACGTGCACGTCCGGGGCGTCGCCCAGCGCATCGACGATCTCGAACGCCGCGCTCTTCTGGCCCTCGATGCGCGCCGGGTTCACCGAGTTCACCAGGGCGACCGGATGGGTGCCGGCCAGGTCGCGGGCCAGGCGCAGGCAGTCGTCGAAGTTGCCGTCCACCTGCAGCAGCCGGGCCCCGTGCGCCACGGCCTGGGCCAGCTTGCCCATCGCGATCTTGCCGGCGGGCACGAGCACGGCCGGCGTCATGCCGGCCTTCGCCGCGTAGGCCGCGGCCGAGGCCGAGGTGTTCCCGGTGGAGGCGCAGATGACTGCGCGGGCGCCCTCGTGGGCCGCCATCGAGATGGCCATGGTCATGCCGCGGTCCTTGAACGACCCGGTGGGGTTGGCGCCGTCGAACTTCAGCAGCACCCGACACCCGGTGAGCTCGCTGAGCCAGCCGGACTCCACCAGCGGGGTGCCCCCCTCGCACAGCGACACCACCGGGGCGTCGGCGGGCAGCGGCATGCGCTCGCGGTACTCCGCGATGACCCCGCGCCACGGCCGCGCGCCGGTGGCCAGGGCGCCGGGCATGCCCGCGGCGCTCATCGGCCCTCGCCGATCACCCGCATGGCCGCCAGGACCGTGTCGACGACCTCGAGGTGGCGCAGCTGGTCGACCGTCGCCGCGAGGTCCGCGTCGCGACCGGGATGGGTGAGGATGAGCAGCTCGGCCGCCTCGCCCTCGCCCTTCTGGGTGAGGCTGCGGATGCTGGCGCCGTGCTCGGCGAACACCCCGGCGACCGCGGCGAGGACGCCGGGCCGGTCGCGGACCCGCAGGTGCACGAAGGCCGCGGTGGTCGCCGCGCCGACCGGTAGGACGGGCAGGTCGGCGTAGCTGGACTCCCCCGGCTCGCTGGAGCCGGTCACCCGGTTGCGCGCCGAGGCGACCACATCGCCCAGCACCGCGCTGGCGGTGGGCCGCCCGCCCGCGCCGCGGCCGTAGAACATGACCTGGCCCGCGGACTCGGCCTCGACGAAGACCGCGTTGAAGGCGTCGCGCACGCCGGCCAGCGGGTGGGTGCGCGGCACCAGCGTGGGGTGCACCCGCACCGAGACGCCGTCGGGCTCGTCGAGCCGCTCGGCGATCGCCAGCAGCTTGATGTCGAAGCCCATCTCCCGGGCGGCCAGGACGTCGTCGGCGCCGACCTGCCGGATGCCCTGCACGTCGACGTCGTCCTGGGTGACCCGCGTGTGGAAGGCCAGCGAGGCCAGGATCGCGGCCTTGGCGGCGGCGTCGTGGCCGTCCACGTCGGCCGTCGGGTCGGCCTCGGCGTAGCCCAGGGCCTGGGCGCCGGCCAGGGCCTCGTCGAAGCTGGCGCCGGTGGCGTCCATCTGGCTGAGGATGTAGTTGGTCGTGCCGTTCACGATCCCGAGGACCCGGCGGATGCGGTCGCCGGCCAGCGACTCGCGCAGCGGCCGCAGCAGCGGGATCGCCCCGGCCACCGCCGCCTCGTAGGACAGGTCTACGCCGGCCTCGGCCGCAGCGGCGTGCAGCGCGGCGCCCTCGGTGGCGATGAGGGCCTTGTTCGCGGTCACCACGGAGGCCCCACCCTTGAGGGCGCGCAGCACCAGCTCGCGAGCGGGCTCGATGCCGCCCATGAGCTCGACCACGATGTCCGGGGAGCTGTCCAGCAGCGCCTGCAGGTCGTCGGTGAGCAGGGCGCTCGGGATGCCGGGGCGATCCCGGGTGACGTCGCGCACGCCGACCCCGGTCACCTCGAGGCGGGCCCCGACCCGGGCTGCGAGGTCGTCGGCCTGCTCGGTGAGCAGCCGGACCACCTGGGCGCCCACGGTGCCGCCGCCGAGCACGACGACGGACAGCGGCTGGCGGGCGGCGGGCGGTGCCATGGGGGACTCCTGGGACGGTGGTGCGGGCGGGCGTGATTGTCTCACGCGGGCCCGTCACCGACGGACCGTCAGGGCAGCCCAGCCCCCACCACGCCGCCCTGGTGGTCGGCCGTCGGCCCCGCCCCGGCGAGCGCGGGGTCCAGCGCGAGCAGGTCGGCCTGGGTCTCCCGGCGCAGCACGACCTGGTCGTTGCCGGCGCGCACGGACACGACCGGGGGCCGGGCGATCATGTTGTAGTTCGACGCCATCGCCCGGCAGTAGGCCCCCGTGGCGGCCACGGCGAGCAGGTCGCCGCGGCCCACGTCGGAGGGCAGCCAGGCATCGCGCACCACGACGTCACCGGACTCGCAGTGCTTGCCCACGATGCGGGTCAGCATCGCCGGGGCCGAGGAGACCCGGTTGGCCAGCACGACGGTGTACTCGGCGTCGTAGAGGGCGGTGCGGATGTTGTCGCTCATCCCACCGTCGACGGAGACGTAGGTGCGCCAGGCGCCGGTCCGGTACTCGACCGGCTTGACCGTGCCCACCTCGTAGACGGTGACCATGCTCGGCCCGACGATCGCCCGGCCCGGCTCCACGCCGATGCGCGGCACCGGCAGGCCCCGGCGCTGGCACTCCCCCGCGACGATGACGCGCAGCGCGTCGGCCATCGCCACCGGGGCCACGGGATCGTCCCCGGGCAGGTAGGCGATGCCCATCCCACCGCCCAAGCTCAGCTCGGCCATGGTGAGGCCCTCGGCCCCGGCGAGCTCGGCGATGAACTGCACGACGCGGTGGGCGGCGACCTCGAAGCCCGCGGTGGAGAAGATCTGCGACCCGATGTGGGAGTGGATGCCCAGCAGCGCCAGCGAGGGGCGGGCGGCGACCGCGAGCACCGCCTCGCGGGCGGCCCCGGAGGTCAGGGACAGGCCGAACTTCTGGTCCTCGTGCGCGGTCGCGATGAACTCGTGGGTGTGCGCCTCGACCCCGGTGGTCACGCGCACGAGCACGTGGGCGACCGCGCCGGCCGATGCGGCGAGGTCGGCCAGCCGGTCCACCTCGTCGAGGGAGTCGATCACGAAGCGACCGACGCCGGCGGCCAGCGCGGCGCGCAGCTCGGCGTCGGACTTGTTGTTGCCGTGCAGGGTGATCCGCTCCGGCGGGAACCCCGCGGCCATCGCCAGGCCCAGCTCCCCGCCGGTGCAGACATCCAGGCCCAGGCCGGCCTCGGCCAGCCACCGCACCGTGGTGCCGCTGAGGAACGCCTTGCCGGCGTAGGAGACCAGCCCCGGGACGTCGGGGTCGGTGTAGGCGGCCTGGAAGGCCGCGGCCCTCGCGCGGAAGTCGGCCTCGTCGAGCAGCAGCACCGGGGTGCCGTGGCGGGCGACCAGGTCCGTGACCGGCTGGCCCCCGACGACGAGGCGGCCCTGGGGGTCGCGCCGGGCCGTCGCCGGCCAGATCTGGGCATCGATCCGCGCCATCGCGGTCGTGTCCGGCGCTGGCGGCAGTGTGGTGTGGGGCAGGCCGTCGCCGTGCAGCGGGCCGGCCGGGTGTGCGCGCATGGGCGCAAGGGTACGCAGGCAGCCGGCTCAGGCAGCGGCACTCGGCTGCGGCAGGTCGCGGCGTCGGAATCCGTGCCGCAGGCCCTCGACGTCCGCGGCGAGCACGATCGCCACCCCGACGACGTAGAGCCACAGCTGCAGGGCCACGAAGCCGCCGAGGATGGCCACCACCTGGCTGTAGGTGACCGAGACCTGCAGGTACCAGCCCAGGCCGACCGTCCCGAGCAGGATGATCGCCGTGCTGGTCGCCGCGCCCACGTTCCGCCACCCGACCACCCGCCGGGCGCGGGTGCCGAAGCGCATCGAGGCGGTGAGCAGCAGGTACACCAGCGCCAGCGCGAGGGGCAGGCGCAGGTAGCGGATGCCCCCGCTCCACACCTCGCCGATCCCGAACAGCTCGAGCACCCGCGGCACCAGCGTGAGCAGGACGACCCCGACGACGATGGCCAGCTGGCACAGCAGCGTGATGCCGATGGCGACGATCCGGCTGGCCACGCTCGGGGGCTGCGGCTCGAGCTCGAAGGTGATGTCGAGGACCTGCCGGCCCACGTAGACGAACCGGCTGGCCGCGTAGAGGGAGACGGCCAGGCCGACCAGCCCGGCCACGCCGACCGTGCTCAACGAGGTGTCGTCCATGGTGGCGAGGCTGGTCAGCGCAGGGCCCAGCGAGGCCAGCGCCTCGGGCCGGTCGCGGAGCACGTCGGCGAGGTCCGCGGCGAACTCGGCCGGGTCGGTCACCAGCGCGACGATGGCGCCCAGGGACACGAACGCGGGCACCAGCGAGAGCATCCCGAAGAAGGCCAGGCCCCCGGCGAGCACCGAGCCGCGGTGCCGCGCGAACCGGGCGTACACCGACAGGGCGAACCCGGCCGCCGGGGCCAGGGCGGGCAGGTGCGCCTCGATGCGGCCCGCCCACGCGGTGATCGCCGGGGAGGCGCCCTCCTCGGCCACCCGCTCGGCCGCGGTTCGCCCGGACCCGGCCGGTACGCCCACCGCTACATCCGCTCGGGCGCGGACACCCCGAGCATGCCCAGGCCGTTGACGAACACCTGCCGGGAGGCGGCGCACAGCCAGAGCCGGGCGACGTGCTGGGCACCGACGGGCTCATCGCCCATCGGCAGGACCCGGCACACGTCGTAGAAGCGGTGGTAGGACGTGGCCAGCGTCTCGAGGTACCGGGCGATCCGGTGCGGCTCGCGCAGCTCCGCGGCGCTGGCCACCACCCGGGGGAACTCGCCCAGCACGCCGAGCAGGTCCGACTCGCGCTCGTGGTCGAGCAGCGCGGGGTCGAAGGCCATCGTGCGCCAGTCGATGCCCAGCTCGGCGGCGTTGCGCAGCACCGAGGCGATCCGGGCCGAGGCGTACTGCACGTAGTAGACCGGGTTGTCGTTGCTGCGCCGCAGCAGCAGGTCGACGTCGAGGACCAGCGCGGAGTCCACGGGGTAGCGGATCAGCGAGTACCGGGCAGCGTCGACGCCCACCTCGTCGACGAGGTCGTCGATGGTGATGACGTTGCCAGCGCGCTTGCTCATGCGCACCTCCTCGCCGCCCTTCACCATCTTCACGAGCTGGCCGATGAGGACCTCGATGTTGGCGTCGGGGTCGTCCCCGGCGCACGCGGCCACCGCCCGCAGCCGGTTCACGTACCCGTGGTGGTCCGCGCCGAGCAGGTAGATGCAGCGATCCGCGCCCCGGGCCCGCTTGTCCACGTAGTAGGCGGTGTCGGAGGCGAAGTAGGTGCGGTCGCCGTCGGCCTTGACCAGGACGCGGTCCTTGTCGTCGTCGAACGTGCTGGTGCGCAGCCAGATGGCGCCGTCGGCCTCGTACACGTGGCCCTGCCGGCGCAGCTGCTCGAACGCCCGGTCGACCGCGCCGGACTCGTGCAGGCTGCGCTCGGAGTACCAGACCTCGAACTCGGTGCCGAACCTCGCCAGGCTGTCCTGCTGCGCCTCGAGCATGAGCCGGTAGCCGAGGTCGCGGAACATGACCAGCTGCTGGTCGATCGGCAGGTCCAGGATCCCCCGGTCGTTGGCGACGATCTGCGCGGCCAGGTCCTTGATGTACCCGCCGTGGTACCCGCCCTCGGGGGCCGGCCGGCCGTGCGCGGCGTTCATGATGGACTCGCCGAAGCGGTCCATCTGCACCCCGCGGTCGTTGATGTAGAACTCGCGGGTGACATCGGCGCCCTGGGCGCGCAGGACCCGCGCGATCGAGTCGCCGACCGCTGCCCACCGGGTGTGGCCCAGGTGGATCGGGCCGGTCGGGTTCGCCGAGATGAACTCGATGTTGATCCACCGGCCGCGCTGGGTGGTCCCGTGGCCGTAGTGGCCGTCCTCGGCCACGATGCGGGCGGCCACCTCGCCCTGGCTGGCCGCCTCGAGCGTGATGTTGACGAACCCCGGCCCGGCCACCACGGCGCTGGCGATCGCCGGGCTCTTGGCCAGCTCGGCGGCCAGCAGCTCGCCGATCACCCGCGGCGGGGTGTGCGCGGGCTTGGCCAGGGTCATGGCCACGTTCGTGGCGTAGTCGCCGTGCTCGCGGTTCTTGGGCCGCTCGATCGCCGCGTTGACGCGGTAGCCCTTGGGCAGGCAGAGCTTGTTGGCCTCGATGAGGTCACCCACCGTGGCCGAGACCAGGGCTGCCAGGGCGTCGGGCGTCATGCCCGCATCGTAGTGCCGCGCGGTGGGCCGGACCGTCCGCGGGATTTGGGGCCGCCCGGGCCCACGGCTACGATGGGCGCGCCCTGCAGCCCCCGTAGCTCAGGGGATAGAGCGGTGCCCTCCGGAGGCATGCGCGCAGGTTCGAATCCTGCCGGGGGCACGTATGGGAACGGCCCCTTTCGAGGGGCCGTTCCCATACGTACACCCAATGGCGGGATTCGGGAGGAGCCGCGCAACGCGCGGCGACGGGTCCTGCCGGGGGCACGTATGGGAACGGCCCCCTCGTGGGGCCGTTCCCATACGTACACCCGATGGCGGGATTCGGGAGGAGGCTCGCGCAGCGAGCCGACGGGTCCTGCCGGGGGCACGCGCCCCGCTGTGGGGCTCGGTGCTGGGGCGGAGCCTCAGCCGGCCAACCGCGCCAGCAGCAGTGCCTCGGCCAGGGTCAGCCGGCGCAGCACCTCGAGGTCCACGCTCTCGTTCGGGCCGTGCCAGCTGGCGGCCGGATCGCCGGGACCCACGACGAGGATCGTCGCCTCCGGGAACCGCTCGGCGATGTCGGCGATGAACGGGATCGAGCCACCGATGCCCATGTGCACCGGCTCGACCCCGTCCCAGGCCTCGGCGAACGCGGCGCGAGCAACCTCGGCGTGCGGACCGGTCGGCACCAGGGCGGTCGCCCGGCCCGCGGAGCCCGGCGTCGTGGTGACCGACACCCCCCACGGGGCGCACGCGGCGAGGTGGTCGGCCAGGGCCTGCTGCGCGGCCGCCGGGTCCTGCCCCGGCGCGATCCGCAGGCTCACCTTCGCCCGGGCCACCGGGAGCAGGACGTTCGCCGCGGCCTCGGTCCGCGGGGCGTCGATGGCCAGCACCGTCACCGCCGGGCGCGACCAGATGCGGTCGGCCGCGGAGCCCGACCCGATCGAGGCGACCCCCTCGAGCACGCCGGCCTCGGCGCGCAGCGCGGCCTCGTCGAGGTCGACGGTCGGCACCGGGCCGTGCACGAGTCCGGGCACCGCCACGTTCCCGGCCTCGTCGTGCAGGCCGGCGAGCAGCCGGCAGAGGGCCGTGAGCGCGTCCGGGAACAGCCCGCCGAACACGCCCGAGTGCTGCTCGGAGGCGTGCGTGCGCACCTCCACGAACACCTCGACGAGGCCCCGCAGGGAGGTCGTGAACGCCGGGACGTCGACCTCCCAGTTGGACGAGTCCGCGATGACCACGACGTCGGCGGCGAGCAGTTCGGCGTGCTCGGCGAGGAACGTCGCGAAGGTCGGGGACCCGACCTCCTCCTCCCCCTCGACGAACACCGTGACCCCGACCGGCAACCCGTCCGGGTACGCCTGCTGCAGCACCCGCAGGGCCCCCACGTGGGCCATCAGGCCGGCCTTGTCGTCAGCCGCCCCGCGGCCGTACAGCCGGCCGTCGCGCTCGGTCGGCTCGAACGGGTCGCTGTGCCAGTCCGCCAGCGCACCGGCCGGCTGCACGTCGTGGTGCGCGTAGAGCATCACGGTCGGGGCCCCGGGGGGCGCCGGGATCCGCGCGACCACGGCCGGGGCGCCGTCCTCGGCGTCGAGCACGCGCACGTCGGGCAGCCCCGCGTCGGCGAGCAGCGCGGCCACGGCCTCCGCGCTGCGCACGACGTCCGGCGAGCTCGGGCCCTCCCGGCTCACGCTGGGGATCCGCACGAGGTCCTCGAGATCGGTCCGGATGGCGGGCATCGCCGCGGCGACCGCGGCCCGGAGCCCCTGGGTGGCGTCAGTCATGGCGGCCATCCTCCCAGCGCCGCGCGATGGAGGCAGCACCGGCGGGAGCCCGCCGATCAGCCGACCTGGAAGGCCTGCGGCGCCGAAGCGGTCCCCGCGGCGTCCGAGGCGATCACGCAGACCGTCGTGGGCAGGTCCGCGGCCTCGAGGAACGCCGGCTCGCCGGTGAAGGGCTGGTAGCCCTCAGCCGTGGCGCAGTCGGTGGTCCCCGGCGGGCCGGTGGTCCAGACGAACGTGCTGAAGTCGGGTGGGTCGGGCACGGGCGCCACGAGGAGCCCGCCGGTCACCGGGGTCTCGCGCAGCTCGATGGCGCCGGCGTCCGGAGCGGTGCCGGCCACGGTGAACCGCAGCGGGGTGGGCTGGCGGGCGCTGCCCACGCAGAGCAGGGCCAGGCCCTGGCTGGTCGGGGCGCGCACCCGCAGCACCCCCTCGGCGTCCACCACGGCCGGCCGGCGCCCCGCCTCGGCCCAGCAGTCGGTCGCGCCCAGCATGCCCACGAGGGTCGTGCTGGCCGGGGCGCTGCCCTCGGCGATCCGCACCTCCATGAGGGAACCGGCGGGCACCGAGGACGAGCCGATCGAGGCCTCCACGACCGTGCTCGGGACCTCCAGGGGGCACTGGCCGCCGAGCCGCAGGCCGCGCAGCGTCAGGCAGCGGCCCACGCCGGCCACGCCGACCAGGTAGCTGGTGTCGGCGCGGAACGCGATGGAGCCCTCGCCCACCTCGCAGGGCCGGCCGGCGGCGCAGTCCGGCGAGGGGATGGCCCCGATGGTGCTGGCGGCCACCAGTCCCACGGCCCTGCCCGCGGGATCCAGCGCTGGGGACCCGAACGATCCCTCGAGGATCCCCCCGCACCCGATCGCGGCGGTGTCGCGCAGCACCCACGGCCCGTCCGCCAGGTCGGTGGTGCGCTCGACCTGGCAGCGGCTGCCGCGCAGGAGGACCTCGTCGCTGGGCACGCCAGCCACCGGCACGCCGGCGACGAGGATCTGCTGGCCGTCCACCGGGGCAGCCGTCGCCTCGATCGCGGGGATCCCCTGGTCGGCCAGCCCGCCGTAGACCGCCGCGAGCCGGAGCACCGCCAGGTCGGTGCCGCGCACCGACGCCCACGCGATCGCCACGACCGGCACCGTCAGGCTCGAGGCCGCCCCGCCGCCACGTGCCGAGAACAGCGCGAACTCGACCGCGGCCCCCTCGACGGGGATCCGGGACAGCACCGTGGCGGAGTCCTCGATGCCCGCGCAGCGCCCCGCGGTCAGGACGTGCGCCGGTGCGTCGTCGCGCTCCAGCGGGGACAACCCGACTGGGGCCAGCAGCCATGCGGTGCACGGCCCCGCCAGCCCGCGCAGGCGCCCGACGGCGGGCAGCGAGGTGCCCCGCCCCTGTCGCTCGTCGAACGCGGCGCCGGGTGTGCTGGCGGTGGAGGCAGCCTGGGACTGCCGCTCGGCCCGGTCCCGCAGGCCGACGACCGCGATACCGACCAGCAGCGCGGCGATGACGACCATCACCAGGCCGGCGGTCGACCATCCCGGGGCGCCCCGGCCGGCCCCCGCCGACAGGTCGGCGCCAGCGTCGGGGGCGGGGTCGGACATGGCTGCACGGTACGCGACGCAGGTCCCGCGCTCCGGCGCCCCGGCACCCGCCGATGCTCGGTCGGTCATACCCCAAGGGGTATGCTGGGGGCCTCTCGACGTGAGGAGTCCACGTGCGGACCATCATCATCGGCGGGGTGGCGGGCGGAGCGTCCGCCGCCACCCGGCTGCGCCGCCTCGACGAGCAGCACGAGATCGTCGTGCTCGAGCGCAGCGGCTACGTCTCCTTCGCCAACTGCGGCCTGCCCTACTACATCGGTGGCACCATCCCCGAGCGGCGGAGCCTGCTGCTGCAGACCCCGGCCAGCCTGCATGCCCGGTTCGGCCTGGACGTGCGTGTGCACAGCGAGGTGGTCGCCATCGACGTCGCCGCCCGGACCGTGACCGTGCGTGACCTCGCCGACGGCGGCCGGGAGTACACCGAGGCCTACGACCACCTCGTGCTCTCCCCCGGCGCCTCCCCGATCGTGCCGCCCATCCCCGGCGTCGAGCGCGCGCTGACGCTGCGCACCATCGAGGACACCGACCGGATCAAGCAGCGCGTCGACGACCTGCTCGGGGCTGCTGACTCCAGCGAGGACGGCGTCACCAGCGACCACCACAGCGCGGTCCTGGTGGGCGGCGGGTTCATCGGGCTGGAGATGGCCGAGAGCCTGCGCGAGCGCGGCCTCGACGTCACGGTGGTGGAGCTGGCGCCGCAGGTGATGGCGCCGCTGGACCCCGAGATGGCCGCCATCGTTGCCGCCGAGCTGCGCCGCCACGGCGTGGGGCTGGCCCTGGGCGTACAGGTGAGCGAGGTCCGACCCGACACGGTCCTGCTCTCCGACGGCCGGGAGCTCGACGCCGACCTCGTGGTGATGAGCATCGGGGTGCGCCCCGACGTGACGCTGGCGAAGGCCGCCGGGCTCGCACTCGGCCCACGCGGCGGCATCCAGGTCGACGCCCAGATGCGCACCTCGGACCCGCACATCTTCGCCGTGGGTGATGCGGTCGACAAGAGCGACGCCACGACCGGCGAGCCCACCCTCGTGCCCCTGGCGAACTCCGCGAACCGCCAGGGCCGGCTCGTCGCCGACGTCATCGCAGGACGCAGCATCCGCTTCGGCGGCGTCCTCGGCACGGCCATCGTCAAGGTGTTCGACCTGACCGTGGCGGTGACCGGGGTGAACGAGAAGCGGCTGCGCGCGTCGGGGCGCAACCACCGCGCGATCCACACCCACCCGGGCTCGCACGCCGGGTACTACCCGGGTGCCGAGCGGATCAGCCTGAAGCTGCTGTTCGACCCGAGCACCGGGCAGATCCTCGGCGCGCAGGGGGTCGGCGGGGCCGGCACGGACAAGCGCATCGACGTGCTGGCCACGGCGATCATCGGCGGCATCCGCGCCGACGAGCTGGCCGACCTCGAGCTGGCCTACGCCCCCCCGTTCGGCTCGGCGAAGGACCCCGTGAACCAGCTGGGCTACGTGGCCGACAACCTCATGACCGGGACCACGCGCACCATCGGCTGGGACGAGGTGGACGCCAGCGATCGGCTGCTCATCGACGTGCGCACCGCGGGCGAGCACCGCCGGGGGCACCTCGAGGGGGCGGTCCACATCCCGATCGACGAGCTGCGGGCCCGCCACGTCGAGATCCCCCGCGACGCCTCGGGCGCGCCGGTCCCGGTCGCGGTCTACTGCCAGGTCGGCCAGCGCGGGCACACCGCGTCCCGACTGCTCACCCAGCTCGGCTATGACGTCGTGAACCTCGACGGCGGATGGCTCACCTGGTCGCTGGCCCACGCCCGCTGAGCGGCCCGGGGACGCGTCCACAGCCGACGGCGCAAGCGCGCTTGAACCCGCGCGGTCTTGGGGTACGGTGTTCGCGCCTGCGCACGCGCCCGTGCGTGCACGGGCTCACCCGAGGGAAGTACAGGAGTAACCAGCACCATGGCTCAAGGCACCGTCAAGTGGTTCAACGCCGAGAAGGGGTACGGATTCATCGCCCCCGACGATGGCTCCGCCGATGTCTTCGTTCACTACAGCGCCATCCAGAGCAGCGGCTACCGGTCGCTTGACGAGGAGCAGCGGGTGGAGTTCGAGGTCACCCAGGGCCAGAAGGGCCCCCAGGCCGACCAGGTCCGCCCGATCTGACGCCGCCACCAACGGCTCCCGCAGGGGCCCACCGATCCCGACCGGATCCGTGGGCCCCTGCGTCGTCCCGGGTCCGGGCGCACGGCACCGGGCTGGGCACGTCGGGGCCCGATCAGGTCGAGCGGCGCGCGCTGCGCAGGGCGATCGCCGAGACGCCCATGGTCGCCAGTCCCCCGACGAGCAGCGCGGGCGCGGGGCCGAGCCGGCCGCCGGCGACCGAGGCCGCCAGGGCGGTGGCGCTGGCAGCGCCCAGCGCGAGCCAGCGGCCCGCGCCACCGCGCAGGAAGGCGGCGAGCCCGCCCACGGCCAGGGCCGCGAGCGCGCCGCGCACCGGCCAGGCCAGGGCTCCCTGCGCCATCCCGACGGCCCCGACCAGCGCCAGCGCCGTGCCCGCGACCGCCGCGGTGCGCCGACCGCGCGCCAGCCGCGCGCCGAGCAGCGCCCAGGCCACCCCGAGTCCGGCCAGGCCCACCCAGGTCCACAGCCCGGCCGGCACCACGACCCAGACCGCCCACGCCCCCGCCGCGAGCAGGCCCAGCTCGGCCAGCGGGGTACGGGCCACGACCACGACGAGC
Source organism: Candidatus Nanopelagicales bacterium (assembly GCA_025456015.1). Classification (GTDB taxonomy): domain Bacteria; phylum Actinomycetota; class Actinomycetes; order S36-B12; family CAIYMF01; genus Prado023. The sequence continues at coordinate 26,197 of JALOLK010000025.1, forward strand.
AGCATCCCCAGGACGCTGCCGAGCGCGTGGGCCGTCGCGGGGACCCCGGCGCTGCCCTGCCGGACCTCGAGGGCCAGGCCCGTGGCCACCGCCACGGTGGCCATCCCCGTCGTGAGCAGCACCGAGACCGCCCGGCGCCGCTCGTCGCCGGGCTGGCGCGCCCAGGGCAGGCGCACGAACAGCCCCGTGGCCAGCAGGGCGACGGCTGTCAGCGCCACGCCCGCGGCCCGCATGCCGGTCGTCCAGTCGGCCCATCCGCGCACCGCCACGCCGAGGACTGCCACCACGACGAGCCCCGCGCCGGCGTAGACGCCGAGCTCGGCGGCCGCCCGCCGCGACAGCAGGGCCGCCGGCGCCTGCGCGCCCGGGCCATCGGTGCCGCCGGCCACCGCCTCCCCCCGGGCCAGCACGGTCGTCGCGGCGCCGGGGTCGGCCTGCGCACCGGCCAGGGCGGGGTCGAGTCGCGTCGTGTCGTGGGTGGCCTGCGGTGCCGCTGCGCCACTGCCGGCCGGGAGGCCGGGCGGCCGGATGCCGAGCACCTCGGTCGGGTTCGTCCCCGGCGCCGGCATCGGGCCCTGGACCGGGTCGGCGTGCGCCCGGGGCATGGGGGCGGTGAGCGCCTCGGGGCCGGGCACCGCCTCGCCTGCTGCCATGACACGCAAGCGTAGGCCGCCATCGCGGGCCGTGGTCGCAGCACACTGTCCCCCGTGACGGTGGCGCAGCGGCTCACGACCCCGAACCTCGTGCGCCTGCGCGCGTGGCGGCGCGAGGACCTGCGTCCCGACCTGTTCGCCGGCCTGGGGGTGGCGGCCTACCTGGTGCCCCAGGTGATGGCCTACGCCACGCTCGCCGGACTGGACCCCGTGGTCGGCCTCTGGGCCTGCCTGGTGCCGCTCATGATCTACCCCTTCATCGGATCGAGCCGGCTGCTCTCGGTCGGCCCGGAGTCCACCACGGCGCTCATGACCGCCGCGGCGCTCGCGCCGCTCGCGGCCGGCGACCCGTCCCGGTACGCGGCCATGGCGGCGCTCGCCGCCCTCGTGGTCGGGCTGCTGTGCCTCGTGGGGGGGCTGCTCCGCCTGGGAGTGGTGGCCTCCCTGCTGAGCAGGCCGGTGCTGCTGGGCTACCTGGCCGGGGTCGCGGTGATCATGATCGCCGGACAGGTCGGCGCGCTGCTCGGGGTCGAGTCCGACGGGGACGGGCCCCTCGGTGAGCTGGCGGCCGCCGCCGGGCAGCTGGGCAGCGCCAATGCCGCGACGGCAGCGATCGGCCTGGGCGTGCTCGTGCTGCTCCTGATCGGCAGCTGGCGCTCGCCCACGCTGCCCTGGCCGCTGCTGGCCGTGCTCGCCGCGACGCTGGTCACTGCGTGGGCCGACCTCGAGCGGTTCGGCGTGGAGGTCGTCGGCGAGGTCCCGACCGGGTTGCCCCCGCTGAGCATCCCGACCGAGATCCCGCCCCTCGCCCTGCTGATCGGGCCGATCGCCGCCATCGCCGTCGTCGGGTTCACCGACAACGTCCTCGAGGCCCGGGCGTTCGCCCGGCCCGGCGAGCAGGTCGATGCTGACGCCGAGCTGCGCGCCCTGGGCCTGACCAACCTCAGCTCCGGGCTCACCTCCGGGATGCCGGTCTCCAGCAGCGGCTCGCGCACGGCGCTGGCGCGCGCCTCCAGGGCGAGCACGCCCGCGTATGGGCTGGTCACGGCGGCCAGCCTCACCTGCGTGCTGCTGTTCGCCGGCCCGCTGCTCGCCAGCTTCCCCAGCGCCGCCCTCGCCGCGCTGGTCGTGTTCGCGGCCCTGCGGATCGTCGACGTGCCGCAGTTCCGGTGGCTCTGGGGGTTCCGTCGCACCGAGTTCTGGCTGGGCGTGGCCACCTTCCTCGCCGTGCTCACCCTCGACCTGCTCGTCGGCGTGGCCGTGGCGGTGGCCCTCTCCGTGCTCGCGATGCTGGCGCGGGTCGCTCGGCCGCACGCCGCCGTGCTCGGTCGGGTGCCGGGGCTGGCCGGCATGCACGACATCGGCGAGTACCCGACCGCCGAGGAGGTCCAGGGCCTGCTCGTCTTCCGCTACGACTCGCCGCTGTTCTTCGCCAACGCCGAGGACTTCCGGCTGCGCGTCCTCGCCTCGGTCGCCGAGCACGAGGCCGCCGGGAGCCCGGTCACGACGGTGCTGCTGAACTGCGAGGCGAACGTCGACGTCGACTCGACCGCGATCGGGGCCATCGAGGCCCTGGTCCGCGAGCTGCACCACCGAGGCATCGAGGTCTCGCTGGCCCGGGTGCACGTCGAGCTGGCCATCCTGCTCGAACGGGCGGGGATCCTCGACCTCATCGGCACCGATCTCGTGTACCCGACGCTGCCCACCGCCGTCGAGGGCTACCAGGGCCGCCACCCGGCCGGCCACTGACGCGTCGCCGGCCGGCGACGGGCACGATCGCGGCGGTAGCGTCCGAGCGCCGGCCGACCGGGCCGGGCGGATCGGAGGGGTCATGCTCAAGACGTCGGAGGTCGGCAACCGGCTGGCCAAGGAGGAGTTCCGGGCGATCGTGCCGCAGCTGCGGGTGGACCTCGTGAACGCCCAGTACGACCTGCGTGGCGCCGACTTCGGCGTGCTGCTGTTCGTGGCCGGCGACGACCGGATCGCGGGCAACGCCGTGGTGAACCGGCTCAACGAGTGGATGGACGCCCGGTTCCTGCGCACCCACGTCATGGGCCCGCTCACCCCCGAGGAGGCCATGCGGCCGCGGTTCTGGCGGTTGTGGCGCGACATGCCGCCGAAGGGCCGGATCGCCCTCATGGCCGGCGGGATCATGCGCCTGCTCAACGAGAACCTCACCGGCGACCTGCCCGACCACGAGTACGACCGGGCCGTGGACCACCTCGAGGCCCTCCAGGAGGCGCTGGTCGCCGACGGCACGCTGGTCATCAAGATCTTCCTGCACACGCCGGCGAAGGTGCAGCGCAAGCGGCTGCGCCGGGCCGAGTCCGACGACGAGGGCTGGCGGGTCGACCAGCGCGACTGGGCCATGCTCGACCTGCTCCAGGACGGCGAGGCCAAGCTTGAGAAGCTGCTGCGGCGCACGTCGGTCGCCGGTGCCCCGTGGTCGGTGATCGAGGCGACCGACGCCCGGTACCGCGACGTAGCGGTGGCTCGCACCGTGCTCAACGCGATCACCGCGCGGCTGGCCGGGCGCCCACCGCTGGGGCCGGCGGTCAGCGAGCAGCTGTTCTCCCCCGGGGACCGGCAGACCACCGTGCTGGACGGCGTGGACCTGCAGACGACGACCGAGCGGGCCCGCTACACCAAGGAGCTCAACCAGCTGCAGCGCGAGCTGCACGGGCTGGCCCGGCAGGCCCGCGACCGCGGCCTGTCCTCCGTGCTGGCCTTCGAGGGCTGGGACGCCGCCGGCAAGGGCGGGGCGATCCGCCGGGTCACCCAGGCGCTGGAGGCCGGTGACTACCGGGTCATCTCCACCGCCGCACCGACCGAGGAGGAGCGCCGCTACCACTACCTGTGGCGGTTCTGGCGCGACCTGCCACCCGCCGGCCACGTCGTGATCTACGACCGGACCTGGTACGGACGGGTGCTCGTGGAGCGCATCGAGGGCTTCGCCCAGCCCGCGGAGTGGCAGCGGGCCTACGACGAGATCAACGACTTCGAGGACCAGCTCGTCGAGCGCGGCTTCCACGTCGCCAAGTTCTGGCTGCACATCTCCCCCGAGGAGCAGCTGGCCAGGTTCCAGGCCCGCGAGAACACCCCGGAGAAGTCGCACAAGATCACCGAGGAGGACTACCGCAATCGCGAGCAGTGGGACGACTACGTGCAGGCGGTGGACCAGATGGTCCTGCGGACCTCCTCGAGCGACGCCCCGTGGCACCTCATCGGCGCCAACGACAAGTACACCGCGCGCCTCGAGGTCCTCGAGCACGTGAACAAGGGGCTCAAGCGGGCCCTGCGCCGCATGTCCTGACCGGCCTCCCGGCACCCGGTGGCCGCACGGCCGGGTGCGTCAGGGGGTCGCCTCGGCGATGCCCCGGAGGACCTCGGCGACGCGTGCGCTCGAGCGGCCCAGGTACTCCGGCGCCAGGTAGTCGTCGAGGAACGCCCGCACGTCAGGGGTGATGGTCGGGCCGTCACGCAGGATGTCCACCAGCTCGTCGAACGAGTCCGGGTGGTACCCGATGCGCGCGTCGAAGATGTGGGACTCGGCGCTGCCCGGCATGTACTCCCCGATGCGGTCGGCGAGCAGCCACCGCGGGAAGATCACCGGCTTGCCCAGGGCCCAGGCCTCGTAGACGGTCGTGCCGAAGTCGGCGATGACGATGTCGGCCTTGGGCATCGACGCCCCCGTGGGGGTGTGGTCGCTGCGGTTGCGCGGGTGCACGGACACGTCGATCCAGGCGAACCGCGACAGCGGCCGCAGGTACTGCTCGAACTCCGGGAAGCTCGAGGTGGAGCGGGCCGTCTCCCCGCGCTTGCGACGGTTGTGCGTGGGCGCCCAGAGGACCCGGGGGCGCGGGTCGCGCAGGAGCCGGCGGCTCCGGGCTGCGGGGACCTGGTCCAGCAGCACGTCCAGCCGGGGCCATCCCACGACGTGGATCTGCTCGGGCTCCAGCCGGATCGCCTTCGAGGCCAGCAGCCGACGGCGCAGCCACTCGCCGGGCACGAGCAGGTGCTGGCGCTGGTTGGCCAGTCGCCGGCCCTGCCCGTCGGAGGACCACAGGTAGTTCTTGTCGGCGACCCCGTGGCTCATGACGACGTCGGCGCGCGGGCGGATGAACAGGCAGAAGTTCAGCGAGCCGCTGCGGTAGTCGCCGCGCGTGGGCGGCTCGGGCATGTGGGCGTCGATGAGGTCGAGCAGCTGGCGCTGGACCCCCTGGTAGGACTCCGCGCGGTCGAGCACGTATCGGAGCGGCCGCGGCATGGCGCACAGGGTAGCGAGCCCGGCAGCGCGGTCGTGCCGGCCCGGCGGCACGTGCCGCGGCCCCGTCCGATGGCGCGTCCGGGCGCCCGTCGATCCGACACGGGCGGGTCTCACATCCTGGGATGCAGTGGACTTTCCCTGGACGCAGGGGCACCCTTGCACCCATGACCTCGGCCGGGAACGCGTCGGACGCCCTCGTGGCGCGCCGGCACGTCGACCTGTGCCGAATGCAGTCCTGCATGTGTTGCGCCTGATCCCGCACGCCTCCCTCCTGGATGCCTGCGGTCGAGCAGGCGCCGGATCCTGACGCGATCACGCTGCCCTCGCGACCGTGAGCGTCCTCCGACCCACCGGAGCACGCCAGATGACCGAGACCACCGCACGCTCGAGCGACGCCCCACGCGCCCGTGGCCCCCGCGCCGGCCGCGACGAGGGCCAGTGGGCCCTGGGCTCGACCGAGCCGCTGAACGCCAACGAGGTGTTCAAGGCCGCCGACAACGGCCTGAACGTCCGCGAGCGCATCGAGACGGTGTACGCCCGTGAGGGCTTCGCCAGCATCCCCGCCGACGACCTGCGGGGCCGCATGCGCTGGTGGGGCCTCTACACGCAGCGCCGGCCCGGCATCGACGGCGGCCGCACGGCCAGCCTGCCGCCCGAGGAGCTCGACGACGCGTACTTCATGCTGCGCATCCGTTCCGACGGCGGCGCGCTGTCCAGCGCGCAGGCCCGCACGATCGCCGGCATCTCGCGCGAGTTCGCCCGCGACACCGCTGACATCACCGACCGCCAGAACATCCAGCTGCACTGGATCCGCATCGAGGACGTCCCCGAGATCTGGCGCCGCCTCGAGGCGGTCGGGCTGAGCTCGACCGAGGCCTGCGGGGACACGCCCCGGGTCATCCTGGGCTCGCCGGTGGCGGGGGTGGCCGCGGACGAGATCATCGACGGCACACCCGCGATCGAGGCCATCGTCGCCCAGTACGTCGGTGATCCGGCCTACGCCAACCTTCCGCGCAAGTTCAAGACGGCGATCTCGGGCTCGCCGCGTCAGGACGTGGCCCACGAGGTGAACGACGTGTCCTTCGTGGGCGTGGTGCACCCCGAGCACGGGCCGGGATTCGACGTCTGGGTGGGCGGCGGGCTGTCGACCAACCCGATGCTCGCGCAGCGGCTCGGTGCCTGGGTGCCGCTGGCCGAGGTGCCCGAGGTGTGGGCCGGGATCATCGGCATCTTCCGCGACTACGGGTACCGGCGGCTGCGCAACCGGGCGCGGCTGAAGTTCCTCGTCGCGGACTGGGGAGCCGCCCGGTTCCGCGAGGTGCTCGAGGCCGAGTACCTGCACCGCGCGCTGCTCGACGGCCCGGCCCCGGCGCCGGTGCCGCCCGGCGCCCGCGACCACGTGGGCGTGCACCCCCAGCGGGACGGCCGGGTCTACGTCGGTGCCGCGCCGACCGTCGGGCGGATCTCCGGGCAGGTGCTCGGCGCGGTCGCCGACCTCGCCGACGAGCACGGCAGCGGGCGCATCCGGCTGACCGCCCAGCAGAAGCTGGTCCTGCTCGACGTGGCCCCCGAGCGCGTCGAGGCCCTCG
>JALOLK010000026.1 GCA_025456015.1 Candidatus Nanopelagicales bacterium
CCCGTCCAGGATCACGGCACGGACACCCTCGGGGTCGCCGCGCATGGCCTCCTGCGCCAGCCGCGTGCCGTAGCTCGTGCCGTAGAGGCTGTAGCCGTCGGTGTAGCCGAGGGCCTGCACGAGCTCGGGGATGTCCCTGGCGCTGGCGACGCTGTTGTACTGGGTGAGGTCGACGTCGGCGAGCAGCTGCGTCCCGACGCCGCACAGGTTGGCGCGCAGGGCGCCGTAGCCGGTGCTGAGCGTCGTGTCCTGGAGGTCCTCGATGGTCGCGGCGATGTCCGGGTTGTCGTCACGGTCCTGCAGGATCCCGATGGCCGACTCGAAGGGCGCGCACAGCAGGTAGTTGGAGAAGCCCGTGCCGCGCTGGTCGTAGGCGATGATGTCGCTGGTTGAGCAGGGGGTTGGCGGTCAGCTCGTAGCTGGCCGACCCTCCCGGGCCGCCAGCCAGGTAGACCATCGGGGTGCCCGCGGGATCATCGGCACGGCTGTGCAGCTTCAGGTAGAACAGCTCGATGGTGCGGCCATCCGGCTTGTCGTGGTTCTCCGGGACGACGACGACCCCGCAGCTGTAGGTCTCGCCCTCCACCTCGTTGCCAGCTGCCTGGAAGGCCGCGCCCTGCTCGAGGGCGTCGGGGCAGGGCACCGTCTCGGTGGTCCCGACCGGGCCGAAGGCCGCGGACGCGTCCGGCTGCTGCACCTGCGGGCCGGCCGTCTCGTCGACCGGTCGCAGGGCGGCGATCAGCGCCACCAGTGCGACCGTGACCAGCGCGACCACGCCGATGATGAGGGGCCCACGTCCCCGGGATGTGCTCATGCTGCTGCTCCTCGCCCGTCGCCCGCCGCGTCCGGGGCCCAGCCCGCGACCCTGGATGGGGAGGATAGGTGGGGGACGGGGCCCCGGCCCTTGAAACCGTTTCGCGCCCACCGCCGTCGCTGACGCGACATAATGTGCATTATCGGTCACTCAGGAAGGCGGCGGCCCTGTTCACGCCGACCCCCGCTGCACCCCGCGTGCCCGCCCCTCGACAGCGGGAGCTCGGCGGGACGACCATGACGTCGCACGGAAGGAGCGCGTCGTGCCGATCTTCGTCGTGGAGCGTGGTTACGCCGAGCAGATGTTCCCGGAGGGCGCCGCGGCCGGCGTCAACGCGATCAACGACGAGGAGGAGATCCGCTGGATCTTCTCCTTCCTCTCGACCGACCGGCTCAAGTCGTACTGCCTCTACGAGGCCGAGTCAGCCGAGGCGATCCGTCGTGCGGCCATCCGTGCCGGCCTGCCGGCCGACGTGATCACCGAGGTGGCCCATCACGTGCTGCCGGACGGCAGCGAGATGCCCCTCACCGGGTAGCGGACACGAGGCCGTGCTCGACGGCGTACATCGCCGCCTGGGTCCGGTTCGCGCACCCGGTCTTCATGAGGATGCTGCGCACATGGTTGGCCGCGGTGTACTCGCTGATCACCAGGGTGGCGGCGATCTCGCGGTTGCTGCGCCCCCGCCCGAGCAGGGCGAGGACCTCGGCCTCCCGTGGGGTCAAGCCGTCGGGTCGCAGCTCGTCGCGTCCGGCTGCTCCGCCCGGCCCGAGCAGCCGGGCGACCCGCACGAGCTGGTGGCGCTCGCAGAGCACGCGCGCCTGCGCCTCCAGCGGGAGCGCGCGCTGCGCAGCCTCCCCCCCGGCGCGCCGCAGGTGTGTCACGTACTGGGCGAGCGTGGTCGCCCGGTGCAGTGGTGCCGCCATCCGGGCGTCCATCGCCAGGGCGGCTGCGAAGTGCTCCTCGGCGGACGGGTCGTCGAGCACGGAGGCCAGCGCGCCCACGAGCCGGTCGCCGCTGCCGAGGACCACGATCATCTCGGCGACGAGGTTGCGCCCGACGAAGGGGTGCGCCAGGGGCAGCAGCGCGCGGGCGGCGGCCTCGTCGTGCAGCCACGCCGCGGCGTCGACGAGGAACGACAGGACGGTGGGCCACGAGGCCGAGTGCTCGCGCGCCTCGAGGTCGGTCTCCAGCAGGGCGTGCAGCAGCCGCCGTGCCGGCTCGGCCATCTCGAACTCGGTGTACAGGGCGAGCAGGCCAGGCGCCCAGGTCGTGGCTGGGTCCTCCCGACCGGTGATGAGATGGCGCACACCAGCCAGGTGTCCGGTCTCCCGACGCAGCATGAACGACTGGATCGACCACGGCCCCTCCGTGAGGTGACCGCCCTCGACCGCGCTGAGCAGGCGCGCCGTCTGGTCCAGGGTCGCCCGTGCGTCAGCGAACGCGCAGGCCATGAGCTGGCGGTTGAACGCCACGAAGTTGCGGGGCAGCGCCCAGTACGGCTCGCCGGTCGCCTGCGCCACGCGTTCGAGGTCGCGGTGCGCCGCCTCCAGGCCGGCCGGGTTCCCCAGCGTGTAGTGCGCGAGGCATCGCACGAACGCGGCAGGCCCCAGCTGCACGACACGGTCCCCGCCCGTCGCGCCGCGTCCGTCCCCGCCGCGGGCCGGGTCCGACACCAGCGCGCTGAGCTCGTCGGCGAGCTGGAGCGCCTCGACGATCCGCACGTGCGCCCTGGCGTCGAGCAGGCAGATCGCGAGCACCTCGGCCACCAGCTGGGGCTCGCCCAGCTGGCGCGCCTGCCGCAGCGCAGCCTCGCGCAGGGCAGGTGAGCGATCGGCGCGCTCGGTGAAGGAGGTCGCCCGTGCCAGGGCCGCCGTGGCCACGACGCGGTTGCGCGCATCGTGCCCCTCGCCGCTGCGCTCGAGCCCCGTCGCGAGCAGCTCGATGGACCTCGGCCGGGCGTCATGCGCGTAGCCGAAGAAAGCGGCCGCCTCGAACAGGATGGCGGCGAGCAGCAGCTGCTCGGGCGCTCCGTTCGCCGCCACCAGCTCCGCGAGCTCCCGGACCCGCCGGAACCCGCCTGCCCGCAGGTGTGCACGGGCGGCGAGCAGCAGCAGGGCATCCCGGCGAAGGGGGGTCGTCGCATGCTCGGCGCCCCGCTCGTAGAGGGCCGCGGCGTCGGCGTGGGACAGCCGCGCGAGCGCCGCGTCGGCAGCGGAGTGCAGCCAGTCGGTCGCCTGCTCGGCATAGCCGAGGGCGGCTGCGCCGGCGTAGTGGTGCGCGAGGCGCTCCACCCGCCGTTCGGCCGTCGGGAGCCGTTCGAGCGCGTGGGCCGCTCGCGCGTGGGCGCTCGCCAGCTCGTACTGGGTCATGAGGTCCAGCACCGCCTGCCGGGCCAGGGCGTGCGGGAAGCGCGCGACCCCGCCGCGGGCAGGCACCCACTCCACCAGCCCCAGGGCCCGGGCGGACTCCAGGGCGTGGAACACCGGCGCTGCCGGGGCCCGGTCGCTGGGTCCCGATGGGGCGTCGCGGCAGGCCACGAGCAGCGGCACGTCGAACTCCTCCCCGAGCACCGCGGCCATGCGCACCAGGTCCTGGTCCGGACCGGCCAGTCGCCCGAGCCGTGCCCGGGTCGAGGCCTGGAACGCCTCCGGGGCGCGCACGGCGGCGCCGGCCAGGTCCCCCGCTGCCAGGTCGGCCGCATGGTCCCGGCACACCTCGCGCAGCAGGAACGGGTTGCCCGCGGTCTGGTCGCGCAGCAGGCTGGCCGCCCGGCGGGCCGCGGACGGCGTCATGCCCGACCCGCGCACCAGGTACTCGGTGATCTCCCGGGTCGTCAGCCCGGGCAGGTCCCAGCGGTGCACGGCGTCGACCCGCATGAGGTCCGAGACCAGGCCGCGCACCCGCGTCGCCGCGTCCGACGGCTCGGTCCGCACCGTCGCCAGGATCAGGACGGGGATGTCCTCGATGCGTTCCACCAGGTGGCGCAGCAGCCGCAGGCCGCCGTCGCCGGCCCACTGGAGGTCCTCGAGGACCAGCAGCACGGCACCTTCCGCCGCAGCGGTGGCGAGCGCCCGCACGACGGCGCCGAAGAGCGCCGGCTGGAGCACGCCGACGGGTGGGTCGGCCGCGGTCGTCCCGGTCGTGATGAGCCCGAGCAGCTCGGCGGGGCTGGCTCCCCCTGCCAGTGCCGTGCCATCGGCGACTGCCCGGCCCAGGGCCCCCGGGCCGAGGCGGCCGAGGAGCGCCGCGACGGGCTCGACGAACGGGTCGTAGGTGCTGCCGAGCTCTGCGACGCAGCGACCCGTGACGACCGGCACGCCGTGCTCGCGCAGCAGGGTGGCTGCCTCGGACACGAGCCGCGACTTGCCCCCGCCGGCCTCCCCGCCCACGAAGACGGCCTGGCCGCTCCCCTGCGTCACCGTGCGCCAGACGTCCTCGAGCGCGGCGAGCTCCTGCTCCCGGCCGACGAAGGGCGGCGTGGCCGGGCGCGACCGGCCTCCCGGCTGCAGCCGGGCTGCTTGCTCGCCCATCGCGCCACGGTAGCGCCGGCGCTCGCGGCGCGGGAATGGCCAGAACTGATCACGCACGGCTCCGGACCAGGATGGCGGATCCGGGTCATGTGCCGGCCCTGCCATGCGGCCCATCGTGGTGGTGCACCACCCACCCACCACAGCGAAGGACAACTCGCATGACCACCACCGCACACGTCGTCATGCCGGGCACGGGCACGCAGCGCCGCCCGGGTGCCAGGGCATTCATCGTCGCCGTCGTCGCCGTCGTGCTGGCGCTGGCGGCCGTCGTCGGCTGGCAGCGCCTGACCGCCACATCCTCCCCCGCCGTGCCGGCCTCCGACAGCCTCGAGCAGGCGCCCAACCGCCCGGGCGGGTCGGTGTACGACCAGCAGGTCCCGGCGCAGGCACGGCACGACCGCGCCGGAGGTCTGACCGAGGGCGGGGCGATCCTCGGCCGCCAGGTGGCGCCCATCGAGTGATCGCCCACCACGTACGGCACAGGGTCCGCTCCCCCGGTGATGCTCCGGTGGGGCGGACCCTGCGTCACGCCGCGGTGGTCGGGGCGTGGGCGATGTTCGCCAGGCTTCGCCAGACCAGGGCCAGCGTGATCCCGGCGCCGGCGAACGCGAACCAGAACGGTGCGGTGAGCCCCCAGCGCTGCGCGATGAGGCCGCCCAGCGCCTGGCCCAGCACGAGCCCACCGAACAGGGCGACCATGTAGACCCCGCCGACCCGGCCCTGCAGCGCCTGCGGCGTCGCCCGCTGGCGCACCGCGGTCGAGACCGCGCCCCAGACGAACGCGTAGGCGCCGAAGACGACCATGATCGCGATGGCCACCCAGCCGCGGGTGGCCAGTGCCAGCGCGAGGTGCGTGAGCACCTCGAGCAGCAGGCAGGCGCGCATCACATGCGCCAGGTCGAACCGGTGCTCGATCCAGTCGTAGGCCCCGGTGCTGAGCAGCCCGCCCAGGGCCGCGGCGCTGGTGAGCAGGCCGTAGCCCAGCGGCCCCATCCCGAGGTGCTCCAGCGCGTACAGGACCAGCACCGACCAGGCCGCGCCCCAGGTGACGTTGAAGGACAGGATCACCAGCGCCAGCGTGCGCACGGCGGGGTTGTGCAGCATCCAGCGCACGCCGTCGGCGATGTCACGCCACACGTGGCTCCCGGCGATGTCGCGCGGGGGCCCCGTGGGCAGGACGATGCGCGCCACGAGCAGCACCGAGGCGGCGACGAGCACCGCCTGCGTGACGAACGGCCACACGACGCCGGCAGCGAACAGCAGGGCACCGACCGGCGGACCGATGATCTGGTTGGCCAGCAGGAAGCTCGACTGCAGGCGCGCGTTGCCGATGCCCAGGTCGCGCGGCGACACCAGCATCGGCAGCAGGGTCTGGGTGGTGGTGTCGGCGAACACCTCGGCGATGCCCAGGGCCAGCAGGGCCACCAGGACCACCGCGATGCTCACCCGGTCGGTCACGATCGCCGTGCACAGCACCGCCAGCACCAGGGCCCGCGCGAGGTCAGCGGCCATCACGAGGCGGCGGCGGTCCACACGGTCGGCGATGGCCCCCGCGTAGAGGCCCAGGAGCAGCCACGGCAGTCGCTGCACGAGCCCGGCTGCCGCCACCAGCACTGGGCTGCTCGTCTGCGAGGCGACGAGGAGAGGGCCGGCGGCCAGGCCGACGCCGTCGCCCACGTTGCTCACCCAGGACGAGCCGAGCAGCCAGCGGAAGCCCCGACCCATGCGCGCCGGTGCCACGCGCTCGCCGAGGGTGCCCACGGGGCGGTGACGCTACTCCCCCGACCCAGCAACGGCCGAGGGGCCGGACCGCACGGCCCAGCCCCTCGTGCGCCTGCCCGGCCCGCTGCGGGCCGTCGGTCAGGCGACCTCGCCCGTGATCGACATGGGCTCCGATCCGCCGGCGCTCACGGCGATCTTGCGCGGCTTGGCCGCCTCGACCACCGGCAGCGTCAGGCGCAGCACGCCCTCGGCGTAGCTGGCCGTGATGTGCTCGAGGTCGACGCCGTCGCCGAGGGTCACCTGGCGGGTGAACGTGCCCGAGACGCGCTCGTTGACGAGCCACTCGACGTCCTTGGGGCCCTCGGCCCGCTCGGCACGGATCGTGAGCACGCGGCCGTCGACGTCGACGTCGATGGTGCGTGGATCGATGCCCGGCAGGTCGGCGACCAGCATCCAGTGGTCACCCTCGCGGTACAGGTCCATGGGCATGGCCCGCATGGACTGTCCCCAGTCGACGCCGGACGAGAACATGCGCTCCGCAAGCCGGTCGAGGTCGCGGAACGGGTCGTAACGATTGGCCACCTCAACCACCTCCTCATGCTCTGGTGGCACCCACAAGATTAGCACTCGACCATTCCGAGTGCCAGTCCTCGCACTCCCCCAGGACGCCCGCCGGGAGCACGGGATGGGCCCCCCGGACGCACCTCCCGCCCGGCCCTGTGCCACGGTGGGAGCCCTCCCGCCCACCCTCGGGCGGCACCGTGCGCAAGGAGGCCCCACATGGGCATGCTCGAGCCGTACCTGGCCGCCGAGGACCGCTACGCGCGGATGCCCTTCCGGCGGGTGGGCCGGACTGGGCTGCGCCTGCCGGCGATCTCGCTCGGCTGCTGGCACAACTTCGGCGACGACACCCCCATCCAGCGCCAGCGCGACATCCTGCGCCGCGCGTTCGACCTCGGGGTCACCCACTTCGACCTGGCGAACAACTACGGCCCGCCCTACGGCTCGGCGGAGATCAACGTGGGCCGGATCCTGGCCGAGGACTTCGCCCGGCACCGCGAGGAGCTGGTCATCTCGACGAAGGCGGGCTGGGACATGTGGCCGGGCCCGTACGGGGACCTCGGCTCGCGCAAGTACCTGCTCGACTCGCTGGACCAGTCGCTGCGCCGCCTGCGCCTGGACCACGTCGACGTCTTCTACCACCACCGCTTCGATCCCGACACGCCGCTCGAGGAGACGCTCGGGGCCCTGGACACGGCCGTGCGCTCGGGGCGCGCCCGGTACATCGGCATCTCGTCGTACTCGGCCGCCCGGACCCGGCAGGCCCTGGCGATCCTCGCCGAGCTGGGCACGCCGCTCCTCATCCACCAGCCCTCGTACTCGATGCTCAACCGGTGGATCGAGGACGAGCTGCTCGACGTCCTCAGTGAGGGCGGCGTGGGCTGCATCGGGTTCTCGCCCCTGGCGCAGGGCATGCTCACCGACCGGTACCTCGCGGGCGTGCCGGAGGGCTCCCGGATGGCGCAGGACAAGAGCCTGGACCCCCAGCTGCTGTCGGAGGAGAACCTCGGGCACATCCGCGCCCTGCACGCCATCGCCACCGACCGCGGGCAGACCCTGGCCCAGATGGCGATCGCCTGGGTGCTGCGCGACCCGCGCGTCACCTCAGCCCTCATCGGCGCGTCCAGCGTGGCCCAGCTCGAGGACAGCGTGGCCGCGATCGACCGGCTCGACTTCACCGACGAGGAGCTCGCGGCGATCGACGAGCACGCCGTCGAGGGCGGCATCAACCTCTGGGAGGGGCCGAGCACGGCGTGAACGGGCCCGTCGATCGCCCCCGTGACCCGGCGGGGCGGCCGCGGCAGGACCGGCCGCGCGACGCCCTGGGCCGGCCGCTGCCGCACGGCGCCGAGGGCGTGACCCCCGAACCGGAGGTGGCCCTGCCGCCGCAGGAGGCGCTGGCTCGTGCTCGTGCGCTGCTGGCCGAGGGCCGGCCGTTCTCCGCCCACGAGGTGCTCGAGGCCCGGTGGAAGGACGCCCCGGCACAGGAGCGCGACCTGTGGCAGGGCCTGGCCCAGCTGTGCGTCGGGCTCACCCACGCCGCCCGGGGCAACCGGGCGGGGGCGCAGCGGCTGCTGGCCCGTGGCGCCGAGCGCCTGGAGCACTACGCGGCCGGCACCGGGCCCCGACACGGGCTCGATCCCGCCGCGCTGGCGGCCTGGGCCCGCAGCGCCGCCGCCGCGGAGGTCCCGGGCGACCTCCCGCTCTGATCGGGACCCGCGCCGCCCTCACCCCAGCAGGAGCCAGCCGATCCCGGCGCAGGCCAGCACGACGTACTGCGGCGGCACCCGCCGCCAGATCAGGGCCACGAAGGCCGTCAGGGCCAGCACGGCCGCCGGCCAGGAGGTGATGCCGGCGGTGATCACCGGGTTCCACAGCGCAGCGGCCAGCACGCCCACCACCGCGGCGTTGATGCCCGCCAGGGCGGCGCGCACCCGACGGTCCTCGCTCACGCGGTGCCAGTGGCCCAGCGCGGCCAGCACGAGCAGCCAGCCCGGCAGGAAGACCGCGACGAGGCACGCCACGCCGAGCAGCACGCCGCCCGCGGCCGCGCCCAGGTAGCCCGCGAAGGCGAACAGCGGGCCGGGCATCGCGTTGGCCAGGCCGTACCCGGCCAGGAAGGTCGCCTCGGGGATCGCGCCCGAGCCGACCGCGACCTGCTCGAGCAGGGGCAGGACCACGTGGCCCCCCCCGAAGACCAGCGCGCCGGCCCGGTAGCACCCGGCGACCAGGGTGAGCCACTCCCCCGGCCAGGTCCGCACCGCGACCGGCAGGGCCACGAGCAGGCCCACGAACACGCCCAACGCGGCCACCGGCACCCATCCGGGCATGGGTGGTGCTGCCACGGTGGCACCGGGTTCGACCGGTTCGGGGCGCAGGAGCAGCATCCCGGCCAGCCCGGCCGTCGCGAGGGCGGCCACCGGGGTCCACTGCGTGGGCAGGCCGAGCACGACCGCGGCGGTGAGCACGGCCAGCCCGGCGCGGATCCAGCCGCGGCACAACGTCCGGGCCATCGCCAGCACGGCCTGGGCGACCACGGCCGCCGCGGCCGCCTTGAGCCCGGCGAGCAGCCCGGAGGGCGCCTGCGGGGCCACCGACACGGCCAGGCCCGCGGCGATCATGAGCACGGCGCTGGTCAGGGTGAACCCGAGCCAGGCCCGCAGGGAGCCGCCGATGCCCCCGCGGAGCAGCCCCACGCCCATGCCCACCTGGCTGCTCGCCGGCCCGGGCAGGAACTGCCCGAGGGCCACGAGGTCGGCGTACTGGCCGTCGGTGAGCCAGCCCCGCCGTCCGACGAGCTCGGTGCGGAAGACGCCCAGGTGGGCGATCGGGCCACCGAACGAGGTGCTGCCCAGCCGCAGGAACGTGCGACCGATGCCACCGCCCGGCGCGCCATCCACGGGCGCATCCTCGCCCATCCGGGTGACGCCACGGTGCGTTAGGCGGTTCTTAGCCTGCCGGCGGCCTCGGCCGGATGGGCCAGCCGCGCGCACGCGGCATACTGGCCCTGCCCGGCCCAGCCATCGCCCGATCCCAGGAGCTCCCGTGCCCCGCGCAGCGCGCCTGCTCGTCACCTCGGTGACGGCGCTGGCCCTGGTGGCCCCCGCGCCGTGGGCGGCTGCGGCTGACGGGACGGGTCCCGGCGCCGCCGAGGCCGCGCCGGCCGTGACCGAGGACGGCAGCCTCGACCTGGCCGAGCTGCCGGTCGAGGCCGTCGAGGTGACTGACACCGACCGTGCGCTGGCCAGCACCCGCAACGAGGTGACCGTGCTGGTGACGACCCCGGACGGCCCCCAGGTGCACAAGCTGCGCGCCGACAGCCGCGCCGACCAGCAGCAGCTCGCCGAGCACCTCGACGACCAGCCCGGTGTCGTCGCCGCGCCGACCGTGACCCTGCGCCGCCTCGAGCTGCCGGTGCCGGCCCCGGACCCGCTGGTCCCCCAGCAGTGGAACCTGCCGATGGTCGGCCTGCCGGACGCCTGGCGGACCTCGCAAGGGTCGGGGGTCGTCGTCGCGGTGGTCGACAGCGGCGTGGATGCCTCCCACCCCGACCTGGCCGACCGGGTCCTGCCCGACATCGACCTGACCCCGGGGCCCGACCCGCTGCCCGAGCAGATCGACCACGGCACGCGCGTGGCCAGCCTCATCGCGGGCAACGCCAACGGCTTCGGCATGACGGGGGTGGCCCCCCAGGCGCAGATCCTGCCGGTCGAGGCCCTGGACGCCACGGGCGTCGGCGACAGCGCGACCGTCGCCCGGGGCATCGTCGCCGCCGTCGACGCCGGAGCGCGGGTCATCAACCTCTCGCTCGGCGGACCGGACCCGGACCCGGTGCTCGACTCGGCCTGCGCCTACGCCTTCAGCCGCGGGACGGTCCTGGTGGCCGCGGGCGGCAACTCCTACCTCGCCGGCAACCGCGTCCAGTACCCGGCGGCCTCGCCGAACGTGGTCGCCGTCGCGGCGGTGGACGCGTCGGGCAACCCGGCGGGCTTCTCGAACACCGGCCGGCACATCGACCTCGCCGCCCCGGGCCAGGACGTGCTCGCCGCCGCCCCGGGGGGTGGGTTCGACCGGCAGTCCGGGACCTCGTTCGCCGCACCGCACGTGGCGGGTGCGATCGCGCTGGTCGCCGCGGCCAACCCCGCGCTGAGCGCGGCGCAGCTCGCCGACGTCACCCAGCTGACAGCCCAGGACGACGCCAGCGGCAACGGGCGCGACGAGCAGCTGGGCTACGGGGTGGTCCGCGCCGACCGGGCGGTGGCCGCCGCGCTGTCGCTGCAGGCCGCGGCCCTGCCCGCGAACGCCCGCCTGCGGTTGCGCGCCTTCGACGCCGGTCCCGAACCCGCCCGCCGCGGTGCCGTGACCACCCTGCGGGTCAGCGTGCAGGCCCGCTTCCCGGACCGCCAGTGGCGGCCCGACCCGCTGCCCGCCCTCGTGCGCTTCGAGTTCCGGGCCAACGGCGCGCGGCGCTACCGCCCGGTCGCCGACGTCGCCTCCGCGCCGGACGGCACAGCCGTGCTGCAGGTCCTGCCCACGCGCAGCGGCTCCTGGCGCGCCAAGGTCCGGCAGGCCGACGGCTCCTGGGCGGCCAGCAAGTCCGACCGGGTGCGGGTGCGTCGCTAGGTGATCGCACCGCCCAGCCCGTTCGCCACGCTCCCCCGGCCGTTCGGGATGGCCCACCGCGGCGGTGCCGGGGAGGCGTGCGAGAACAGCCCGGCGTCGTTCCAGCACGCCGTCGACCTCGGCTTCCCCGTCGTGGAGACCGACGTGCGCGCGACCATCGACGGCCACGCCCTGGTCTTCCACGACGCGACCCTGGACCGCACGACCGACCTCGCCGGGCCGGTCGCGGCCCTGCCCCTGCGCCGGCTGCAGCGCGCCCGGCTCACCAACGGCGAGCACCCGATGGCCCTGGCCGACGCCCTGCTCGCCTGGCCCGACCTGCGCCTGAACGTGGACGTGAAGTCCGCCGACGCCATCGGCCCGTTCCTGCGCGCCCTGGCCGACACCCACGCGTGGGACCGTGTCTGCGCCGCCTCGTTCTCCACCGCACGGCTGCAGCGGCTGCGCGCCATGGGCGGGGCCCGGCTGGCCACGTCGTTGGGCACCGGCGAGGTGGCCCGGCTGGTGGTCGGCCGGTTGCCGCGCACCCGGGCGGTCGCCGCGCAGGTGCCCCCGCGCCAGGGTCGGGTCCCCCTGGTCACCGAGGCGTTCGTCGCGCGTGCGCACGCCCGTGGGCTGCAGGTCCACGTGTGGGTCGTCGACCAGGCCGAGCAGATGGACGAGCTGCTCGACCTCGGGGTGGATGCCATCGTCACCGACCGCCCACGGGTCTTGCGTGGCGTGCTCGAGCGCCGCGGCGCGTGGCCGGGCTGAGTCAGCGCCAGGGCACGTCGCGCACGACGAAGAGGTTCTTCTTCACCTTGTGCCGGTCGCAGGCCACCAGCACGATCCCGTCGGGCAGCACGGCCAGCCCTTCCGGCTTGGCGCTGATGCCCGACAGCCGCCACACGCGGCGGGCCGCGACCGTGCCGGCGAACGGGTCGGCCGCCGGCTCCTGCGGGCCCACCACCGCCAGCGCCGAGCCCTGGTCACTGAGCAGCACGAGGTCGCCGTCCGGGCTCTCGTCGGCGTCGCTGAGGTCCGGGCACGCCTGCTGCAGGGCCTCATCCGGATACCACGCGGCCAGGGCGACGAGCACCTGCTCCCCGCCGCCCTGCGCCCAGCGCTGACCGAACGGGTGCCAGCGGCCGGGCCCGAATCCCAGCGGTGGGGCGCCGGCGGGACCGAACTCGACGAGCGCGGCCGGGTGCTTCTCCTTGACGACCAGCAGGTGGCCGTCGCGCAGCAGCACGACGCCCTCGGTGTGCGAGCCGTCCGGATCGACCCAGGCCCGGTGCAGCGCGTGCGTCGCCGGCGTGTCGGGCACCTCGAGCGCGAGGCTGAGCACCACGCCCCGGCTGGGCCCGTCGATGTACTCGGCCCGGTTGGGCCACTCCTGCACGAGCAGCACCCCGCCCGCGCCGTCGGTGGCGATCGCCTCGAGTTGGGGGTCCCTCGCGGGGATCCGGGTGCCGGCCGCCTCGGTGAGGTCCATGACCTCCCAGGTGGGCTGGTGGTCCCCGGCGCGCACCCGCGCGAGGGCGATGCGGGCGGCCCGGTCACCCACCGCGGCGATCGTCACCACGCCGTCGGTGCGCACCGCATGGGTCAGGCCCGAGACCTCGGGCAGCGGGATGGCGTCGAGGGGCTCGGCGGTGAGCTGGTCGTGGGTCATGGGGCCATCCCAGCGCCCCGCCGGCGGGGATGCCCGGCAGGCGTCACCCAACCCGGGTGGGCGTCGGCGAGGTCATCGGCGTTTGGCGCATCCGCGGAACGGGAATGAAGCGAAGGACCTCATGTGTTGACCCCGGTGCGGCCACCCGTGGCCGCGACGTGCGCACACCGGCATCCGGATGCGCGGAAAGGCACGGCGAACCATGGCTGACGGCGCCCTTCGGGGGACCCGCCTCGGATCCACCAGCTACGAGAGCGACGCAGGCGTCGAGTTCGCAGCGCGTCGCTTGACGACCTACGACTGCCCCGCGGGGCACGCCACGACGCTGCCCTTCTCGGAGGAGGCGGAGATCCCCTACGACTGGGAGTGCGCCACCTGCGGCCAGCCGGCGACCCTGCGCGACGGCGTCGAGCCCGAGCGCAAGCCCGAGAAGCCCGTGCGCACCCACTGGGACATGCTGCTCGAGCGTCGGTCGATCCCCGAGCTGGAGGAGCTGCTCGACGAGCGCCTCGCGCTGCTGCGCGAGCGGCGCGGCGAGGGCGTGCGTCGGTCGGCCTGACGCCATCCGGCTGCTTCACCTGAGCGCCCCGGCGCGGCCCGCGTCACTCCTGCGGCCCGGCCAGCTCCCCGCGGATCACCCCGGGGCGCTGCGCCGGGTCGTCGGGCGTCTGGGCAGTGCCGCTCGCGGCATCGGGACCGGTGTCGACGACCTCGCCGGGCACCACCTCCCCGGGCACGACCGTGGTCCGGCGCACGCCGCCGGCATCGGTGACCGTCACGACCGACATGCCCTGGCGGCGCAGCATCGACTCGGTGCCGCGCGTGACGTGCGCGCTGGCCCAGCGCTGCACCGCCGGCACCAGCAGGGCCAGCCCGACCAGATCGAGCACGAGGCCCGGCAGCGCGATGATCGCCCCGGCGAGCAGCCGCCATCCCCGCGGGGGCGGAGTGCGCATCGCCCAGCCCATGATGAGCACGCCCACGAGCATGTCCAGGCCCAGCAGCAGCATCGTGGGCAGCGCCCCGAGGCGCTGCTCCAGGGCGATGACGGCGGCCACCTCGGCCACGGCCAGCGCCGCGAGGAACGCCAGCACCAGGAATCGGGTCATCGTGATCAGCCCCTCGCCGCTGTCCGGGCCGCACGCCGGCGTGCGGCCGCTGCGCGCACCTTGGCCGTGCGCTCCTGGGCGCCCCACACGGTGACCCGCCACAGTGCCTCGCGCACGATGTTGCCGCTCATCTTCGACGTGCCGTGCTCGCGCTCCACGAAGGTGATCGGCACCTCCACGACCCGCTTGCCCGACGCCAGGGCGCGGCGGGCCATGTCCACCTGGAAGCAGTAGCCCTGCGAGGCGACGTCGTGCAGGTGCAGGTCGCGCAAGGTCTGCGCCCGGAACACGCGGTACCCACCCGTGGCGTCCATGAGCGGCAGGTCCAGGGCCAACCGCGTGTAGAGGTTGCCCCCCTTCGACAGCACCTCACGGGAGCGGGGCCAGTTCACGACCTGGCCGCCGGGCACCCACCGCGAGCCGAGCACGAGGTCGGCATCGCGCAGGGCGTCGAGCAGCAGGGGCAGCTGCTCGGGCTGGTGGGAGCCGTCGGCGTCCATCTCCACGAGCACCTCGAACCCGCGCTCGAGGCCCCAGGCGAAGCCGGCCATGTACGCCGCGGCGAGGCCCTCCTTGCCGAGCCGGTGCATCACGTGGACCTGCCCGTCGGCGGCCGCGAGCTCGTCGGCGATCGCGCCCGTGCCGTCCGGGGAGTTGTCGTCGGCGATGAGCACGTGCGCCTCGGGCACCGCGGCGCGCACCCGGCCGGTGATGCGCGCGACGTTCTCCCGCTCGTTGTAGGTGGGGATGATGACGAGGATCGGGCCGAGGTCGGCGAACGGGTCGGTCACCACGCCATTCTCCCACGCGGGTCGCGCCCGCCCGGCGGCCGCGACGTCGGGCCCAGCCCGGTGCCCTGCTAGCGTCCGGAGGCGACTGGAGGTGCGGCCATGGCCCAGCGGGTGCGGATCGGACAGGTGCAGGACTTCCCGGCCGGGAGCCTGCGGGAGGTGGAGGTGGCCGGCACGAAGCTGGTCGTCGCCCGGGACGAGGAGGGCCTCTGCGCGGCGCGCAACCGCTGCCCGCACCTGGGCCTGTCGCTGACCTCTGGGCCGGGCGGCTCGCACTACGCCGACGGCGTGGTGCAGTGCCCGTGGCACAACTCCCGCTTCGTGCTGCGCACGGGCGAGAACCTCGACTGGGCCAGCGGGATCGCCGGC
This sequence comes from Candidatus Nanopelagicales bacterium, assembly GCA_025456015.1. Classification (GTDB taxonomy): domain Bacteria; phylum Actinomycetota; class Actinomycetes; order S36-B12; family CAIYMF01; genus Prado023. The sequence goes on from JALOLK010000026.1 coordinate 15,174, forward strand.
CGCTCGGCCCCCCGATGGTCGCAGCGGGTGCTCTCGGCCGGACGCCGACCGGCCCCCCTGACGACCTACGCCGTCGTCGTCGAGGGTGACGAGGTCTTCGTCGAGCTCTGAGCCTGTCGCCGGTTGGCAGCGACCAGCACGAGCAGGAGCACGACGGCGCCCACCTCCGCCCAGGGCCCCAGCCGCACCGCCGGCGTCAGGCCCGAGCGCAGCGGCACCTGGGCCACCGTGGCGTCGGCGACGAACTGCTCCGTGCGCCACGGCAGGCTGCCGTCGGGGGCGATGACCGCGCTGATGCCCGAGGTGGCCGCGACCAGCGTGGTCCGGCCGGCCGCGATGGCCTGCAGCCGGCTGATCGCCAGCTGCTGCTCGGGCTGTCCGGTCAGGCCGTAGGTGGCGTTGTTCGTCTGCACCACGAGCACCTGCCCGCCGGCGCGCACCGCGTCGCGCACGAGGTCGTCCCAGGCGATCTCGAAGCAGATGACCACGCCGAGCGGCACCGGGCCGACCTGCAGGAACCCCGGCTCGTCGCCGGGGGCGAAGTCCCGCGGGATGCGCTCGAACCGGCTGATGAAGCGGGTGAGCAGGTCACGGAACGGCAGGTACTCGCCGAACGGCACCGGGCGGCGCTTCACGTAGCGGTCCCCGGGCCCGGTGACCGGGTCCCACACGAGGGCGACGTTGAGGATCGTGCCGGGGTCGTCGTCGGTCGGGGGGTCGTCAGGGTTGCGCAGCACCGCCCCGACCAGGATCGGGGCCCCGATCGCGTCGGCCGCCCGGTCGATCTGGGCCGCCGCGTCGGGGTTGCGCAGGGGGTCGATGTCCGAGGAGTTCTCGGGCCAGATGACGGCCACGGGCTGCTCGGCCTCGCCGGCGGCGACGGCCGCGGCGAGCTCCTCGGTGACCCGCACATGGTTGTCGAGCACCGCGCGGCGCTGGGCGTTGAAGTCCAGGCCCACCCGGGGCACGTTGCCCTGCACGATGGCGATGGGCTCGGTGCTCGTCGGGGTGCCCCCCCACTGCCGGCCGAGCAGCCCGGCGCCGATCGCCGGCAGCGCGACGAGGACAGTGGCGGCGGCAGCGACCTGCAGCGGCCGGCCGCCCTCGGCCAGCGCCAGCACGAGCGCCAGCAGCGTCGAGGCGGCCAGCGCCACGCCGAGCGTGACCAGCGGCGGCCCGCCGAGCGCGGCCCACCCGGCCAGCGCGGTGTCGGCCTGGGCGAAGGCCAGCCTGCCCCACGGGAAGCCGCCGAACGGGATGCGCTCACGCAACGACTCCTGGACGCCCCACGCCAGCGGGACCGTGACCACCCACCAGCGGCGCGCCAGCAGCCACGGCAGGGCCGCGCCGGTGGCGGCCCAGAAGGCGGCGCACAGCAGCGCGAGGACGATCCAGGCGTCCGGGCCGAGCACCCGCATCCAGCCGAGCAGGACCAGGAAGCAGCCGAGGCCCGCGGCGAGCCCGAGCCCGGCCCCCAGGCGCCAGCTGGCGCCCCGCATGGTCCCGAGCAGCAGGGCGAGGGCCGGCACGACGGCCCAGCCCCCGAGCAGGGTCGTGGGCGGGAAGGCCAGGGCCATGACCACGCCGGCGAGCGCGGCCAGGCCGAGCCGCAGCGGCGCCGGAGCGACCCGGGTGCGCCGCTCGCTGGCACTGGTCGTGACGGTCACGGGCCCATCATCGCTGCTGCCCGGACCGGCCGCCGCCCCCTTGCTCATGATCCATGCAGGTTCGCGACCCAAGAGGCGCCACAACCCGAATGGATCACGGGGTGGGGGGCGGGTGGGGTGGTCAGGCGGGGGCGACCACCGTGCCGCGGGCGATCGTGATGAGCAGGGGCTGCGGCAGGGCGTCGGCGGCGTTGGGGCCCCGGTCCGGGGCTCCCCGGCACACCACGTGGGCGGTGAACGCCATCTGGCGGCTGCGCCGGCCGCGTCCCTCGAGGGTGGCCGACACCTCCACGACGTCACCGCCGCGCAGCGGTCCGAGGAACTGCACCTCGGCGTACGAGGCGAACAGGCCCTCGTCCCCGTCGAGGCGGATCATGAGCTCGGTCGCCACATCACCGAACAACCCCAGCACGTAGGCGCCGTCCACCAGGTTGCCGGCGTAGTGCGCGTGGGCGTGCGGGACGTAGCGCCGGTGGGTCACCACCATGCCCACGCCGTCGCCGCCCTGCTCCTGCTGACTCATCGCCGCCCCTCCCCCACGATCCGGTGCACCAGGTAGGAGGCGACCTCGGCGGGCGTGGTGCCGCGCCCGAAGATCCGGTCGACGCCGAGCTGCTCGGCCATGGACTCGTCGAAGCGCGGCCCGCCGACGACCAGCACCGGCCGGCGCGCGCGCGGGAACGCCTCCCGGAAGGCCGCGGTCATCTCCTCGGTGTTGTGCAGGTGGGCGTCGCGCTGGGTGACCACCTGCGAGACGAGCACCGCGTCAGCGCGCACCTCGCCGGCCACCGCCACGAGCTCGGGCACCGGCACCTGCGCCCCGAGGTTGTGCACCTCGAAGCCGGCGTAGTACTCCAGGCCCTTCTCGCCGGCGAAGCCCTTGATGTTGAGGATCGCGTCGATGCCCACCGTGTGGGCGTCGGTGCCGATGCAGGCCCCGACCACGACGAGCGGTCGCCGCAGCTGCGCCTTGATCCGGGCGTTGACCTCCTTGGGGGCCAGCAGCGGGAAGTCCCGCTCGACCACCACGACCTTGTCGAGCTCGACGAGGTGGTTCACGCGGCCGTAGACGACGAAGAACGTGAAGTCCGGGCCCATCGCCCTGGCGTGCACGACCAGCGCGGGATCGATGCCCATGCGGTTGGCCAGCTGCGCCGCGGCCCCCTCCGCGCGCTTGTCGTGCGGGATCGGCAGGGTGAACGAGACCTGCACCATGCCGTCACCGGTGGCGTCGCCGTACGGGCGGATCACGCGGCTCATGGGCGCGGCCCCGCCACCCGCGGCGCGGGCCGCGGCTCGTCGAGCACCTCGGTGACCGGGTTGCAGTACCCCTCGGCCCGCGCGACCACGCCGTCGAGGCCCCGGCCCTTGTCGGCCGGTCGCTTCATGAGCCCGAAGGTGCCGTCGGCGATCGCGGGCAGCAGGCCGTCGGCGTCGATGCGCTCGAGCAGCGCGACGGCCTCGTCGAGCACGTGGCGGGCCCGGGTGGCGATGAACCCGTCGTCGGCCGGGGTGAAGTCCTCCCCCAGCCGCCCGGCAGCGTTCATCACGTAGTGCACGTTCTGCAGGGCCAGGTCGCGGTCGGACAGCCACGGGGTGACGACCGCCTCGGTCATCATCCCGACGAGCAGGATGCCCTGGCCGGTGAGCACTCCGGCCAGGTTGAAGAAGGCGTCGAGCAGGTACCCGCGGAAGATGTCGCCGGTCATGTGCTTGGTGGGCGGCATCCACTTCAGGGGCGCGTCGGGGAACAACGTGCGCGCCAGCAGCGCGTGGGCCAGCTCGAGGCGGAAGGAGTCCGGCAGGTCCGGGTTGATCTCGAAGGCGTGGCCCAGGCCCAGCTGCCAGTCCTCGAGCCCTGCCTGCTTGGCGAAGTGCTCGTTCAGCAGCTGGCTGACCGTCACCGTGTGCGCGGCGTCCACCGCGTCGGCCGTGGTCAGGTAGTTGTCCTCGCCGGTGTTGATGATGATCCCGGCACGGGCGTGCACCTGGCGGGCGAAGTGCTGGTCGGTGAAGGTGCGGATGGGGTTGATGTCGCGGAAGAGGATCCCGTACATCGAGTCGTTGAGCATCATGTCGAGCCGCTCGAGGCCGGCCAGCGTGGCGATCTCGGGCATGCACAGCCCGGAGGCGTAGTTCGTCAGGCGCACGTAGCGCCCGAGCTCCTTCGACACGTCGTCCAGGGCCGCGCGCATGATGCGGAAGTTCTCCTGGGTGGCGTACGTCCCCGCGTAGCCCTCGCGGGTGGCACCCTCCGGCACGTAGTCGAGCAGGGACTGTCCCGTGGAGCGGATCACCGCGATGACGTCGGCCCCGCCCCGGGCGGCAGCCTGGGCCTGGGGCACGTCCTCGTGGATGTCGCCGGTGGCCACGATGAGGTACACCCACGGCTGGTGCTCGACCGGGTGACGGGCGAGCAGTCGCTCGCGGACCGCCCGCTGGCGGTCCACCCGCCGGACCCCGCCCCGCGCTGCGCGCAGGGCAGCGGTCCGAGCCGAGCCCTCGGCACGCCCCTGGGGGATCCGGAACTGGACCGAGCCTGCGGCCGCCCGCTGGGCCAGGGTGAGCAGCGGATCCGCCCCGCCGGCGACGCCCGAGCGCCGGTGTGCGGCCAGGGCGTCCCAGACCGGCAGCGCGACGCCGTGCTGCAGGCCCACCTGCTCGGCGACCGCGTCGACCAGCCGGTTCACCCAGGGGATGCCCTCGGCGTCGGCCCCCTCGAGGCCGGCCATGCGCAGGACGGCCCGCTCGATCGAGACGGTCGTGTGCTCGCGCGTGATGGCCAGCACGGGTTGGGCGGCCGAGGCGGCCAGCCCCCGGGCGCGGGCCACCTGCACCGGGTCCAGGGCCACCCTCATGGCGCCACCGTCCCAGATGCGGGGCCCTGCTCGCCCAGCGGGCCGACGGTCCCGGCGCCCCGACCTGCCGCGGCGGTGGCAGCACCGGCCTCGGCGTCGTCGGCGGCGTACAGCACCCGCCCGCCCAGGACCGTGGCCAGGCAGCGCGGGGCGGGCAGGCCGGGGTCCAGGCGCGGCAGGCCCGGCGTGCCGGAGCGGGGGTCCGTGCTCCAGTTGGCGACCCGGGCGTCCGGGGCCTGGACGGCCAGCTCGTCCACGGCCCAGACCGCGTACGTGGCGGGCGCCCCGACCGCGAGCAGCCCGGAGGCGTCGTCGCCGGCGGCACGCCAACCGCCCCGCGTCGCCGCGGCGAAGGCCGCACGGGCGCTGAGCCGCGCGGCGGGCTGGTGGTGCCACATCGCGGCGCGCACCCACGCCCAGGGGTCGATCGGCGTGACCGGGCTGTCCGAGCCCAGGGCCAGGGACACCCCAGCGCGCACGAGGCCGGCGAAGTCGTGCAGCCCCGCGGCGCGGGCCGGTCCGAGACGGTGCCCGTACGCACCCCCCGGGGCACCCCAGGTGGCGTCGAAGAGCGGCTGCACGCTGGCGATGGCGCCGGCCTCGGCGAGCACCGCCGCGACGTCCGGGCCGGCCATGGTCACGTGCTCGATCCGGTGCCGGGCGGCCCGCACCGCCGGCTGCCCGCACTGCTCCATCGTGCGGCGCAGGCCCTCGGCCACCGCGTCGAGGGCGGCGTCGCCGATCGCGTGGAAGCCGGCCTGCATGCCGGCCTGCGTCGCGGCGACGAGGGTCTCGGTGATGCTCGCGACGTCGAGGTACTGGGTGCCGGTGCCGGGGCCGTCGGCGTAGGGCTCGTGCAGCCACGCGGTCCGCGACCCCAGGGCCCCGTCCACGAAGAGGTCCCCGGCGACGCCTGCGGCGCCGAGGTCGCGGGCCTCCTGCACGCCCTGGCGGCCCGGGCGGCCCCAGTAGCCCACGACCAGCGGACCGGGTTCGGCCGCGGCCAGGGCCAGCAGCGCGCGCAGGTCCTCGGCCCCGTTGATGTCCGGCCCGGCCGCCTCGTGCAGGGCCACGACGCCCTGTTCGGCGGCGTGCGCGCGGGTGGCCCGCTGCGCGGCCTCGCGCAGGCCGCCGGGCAGCTCCTCGGTGAGGTGCCGGCGCACCCGGTGGTGCGCGTCGCCGGTGACCCGACCCGTGGGCTCGAAGCCCGCCGCGTCGGCCAGGCCGGGCAGCAGCGCCAGCAGGGCGGTGGAGACCACGGCCGAGTGCACGTCGATCCGCGACAGGTACACCACCGAGCCCCAGCTGGACCGGTCCAGCTCCGCGCGGGTGGGCAGGGTGGGGTCCGGCCACGCGGTCTCGTCCCACCCGTGGCCCAGGATCGGCCGGCCCCGGGTCCGCCGCGCCTGGTCGGTCACGGCGTCGAGCAGGGCCTCGCGACTCGGGACCCCGCGCAGGTCCAGGCCGAGCAGGGTCAGGCCGGTCATGGTGTGGTGCACGTGCGCGTCGACGAACGCCGGCGCGACCAGGGCGCCGTCGAGCTCGACCACCACGTCGGCGTCGTCGGCGTGGACCGCGGCCCCCGAGCTGGGGCCGATCCAGGCGATCCGCCCGTCCACCACGAGCATCGCGTCGGCGCCGGGCGCGCCGGCGGCGTGCACGGGGCCGCCGCGCAGCAGCAGCCTCACGCGGGCTCCCCGGCCAGCCGCGCCTCGAACAGCGCGCGCAGCGCGGGCTCGGTGCGCAGCAGGTCCAGGGCCAGGGCGGCATGGCCGCGGGCGTAGCCGTTGCCGATGAGCATGGTGACGTCGGCCGCGAGGCCCTCGGCGCCCAGCGCGGCCGCGGTGAACGAGGTGGCCATCGAGAAGAAGATGATCGTGCCGCCCTCGGCGGTGGCCAGCACCGCGCCGTGCTCGCAGCCGGGCACGGTCACGCACACGATGGTGAGGTCCGCGGGGGCGCCGAGCGCGCCGCTGACCGCCTCGGCCAGCCCGACGGGGTCGCGGGCATCGGCCAGGGCGACCACGTCGGCCAGTCCCGCCTCGCGCAGCAGCCGCGCCTCCCCCTCCCCCGGCACCACGCCCAGCGTCCGACCGGCGCCGGCGCGCCGGGCCGCGACCAGGCTCAGCGACCCGCTCTTGCCCGCCCCGCCCAGCACCGCGACCGTCGGGCGGACCCCGCGCTCGACGTAGCCCTGCACGACGCGTGTCGTCAGGGCCGGGGCCCCGCACACGTCGTTCACCGACATGGCCAGCTCCTCGGGCAGGTCCTCGGGCAGGATCGCCACGATCGAGCGTCGGAACAGGATGGCCGTGCCGTCGCACGGCACCTGCTCGCTGAGGCCGTCCCAGCCGCACAAGCCGTCCTCGATGCGCAGCGGCGTCAGCGTCAGCGAGACCAGCGTGGCCACCCGGTCGCCCACGTGCAGGCCCAGCGGGGACTCGGGGCCGACCTCCTCGACCACCCCGATGAGCATGCCCCCCGAGCCGGTCACCGGGTTGTGCATCTTGCCCCGGGTGGCGATGATCCCGGCCACGTCCTCGCGGACCCGCTCGCCGTCGCCGCCGTGCTGGTCGCGCAGCTGGGTGAACGAGGCTGCGTCGAGGTTGAGCCGGCGGACCCGCAGGCGCACCTCGTCGGGCCTGATCCGGGGATCGGCGTCCAGCCGCCAGGCGGCCTGCGGCAGCACACCGGACGGTTCGAGGACGCGGTGCACGCCGACGGCGTCGGCAGTTTCGCTCATCGGCTCCTCCTGGCGGACGGACCCAGCCTAGCCGGGCGACAGGCAGGAGAATAGTCCGCTCGCCTCTCGTGATACGGCGATTCCTTGCGCTACAGTGCGGCAATGACGGAGATTCTTGACCCGTTCAGCCCGGTCGACGACCGGCACGCGGACGTGCCCCTGCAGCCCTACACCTACCTGCGCACGCGGGTGGAGGAGCCGGACTGGACCCGCTTCCCCGGCTGGGCCGAGGTCACCGAGGAGCAGTGGCGCTCCGCCCAGTGGCAGCGCGCCCATTGCGTGAAGAACCCGCGACAGCTGCACGAGCTCATGGGCGACCTGCTCGACGAGGGGGTCTACGCCGACCTGCAGGCCGATCACGACCAGATGGCCACCATGTCGATGCTCGTGCCGCCGCAGATGCTCAACACGATGATGCGCGACGCGCGGCCCGCCGGCCCCGGCTCGCTCACCGAGGCGTTCCTGGCCGACCCCGTCCGCCGCTACATGCTCCCCGTGCGCTCCGACCGGCTGCTCACCTGGGCCAGCCACCCCTACGCCTCGCGCGACTCGCTGCACGAGCAGGCCATGTGGGTCGCCGAGGGCCTCACCCACCGCTACCCGACCAAGGTCCTCGCCGAGCTGCTCAGCACCTGCCCGCAGTACTGCGGCCACTGCACCCGCATGGACCTCGTGGGCAACTCCACCCCGAGCGTGGACAAGTTCAAGCTCGTGCTCAAGCCGGTGGACCGCCAGGAGGCCCACCTGGCCTACCTGCGCACCCACCCGAACGTGCGCGACGTCGTGGTCTCCGGCGGGGACGTGGCCAACCTGCCCTGGCCGCGGCTGGAGGCCTACCTCGACGCGCTGCTCGACGTGCCGAACATCCGCGACATCCGCCTGGCCACCAAGGCGCTGATGGCCCTGCCCCAGCACTGGCTGCAGCCCGAGGTCGTCGAGGGGATGCACCGGGTGGCCAGCAAGGCACGCGCGAACGGGGTCTCCCTGGCGATCCACACGCACGTGAACACCGCGGCCTCGATCACGCCGCTCGTGGCCGAGGCGGTGCGCGCCATGTTCGACGCCGGCGTGCGCGACGTGCGCAACCAGGGCGTGCTGCTCGAGGGCGTGAACGCGACGTCGGACGACCTGCTCGACCTGTGCTTCACGCTGCTCGACGGCGCCGGGATCATGCCCTACTACTTCTACATGTGCGACATGATCCCCAACGCCGAGCACTGGCGGGTGTCGCTGGGCCGGGCGCAGGACCTCCAGCACGCGATCATGGGGTACCTGCCCGGCTTCGCCACGCCGCGGATCGTGTGCGACGTGCCCTACGTGGGCAAGCGCTGGGTGCACCAGGTGCACAGCTACGACCGCACGCTGGGCATCTCGGAGTGGACGAAGAACTACCGGACGGGCATCGAGTTCGACGACCCGAACGCGCTGGATCGCGCCTACCGCTACTACGACCCCATCCATACGCTGCCCGACGACGGCCAGCGCTGGTGGCGCCACGCGGCCGAGGTCGTCGACCTCACCTGACGCGTCCGCCGCTCGGCCCGCGCAGCCCTCATGGCTCGAGGACCGGGCGCTCCTCGAACGGGGTGGACAGCACGACCGTCGTGCGCGTCGACACCCCGGCGACGCTGCGGATCTCGGAGAGCAGCGCCTCG
>JALOLK010000027.1 GCA_025456015.1 Candidatus Nanopelagicales bacterium
CCAGATGGGCCAGGTCGTGCCCGGCAAGGTCACCAAGCTCGTCCCGTTCGGCGCGTTCGTGCGCGTCGAGGAGGGCATCGAGGGCCTGGTGCACATCTCGGAGCTGGCCGAGCGCCACGTCGAGATCCCCGAGCAGGTCGTGACCGTGGGCGACGACATCTTCGTCAAGGTCATCGACATCGACCTGGAGCGCCGCCGCATCTCGCTGAGCCTCAAGCAGGCGAACGAGAACGCGACCGGGGCTGCGGCCGAGGAGTTCGACCCGTACCTGTACGGCATGGCGCCGTCCTACGACGAGGCCGGCACCTACATCGGGCCCGAGGGCTTCGACCCGGAGACCGGCGAGTGGAAGGTCGGGTTCGAGGACCAGCGCGCCGAGTGGGAGGCGCAGTACGCCGAGGCGCACGCCCGCTGGGAGCAGCACATGAAGCAGGTCGAGGAGGCCAAGACCGCCGACCAGGCGGCGGCCCTCGAGACCGGCGAGGGTGTGGGCAGCTACAGCTCGGCCACCACCACGGCCGCGCCCGAGGCGGCCGGCACGCTGGCCAGCGACGAGGCCCTGCAGGCGCTGCGCGAGAAGCTGACCGGCGGCGCCTGAGCCGTCACGTCACCGCACTGACCCGAAGGCCCCGGTCCCTCCTCGGAGGGCCGGGGCCTTCGGCGTGTGCCCTCCCGGTGTGCTGCCCTCCCGGCGCCCGGTGCTCCACGGGTTCCGCCCCGTCGCATCTCGCACCGCCCCGGATTGCGACGGGTTTGCTTCAACGGAAGCGCGATCGCGTCGGGTTCGCGAGCGCCGAACGCTCCGAAACCCGACGCGATCGGCGAGCTGGTGGCGGTGCCGACCCCAGGGGGCGGCTCGTCCCCGGCGCGGCGGCGGCCCCTACTCCCAGGGGGCGGGGATCGGCTCGTCGTCGCCGACCACCTCGGCGCCGGCCGGGGGCGGGCTGGTGCGGGCCCAGATCACCCCGGCGATGGCCACGGTCCAGGCCACGGCGGCCGCGCACAGGGCCAGGGAGCGGATCGAGGTGCCGAACGTCAGGCCCAGCGCGACCAGCGCGACGACCCCGCCCCAGAGCAGGATCGTGGCGCGCCGGTCGTGGTGGGCCATCCGGGCGTAGAGCAGCACCTGCACGACGCCGAACCCGGCGCCGGCGAGCGCGAAGACCCACGCATCGTCGGCCACGTCGGCGTACTGCGAGCCGGCCATGATCTGGATGACCAGCCCGGGCACCAGGGCGACCGCCGCGGTGGCCAGCAGGCCCAGGCCGGCGACGGCGGCCACCGCCTGGCGCTGCGCGTGCCGGGCCCCGGCCACCATGCGGGGGAACGCCGCGACCAGGATCGCGGTCGGCAGGAAGAACACCGCCCGGTTCACCAGCGCACCGGCGGCGTAGAGGCCGGCGTCGAACGGGTCGAGGCGGGCCCGCGCGATGAGCACGTCGAGGTTGGTCAGGGCGTAGAGCACGATGAGCGCGTGGGCGGCGTGGAAGACCTCCACGAGGAAGTCGCGGGAGCCCTCCTCGCCGCGGCCCCAGGTGGGCTGGGCGACGAGCATGAGCTGGCCGGCGAGGGCACCGATCGTGGCCCCGATCATGAGGCCCAGGACGGTGGCGTCCGCCGAGCCGCCCAGCCAGGCCCCGAGGATGGCGCCGGCCACGCGGGCGACCGTCGCGATCACGTAGAGCGCGCCGAGCCTGGCGTGCTGCTCGGCCCCCTGCAGCAGGCCCAGCTGCGCCCCGGTGACCGCGAAGGGCACGAACGTGGCCGCCACGAGCACCAGGCCCATGACGTCGTCGAGGTTGAGCGCCCGGCTCACCAGCGGCGCGGTGATCGCCCCCAGGGCGAAGGCCGCGGCCCCGACCACGAGCACCGGCAGCGCCCCGATGTGGCGCTCCGAGCGGCCCGAGGCGACGTGCCGCGCGACCACGACCTGGGTGGCCGCCAGGCAGGTGCTGCCGAGCAGCAGGATCACGGCCATCGCGCCGAAGACGCCGAACTGCTCCGGGCCGAGGATCCGGGACACGACGAGCATCTGCAGCATCGCGACGAGCTGGGAGATCACCAGGCCGATGCCGACGATCGCCGTGCCCTGCACCGAGATGCCGTCGGCGCCCGAGCCCTCGAGGCGTGCACCCGTGCCCTGGGTGGGGCCGTCCCCCGTGTGGGCGTCGCGCCGCCCGTCGTCCTGCTCCGTCACGGGCGCCATCCTCCCCGATCCCGGGGGTGCCACGGACCAGGAGCCGGGCCCGGTCGGCGTGGCGCGCGTCCGCACAGGCCTGGCGCGCTGACCGCCACCTGCCCGACCCCCTGGCATCCGCGGCCGCCTCGCGCTGCGCGGCGGATGCGGCGGGCCCGCTGGCATGCTGCGGGCATGGCGCTGCGGGTCGGGCTCACGGGCGGGATCGGGTCGGGCAAGTCCACCGTGGCCGGCATGCTGGCCGACCGGGGTGCGGTCGTGGTCGATGCGGATGCGATCGCCCGGGCCCTCGTGGAGCCGGGCCAGCCCGCGCTGGCCGAGATCGTGGCGCGCTTCGGCCCCGGGGTGCTGCGCGCCGACGGCACCCTCGACCGCGCAGGCCTCGCGGCCCTGGTGTTCCCGGACCCCGAGGCCCTGGCCGCGCTCGACGCGATCATGCACCCGCGCATCGCGGCGCGGTCGGCCGAGCTGCTGGCGCGCGCCGAGGCCGCCGGCGCGCCGGTGGTGGTCTACGACATGCCGCTGCTCGTCGAGCAGGGCCTGGCCGGGGGGTTCGATGTCGTGCTCGTGGTCCTCGCCGCCCCCGACGTGCGGCTGCGCCGGCTGGCCGACCGCGGCATCCCAGCCGCCGACGCCACCGAGCGGATGGCTCGACAGGCCAGCGATGAGCAGCGTCGGGCGGCCGCCGACCTGGTGATCGAGAACGACGGGGACCTCGCGGCGCTGGCCGAGCAGGTGCAGCGCGCCTGGGAGGCCATCGTCGCCAGGGCCGGCTGACCCCGGCCGACCACCGCTGGCCCCGACCCCTTGACCACGACGGCGACCGGCGCTAACGTACAACCAAATGGTTGTAGATCAGCAGCTCTCCGACGCCGAGGTCGACCGGCTCTTCCATGCGCTGGCCGACGCGACGCGACGCGACATCGTCCGCCGGACCCTCGTCACCGAGGCCTCGGTGAGCGACCTCGCACGCTGCTACGCCATGACGTTCGCCGCGGTGCAGAAGCACGTGGCCGTGCTGGAGGAGGCGGGTCTGGTGACCAAGCAGCCACGCGGTCGCGAGCGCATCGTGCGGGGCAACCCCGACCGCATCCGGGCCGCCCAGGCCCTGCTGGACGACTACGAGCAGCTGTGGCGGGTACGTGTCGAGCGCCTCGACGCGCTGCTCGCCGACGACGACCACCCATCCCCCTGAGAGGCCACCGCCATGCCCATCACCGAGATCAGCAAGGACCTCGACTCGCTCACCATGACCGTCGTGGCCGAGTTCCCCGTGCCCGTCGAGCGGCTCTGGGACGCCTACGCCGACCCTCGGCAGCTCGAGCGCTTCTGGGGCCCGCCGACGTGGCCGGCGACGTTCCATCGCCACGACATGGCGGTGGGCGGGCGCTCGGCCTACACGATGCACGGCCCGCAGGGCGAGGCGTCCAGCGGGTTCTGGGAGTTCCTCGCGGTCGACCCGGGCCGCAGCTTCGAGGTGCGCGACGGGTTCGCCGGTGCGGACGGCGCGGAGAACCCCGAGCTGCCCGACATGCGCATGACCTTCGTGTTCGAGCCCACCCCGACCGGCTCGCGCATGACGAACACCACGTACTTCGCCTCCCTGCAGGCCCTCGAGCAGCTGCTCGAGATGGGCATGGAGCAGGGCACCACCGAGGCGATGGGCCAGATCGACGCGGTCGTGGCGGACCTGGCCTCGTTCGCCGCGGGCCGCGCCACCGAGGCCCAGGTGCTCTCCGACACCCTGGTGCGGTTCAGCCGGGTCATCCGCGGCTCCGTCGAGCAGGTCTGGCGGGCGCACCAGGACCCCGACCTGGTGCAGCGCTGGCTGCTGGGGCCCGACGGCTGGACGATGCCGGTCTGCGAGATCGCCACCGAGGTGGGGCAGTCCTATCGCTACGAGTGGGCCCCGGTCGGCGGCGGCGAGGGGTTCGGGTTCGAGGGCGAGCTGCTCGAGCACCAGCCGCCGGTGCGCTCGGTGACCACCGAGCGGATGATCGGCGTGCCGGGGGAGGGCACCCGCAACGAGCTGACGCTCACCCCCTGCTCGGGGGGCACCCTGCTCACCATCCTGGTGACCTACCCGAGCGCCGAGGTTCGCGACATGGTGCTGGCCACCGGGATGACCGGCGGCATGGAGACCAGCTACCAGCGGCTGGAGGCGATCCTCGCGGCCTGAGCGCCCGCCGACGGCCCGGCGGGGCCGGGAGGTGCCGTCGCACCACCGGCCCCGCCCCCGCCGGCCGTGGCGGTGACGATGTCGGACCCGCGGCCTACGGTTGCTCCATGACCCGTCCCGTCAGCGACCTGCAGCGGCGCGTGGCTCCGTTCCGCGTGATCAGCGACTACGAGCCCGCGGGCGACCAGCCCGCCGCGATCGCCGAGATCACCCGGCGGATCAACGCCGGGGTCAAGGACGTCGTGCTCATGGGGGCCACGGGTACCGGCAAGTCGGCCACCACCGCCTGGCTGGTCGAGCAGCTGCAGCGGCCCACGCTGGTGATGGCGCCGAACAAGACGCTGGCCGCCCAGCTGGCCAACGAGTTCCGCGAGCTGCTCCCCGAGAACGCCGTCGAGTACTTCGTCTCCTACTACGACTACTACCAGCCCGAGGCCTACATCCCGCAGACGGACACCTACATCGAGAAGGACTCCTCGATCAACGAACCGTCTCGGCGATCTACGGCCTGGGCACGCCCCAGGAGTACGTCGACCGGATGGTCCGGCTGCGCGTGGGCACGCAGGTGGAGCGCGACGCCCTGCTGCGCCAGTTCGTGGAGAACCAGTACGCCCGCAACGACCTGGCGTTCGAGCGGGGCACGTTCCGGGTGCGCGGGGACACGATCGAGGTGTTCCCGGTCTACGAGCTGAACCCCGTGCGCATCGAGATGTTCGGTGACGAGGTGGAGCGCCTCATGACCCTGCACCCGGTGACCGGCGAGGTGCTCAGCGACGACCAGGAGGTCTACGTCTTCCCGGCGACCCACTACGTGGCCGGCCCGGAGCGCATGGAGCGGGCCCTGGGGGGCATCGAGGCCGAGCTGGCCCAGCGGCTCGAGGAGCTCACCACGCAGGGCAAGCTGCTCGAGGCCCAGCGGCTGCAGATGCGGACCACCTACGACATCGAGATGATGCGCCAGGTCGGCTTCTGCTCCGGCATCGAGAACTACTCGCGGCACATCGACGGCCGCGAGCAGGGCTCGGCGCCCAACTGCCTGCTCGACTACTTCCCCGAGGACTTCCTGCTCGTCATCGACGAGTCGCACGTGACCGTGCCGCAGATCGGGGGCATGTACGAGGGCGACATGTCCCGCAAGCGCACGCTCGTCGACCACGGGTTCCGGCTGCCCAGCGCCGCGGACAACCGGCCGCTGCGATGGGAGGAGTTCCTCGAGCGGATCGGGCAGACGGTCTACCTGTCCGCGACCCCGGGCCCGTACGAGCTGGCCAAGGTCGGCGGCGACGTCGTGGAGCAGGTGATCCGCCCGACCGGCCTGATCGACCCGGAGATCGTGCTCAAGCCCACGAAGGGCCAGATCGACGACCTCATGCACGAGATCGGGCTGCGCACCGAGCGCGGCGAGCGGGTGCTCGTCACCACCCTGACCAAGCGCATGTCCGAGGACCTCACCGACTACCTGCTCGAGCGCGGCATCAGGGTGCGCTACCTGCACTCCGAGGTCGACACCCTCCGGCGCGTCGAGCTGCTGCGCGAGCTGCGCCTCGGCGTGTTCGACGTCCTGGTGGGCATCAACCTGCTCCGCGAGGGCCTGGACCTGCCCGAGGTCTCGCTCGTGAGCATCCTCGACGCCGACAAGGAGGGCTTCCTGCGCTCGGAGCGCTCGCTGATCCAGACCATCGGCCGCGCCGCGCGCAACGTGTCCGGCCAGGTGCACATGTACGCCGACACCATCACGGCGTCCATGCGCACCGCCATCGACGAGACCAACCGCCGGCGCGCCCTGCAGATCGCGTACAACGAGGAGCGCGGCCTGGACCCGCAGCCGCTGCGCAAGAAGATCGCCGACATCACCGACATGCTCGCCGCCGAGGACGCCGACACCGAGCAGTGGCTGGCCACGGCCGCCACGACGATGGGCTCGGGGCGCTCCCAGTCCCGCGGCCGTGGTGGCTCGCGCCGCCAGGGCTCGGCCGGGATGGCCGCCGAGCCGTCGTCCGCGCCCGCCCGGGCCGACCTGCCCGCCTCCGAGCTCGCCGCGCTCATCCAGGAGCTCACCGAGCAGATGCACGCCGCCGCCGCCGAGCTGCAGTTCGAGCTCGCCGCCCGCTACCGCGACGAGGTCTCCGAGCTCAAGCGCGAGCTGCGCGGCATGATCGCCGCCCGCTGACGCACAGGCCCCGCGCGGGCCGACGGTCGGTGCCCTGCCTGCGTGCCAGAATGGACCGGTCCGGTCGCCACCCGACCGGGGCCGCGCGGGTGCTGGGAGGCCATCGGTGGAGGTGTCGGCGGCACTCTGGGCGGCGACGATCCTCGGCCTGGTCGGCATCATCGTCGCCGACCTCGTCATCGTCGACCGCCGGCCGCACCCCTACACCGCACGCGAGGCCACCCGCTGGGTGATCTTCTACGTCGCCCTGGCCCTGCTGTTCGCGGGATTCGTGGCGGTCACCTTCGGCAGCCGGTACGGCGGGGAGTTCCTCGCCGGGTACATCACCGAGTACTCGCTGAGCGTCGACAACCTGTTCGTCTTCATGATCATCATGTCGTCGTTCGCCGTGCCCCAGGAGCACCGGCACCGGGTGCTCACCGTCGGCATCGTGATCGCGCTCGTGCTGCGCGGCATCCTCATCGTGCTCGGCGCCGCGGCCATCGAGCGGTTCGCGGCCACGTTCTTCCTGTTCGGGGCGTTCCTGCTCTTCACGGCGGTCCAGGTCTGGCGCAACGGCGACGACGAGCCCGACCCGGAGGGCAACCCGCTCATCCGGCTCGTCGAGCGCCGGGTGCCCACCACGCGCGAGTACCACGGCACGAAGCTGCTGGTCCGCCTCGACGGCCGCCGGGTCATCACCCCCATGGCGCTGGTCATGCTGGCCATCGGCACCACCGACCTGCTGTTCGCGTTGGACTCGATCCCCGCGGTGTTCGGCCTCACCGAGGAGGCCTACCTGGTCTTCACGGCCAACGCCTTCGCCCTGATGGGCCTGCGCCAGCTCTACTTCATGCTGCACGGCCTGCTCGACCGGCTCGTGTACCTGTCCAAGGGCCTGGCGATCATCCTGGCCTTCATCGCGGTGAAGCTGCTGCTGCACGCCCTGCACGAGACGACCGACCTGCCGGTGCCGGAGATCTCGATCCTGGCCTCGCTGGTCGTGATCGTCGGGGTCCTGGCCGTCACGGCGATCGCCAGCCTGGTGGCCGTGCGGCGCAACCCCGCCCTCCTCGAGCGCAGCCCCGAGATGGTGGCCGAGCACGAGGCCGAGCAGGTGGCCGGTGAGGCCCTCGAGCACCTCCCGCCGGAGCCCGGGCGCGAGCGCTGACGGCCGCACGCCGTTGTCGGAGCCCTCACCTAGGATTCAGCGCGTGGATCTGGCCGAGCACCACGAGCACCACCGGGACCGCCTGACGGTCCGCGGTGCCCGCGAGCACAACCTCAAGGACGTCTCGGTCTCGATCCCGCGCGACGCCCTGGTCGTGTTCACCGGCCTGTCCGGCTCGGGCAAGTCCAGCCTGGCGTTCGACACCATCTTCGCCGAGGGCCAGCGCCGGTACGTCGAGTCGCTGAGCGCCTACGCCCGGCAGTTCCTGGGCCAGATGGACAAGCCTGACGTCGACTTCATCGACGGGCTGAGTCCCGCGGTCTCGATCGACCAGAAGTCCACGTCGCGCAACCCGCGCTCCACCGTCGGCACGATCACCGAGGTCTACGACTACCTGCGCCTGCTCTTCGCGCGGATCGGCAAGCCGCACTGCCCCACCTGTGGCCGGCCGGTCGGCCGCCAGACGCCCCAGCAGATCGTCGACCAGATCCTCGAGCTGGAGGAGGGCACGCGCTTCCAGGTGCTCGCCCCGGTGGTCCGCGAGCGCAAGGGGGAGTACGGCGAGCTGTTCCGCCAGCTGCAGGCGCAGGGCTTCAGCCGGGCGCGGGTGGATGGCACGGTCCATCCGCTCACCGAGCCGCCCACCCTGAAGAAGCAGGAGAAGCACACGGTCGAGGTGGTCGTCGACCGGCTGGCCGTGAAGCCCTCCGCGCGCCGACGCCTCACCGACTCGGTCGAGACCGCCCTGCGCCTGGCCGGCGGGATCGTCAGCCTCGAGTTCGTCGACCTCCCCGCCGACGACCCGGCGCGTGAGCGGCTCTTCAGCGAGCACCTCGTGTGCCTCTACGACGGCCAGTCGTTCGAGGAGCTCGAGCCGCGCTCCTTCTCGTTCAACTCCCCGTTCGGCGCCTGCCCCCAGTGCACCGGCCTGGGCACCCGCATGGAGGTCGACCCCGACCTGCTCGTGCCCGACCCGGACCTCACCCTGGCCGACGGCGCCATCGCCCCCTGGGGCAGCGGCCACCTGCACGAGTACTACGCCCGGGTCGTCGGGGCCCTCGCCGAGGAGTTCGGCTCCGACGTCAACACCCCGTTCCGGGCCCTGCCCGCGGCCCTGCGCGACGCCCTGCTGCACGGCTACGGCCACCAGGTGCACGTGCGCTACCGCAACCGCTACGGCCGCGAGCGCTCCTACTCCACCGGCTTCGAGGGCGTCATCCCGTTCGTGCAGCGCCGCCACGTCGAGGCCGAGAGCGACGCCGCCCGTGAGCGCTACGAGGGCTACATGCGCGAGGTGCCCTGCCCGGCCTGCCAGGGCGCCCGCCTCAAGCCGGTGTCCCTGGCCGTGACCGTCGGCGGGGCGAGCATCTCGGCGATCGCCGACATGCCCATCGGCGAGGCCGCAGCCTTCCTGGCCGACCTCGACGTCTCCGACCGGGACGCCCAGATCGCGGCCCGGGTGCTCAAGGAGGTGCACGAGCGGCTGGCCTTCCTCATCGATGTCGGCCTGCACTACCTGAGCCTGTCGCGACCCGCGGCCACCCTGGCCGGCGGCGAGGCCCAGCGCATCCGGTTGGCCACCCAGATCGGGTCGGGCCTCGTCGGGGTGCTCTACGTCCTCGACGAGCCCAGCATCGGCCTGCACCAGCGGGACAACCACCGGCTCATCGAGACGCTCGTGCGGCTGCGCGACCTCGGCAACACGCTCATCGTCGTCGAGCACGACGAGGACACCATCCGTACCGCCGACTGGGTGGTCGACATCGGGCCCGGCGCCGGCGAGCACGGCGGGCAGATCGTCGTCTCCGGCCCCGTGGAGGAGCTGCTGGCCCACCCCGACTCGCTGACCGGCCGCTACCTGTCCGGCAAGCGGCGCATCGAGGTGCCCGCCACCCGCCGGCCGATCGACCGCAGCCGGGTCGTCACCGTCGAGGGCGCCCGGGAGCACAACCTGGACAACGTCACCGCGGAGTTCCCGCTGGGCTGCTTCGTCGCCATCACCGGGGTGAGCGGCTCGGGCAAGTCCACGCTGGTGAACGATGTGCTCTACACCGTGCTCGCCCGCGACCTCAACGGCGCGCGCAGCGTGCCCGGTCGGCATCGGCGGGTCCGGGGCCTGGAGCACCTCGACAAGGTCGTGCACGTCGACCAGAGCCCGATCGGGCGCACCCCGCGGTCCAACCCCGCCACCTACACCGGCGTGTTCGACCACGTCCGCAAGCTGTTCGCCTCGACGCAGGAGGCCAAGGTCCGCGGGTACCTGCCGGGGCGCTTCTCGTTCAACGTCAAGGGCGGCCGGTGCGAGTCCTGCACCGGCGACGGCACCATCAAGATCGAGATGAACTTCCTGCCCGACGTGTACGTGCCGTGCGAGGTCTGCCACGGGGCGCGGTACAACCGGGAGACCCTCGAGGTGCACTACAAGGGCCGCACCATCAGCGAGGTCCTCGACATGCCGATCGAGGAGGCGTTGGAGTTCTTCGCGGCCGTCCCGCCGATCGCCCGGCACATGCAGACGCTGGTCGACGTCGGCCTGGGCTACGTGCGCCTGGGCCAGCCGGCGCCCACGCTCTCGGGCGGCGAGGCGCAGCGCGTGAAGCTGGCCAGCGAGCTGCAGCGACGCTCGACCGGGCGCACCATCTACGTGCTCGACGAGCCCACGACGGGCCTGCACTTCGAGGACGTGCGCAAGCTGCTCGGCGTGCTGCACTCCCTGGTCGACAAGGGCAACACCGTGCTCGTGATCGAGCACAACCTCGACGTGATCAAGACGGCCGACTGGATCGTGGACCTCGGGCCCGAAGGGGGCTCCGGTGGGGGCCGCATCGTCGTGGAGGGCACCCCCGAGCAGGTGGCCCAGCACGCGGCCAGCCACACCGGCCGGTTCCTGCGCGACCTGCTCGACCGCAACCGGGTCAGTGCCTGACCTGCGGCGGCACCCGCCACGCGGGGCGGCGTCGTGGCCGGGTCCGGCAGGCGCTGGCACGATGGGCACACGGCATGCGCCCCCGCCAGGGGGCGCAGGAGGGCAGGAGGCGAGCCATGGGTGAGCAGGGATGCGGCTGCGGTGGGTGCGGCTGCGGCACGGGCGAGCAGCCGGGCTCGACGGGTGCCACGCCGACGACGACCGGTCAGCGCGGCGCCACGGGTCCGGTGAGCCGGCGCGCCGTGCTCGGCGGCTCCGCGGCCGCCGTGGCGGCCATCGCCCTGGCCGGCTGCGGGGGCGAGGAGCCCACCGCCGCGAGCACCACGCCGACCGGGGGGGCCACCACGAGCACGCCGTCGGCCTCGCCGACCGCCACCGAGGACGAGGAGGCCGCCGAGGCCAGCGGCGAGCCCATCGCGACTGTCGGGGAGTTCCCGGTGGGCGGCGGCAAGGTCGTGTCGACGGCCGCCGGCGCGGTGGTGATCACCCAGCCCGCCGACGGTGAGTACCTCGCCTTCGACGCCCGCTGCCCGCATGCCGGCTGCCCCGTCGCCGAGGTGACCGAGAACACCATCCTGTGCACCTGCCACGGGAGCACCTTCAACGCCGGCACGGGGGAGCGCCTCGAGGGGCCGGCGCCGACCGGCCTGCAGCCGGTCGCCATCGTCGTGGAGGGGGACGACATCCTCCTTGCCTGAGCCCAGCACGCTGCGCCCGGCCCCGGGGGCGATCCCCACCGATCCCGGCGTCTACCGGTTCCGTGATGCCGACCGGCGGGTCATCTACGTCGGCAAGGCCAAGAACCTGCGCGCCCGGCTCACCTCGTACTTCCAGGACCCCGCCGGCCTGCACCAGCGCACCCGGGCGATGGTGGCCAGCGCCCGCTCGGTGGACTGGGTGGTCGTCGCCACCGAGGTGGAGGCGCTGCAGCTCGAGTACGCCTGGATCAAGGAGTTCGACCCGCGGTTCAACGTCCGCTACCGCGACGACAAGTCGTACCCGTACCTGGCCGTCACGCTGGGCGAGGAGTTCCCGCGCGCGCTGGTCATGCGCGGCGAGAAGCGCCCGGGGGTGCGCTACTTCGGCCCGTACGCCCACGCCTGGGCCATCCGCGAGACGGTCGACCAGCTGCTGCGCGTGTTCCCCATGCGCACCTGCAGCCGGGGGGTGTTCCGACGCGCGGCGGCCTCCGGCCGGCCCTGCCTGCTCGGGTACATCGACAAGTGCGCCGCGCCGTGCGTGGGCACCGTGACCCCCGAGGAGCACCGGGCGATCGTCGAGGACTTCTGCGAGTTCATGTCGGGCAACGCCGCCGCCTTCCTGCGCCAGCGCCGCGAGCAGATGGCCGCGGCCGCCGAGGAGCTGGACTACGAGCGGGCCGCCCGGCTGCGCGACGACCTCTTCGCCCTCCAGCGGGCCCTCGAGCGCAACGCGGTGGTCCTGCCCGACGGCACCGACGCCGACATCGTCGGCATGGCCCTCGACGAGCTCGAGGCCAGCTTCCGGGTGTTCCACGTGCGCGACGGCCGGGTCCGCGGCGAGCGCGGCTTCATCGTCGAGCGGGTCGACGACGCCGACGAGGCCGGGCTCGTGGGCGCCCTGCTCGAGCAGCTCTACGGCGAGGACGACGCCGACGTGCCGCGCGCCGTGCTCGTCCCCGTGCTGCCCCCGGGCCCGGACCTCGCCGTGCTCACCGACTGGCTCGAGCAGCGCCGCGGCACCCGGGTGCGCGTCGGCGTGCCCCAGCGCGGCGACAAGCGGGCCCTGCTCGAGACGGTGAGCCGCAACGCCGAGCAGTCGCTGGCCACCCACAAGCTGCGCCGCTCGGGGGACCTCACGGCCCGCAGCCAGGCGCTCACCGAGCTCACCGAGTACCTCGACCTGCCCACCGCACCGTTGCGCATCGAGTGCTTCGACGTCTCCAACCTCGGCGCCGACGACGTGGTCGCCTCGATGGTGGTCTTCGAGGACGGGATGCCGCGGCCCAGCGAGTACCGGCGGTTCGCGATCAGGGGCGTCGAGGGCCAGCACGACGTCGCCGCGATCGCCGAGGTGGTGGGTCGCCGGTTCCGCCGCCTGGCTCCCGCCGCTGCCGTCGAGGTTGCCGTGGACGGACCGGCCGACGCTGCCGACCGGGCGAGCGCCACGGACGAGCCCGGGCCCACCTCGGGCCGGTTCGCCTACCGGCCCGGCCTCGTGGTGATCGACGGTGGTGCCCCCCAGGTGGACGCGGCCGCGGCGCAGCTCGCCGAGCTCGGCCTGGCCGACATCGCCGTGGTCGGCCTGGCCAAGCGGCTCGAGGAGGTCTGGCTGCCCGGCGAGGAGGAGCCCGTCATCCTGCCGCGCACCAGCCAGGGCCTGTACCTGCTGCAGCGCGTCCGCGACGAGGCCCACCGCACGGCCCTGCGCTACCAGCGCCAGAAGCGCACCACCCGCATGACGACCAGTGCCCTGGACGACATCCCCGGGCTTGGCCCGGCCCGGCGCAAGGCGCTGCTGGCCCGGTTCGGCTCGGTGAAGCGGATCCGGCGGGCCAGCGTGGACGAGCTCGCCTCGGTGCCCGGCTTCGGCCCGGCGCTGGCCGAGCGGGTGCTCGCGGCCCTGCTCGACCCCGCCGCGGCCGTGGCGGCCCCGGCGGTCAACCTGACGACCGGGGAGGTGATGGGCGACGATGGCGGCATGGCCGCGCCGCCCGACCCGACGCCCGCGCCCCACGAGGAGCTGCGCCGATGAGTGCCGCGCCCGACGAGCCGACCACCGGCATCGGCAGCCTCGAGGTCCTGCTGGTCTCGGGCATGTCCGGCGCAGGGCGCTCCAGCGCCGCCCGGGCGCTGGAGGACCTCGGCTGGTTCGTGATCGACAACCTGCCCCCGAAGATGCTGGTCCCGACCCTGGCCCTGCTCGCCGAACGCTCCGACACCGACCGGGTGGCCGTGGTCGCCGACGTGCGCGGCGGTCGGCTGTTCGACCAGCTCGAGTCGGCGATCAACGAGGCCGTGGCGGCCGGGGCGGACGTCAAGATCCTGTTCCTCGAGGCCAGCGACGAGGCGCTGGTCCGCCGCTTCGAGTCCAACCGCCGGCCGCACCCGCTGCAGGGCCGCGGACGCCTGCTCGACGCGATCCACCGCGAGCGCGAGCTGCTGGGCAACCTGCGGGCGACCGCGGACCTCGTGATCGACTCCTCGCACCGCTCCATCCACGACCTGCGCCGCGCGGTGGACGCGGCCTTCGAGGCCGGGGAGCCGGTGCGGCTGCGGGCCACCGTGATGTCGTTCGGCTTCAAGTACGGCCTGCCGATGGACGCCGACTTCGTCGCGGACCTGCGCTTCCTGCCCAACCCGTACTGGATCCCCGAGCTGCGCGACCTGCGCGGCGTCGACGCGCCCGTGAACGACTACGTGGTGGCCCAGGAGGGCGCGGCCGAGTTCCTCGACCTCTTCGCCGGGGTGATCGACCTGACCGCCGGGGGCTACCTGCGGGAGGGCAAGCGGTTCACGACCATCGCCCTGGGCTGCACGGGGGGCAAGCACCGCTCGGTCGCCATGGCCGAGAACCTCGCCGCCCGGCTGGTGCGCGCCGGGCTCGAGGTCGCCGTCGTGCACCGCGACCTGGGCCGCGAATGAGCGCGCGGCCGCCCGCGGGGGCGCGCCGGCCGGGCGCCAGCGGCGTGCCGGTCGTGGCCCTCGGCGGCGGGCACGGGCTGGCCGTGACCCTGCGAGCCCTGCGCGGCGTCACCGACCAGCTGGTCGCGGTCGTCGGGATGTCCGACGACGGTGGCTCCAGCGGGCGGCTGCGCCGCGAGCTCGGCGTGCCTCCGCCGGGGGACCTGCGCATGGCGCTCGCCGCGCTGTGCGGCGACGACGTCTGGGGCCGCACCTGGAGCTCGGTGGTGCAGCACCGGTTCGGCGCGGGGGAGCTCGCCGGCCACGCCGTGGGCAACCTGCTCATCACCGCGCTGTGGGAGCAGACCGGCGACCTCGTGGCGGGGCTGGACTGGGTCGGCGCCCTGCTCGGCGCGCACGGGCGGGTGCTGCCTGCCTGCACCGAGGCCCTCGACATCGTCGCCGAGGTGCGCGATGCGCCGGAGCATCCCGGGATCAGCACGGTGCGCGGCCAGTCCGTGGTCGCCGTCACCCCCGGCACGGTCCTGGGCATCGCGCTGGACCCGCCGGACCCACCCGCATGCCCCCAGGCCGTGCAGGCGATCGAGCAGGCGCGGACGATCGTGATGGGGCCGGGCTCCTGGTACACCTCCGTCATGGCCGGCCTGCTCGTGCCGGGCATCCGCACCGCGGTCCAGGCCACGCCGGCGCAGCGGATCCTGGTGCTGAACCTGGTCGCCCAGCCGGGGGAGACCGCGGGGTTCAGCCCGCAGAACCACCTGCACGTCATGGCGGCCGCGTTCCCCGAGGTGCAGTTCGACGTGGTGCTGGCCGACCCCGACCACGTGCCGGACGAGATCGCCCTCGAGGAGGCGTGCGCGCTGGTCGGCGCGCAGCTGGTGATGCGCCCGATCGCCGACCCCCGGGCCGGTCCCGGCCATCACGATCCCCTGCTGCTGGGGAGGGCCTTCGGGGAGCTCATCGGCCATGGCAGTATTCCGGCATGGCGATGACGGCAGGGGTCAAGGACGAGCTCAGCCGATTGCCGATCACCCGCACGTGCTGCCGCAAGGCCGAGGTCTCCGCGCTGCTGCGGTTCAGCAGCGGGCTGCACCTGGTGGCCGGGCGGATCGTCGTCGAGGCCGAGCTCGACACCGCCTCCGCGGCCCGCCGGGCCCGCACCACGATCGCCGACGTGTTCGGCCACGCCAGCACGATCACCGTCGTGCAGCCCTCGGGCATCCGCCGGGGCAACCGGTACGTGCTCACCATCGATCGCGAGGGCCAGCGCCTGGCCAAGCAGGCCGGGCTGATCGACAACGCGGGCCGGCCGGTCCGCGGGCTGCCGGCCGTGGTCGTCAACGGTGCGACCTGCGACTCGGAGGCGGCCTGGCGCGGGGCCTTCCTCGCCCACGGCTCGCTCACCGAGCCCGGTCGCTCGGCGGCCCTGGAGATCTCCTGCCCCGGCCCGGAGGCCGCGCTGGCCCTCGTCGGGGCGGCTCGGCGCCTGGGCATCCCGAGCAAGGCGCGCGAGGTCCGCGGCATCGACCGGGTCGTGATCCGCGACGGGGACGCGATCAGCGCCATGCTCACGAGGATGGGCGCGCACGAGTCGGTGCTGGCCTGGGAGGAGCGGCGCATGCGCCGCGAGGTCCGCGCCACGGCCAACCGGCTGGCCAACTTCGACGACGCGAACCTGCGTCGCTCGGCCCGCGCGGCGGTCGCGGCCGGTGCCCGGGTCGAGCGGGCGCTGGAGATCCTCGGCGACGAGGTGCCCGACCACCTCAAGGCCGCGGGCCAGCTGCGCCTGCAGCACAAGCAGGCCAGCCTCGAGGAGCTCGGTGGCCTGGCCGACCCGCCCATGACCAAGGACGCGATCGCCGGGCGCATCCGCCGCCTGCTCGCCCTGGCCGACAAGCGCGCGGCCGAGCTCGGCATCCCCAACACCGAGGAGTCGCTGCCGCCCGAGTGAGGGCTGGGGCGCATCGGGGGTGAACGCCGGGCGGCCGATCCGTGCACGGATCGTGGCGATGGACGGCCGGCACCCGCGCGGGGCAGGCGTCAGCGGGCGAGCGCCCCGGCACGTCAATAGGCTCGTGCCCGCAAGAGGTCACCCATTCGCAAGGGAGCTCCGCGTGAAGAAGATCAGTGATCTCGACGTCGCTGGCAGGACAGTCCTGCTGCGCGCCGACTTCAACGTCCCGCTGGCCAAGGACGGCTCCGGTGTCATCACCGACGACGGCCGCATCGTGGCCAGCCTGCCGACCATCCAGGCCCTCGTCGACGCCGGCGCCAAGGTCGTGATCGTCGCCCACCTGGGCCGGCCGAAGGGTGTCGGGTTCGAGCAGTCCGGCTCGCTGGCCCCGGTCGCGGCGCGCCTCGGCGAGCTGCTGGGCGCCGACGTCGCCCTGGCCTCCGACGTCACCGGCGAGTCGGCCAGGGCCACCGTGGCCGCGCTGGCGCCCGGCCAGGTCGCCCTGCTGGAGAACGTCCGCTTCGACGGCCGCGAGACGAGCAAGGACGAGGCCCAGCGCAAGGAGCTGGCCGCCGAGCTCGCCGCCCTGGCCGAGGTCTACGTCTCCGACGGCTTCGGCGTGGTGCACCGCAAGCAGGCCTCGGTCACCGACGTCGCCGAGCTGCTGCCCAACGCCGCGGGCCTGCTCGTGGAGAAGGAGGTCACCTCGTTCTCGAAGGTGCTCGCCGACCCCGACCGCCCCTACGTCGTGATCCTCGGCGGGTCCAAGGTCTCCGACAAGCTCGGGGTCATCGACAACCTCATCGACAGCGTCGACCGCCTGCTCATCGGCGGTGGGATGGCCTACACGTTCCTGGCCGCACAGGGGCACACCGTGGGCGACTCGCTGCTCGAGGCCGACCAGATCGAGGCGGTCAAGGGCTACATCGCCAAGGCGCAGGAGAAGGGCATCGAGCTGCTCATCCCGGTCGACACCCGGGTGTCGGTGGCCTTCCCGAGCAAGGAGGTCCCCGAGCCGGAGAACAAGGTCGTGCCCAGCTCGGGCATCGAGGACGGCTGGATGGGCCTGGACATCGGGCCCGAGACCATCGCCCTGTTCGCCAGCAAGGTCGCCGACGCGCGCACGGTGGTCTGGAACGGCCCCATGGGCGTGTTCGAGTTCGACGCCTTCGCCAGCGGCACCCTCGAGGTGGCCAGGGCGATCGCCGCCTCCGGCGCCTTCTCCGTCATCGGTGGCGGGGACTCCGCCGCAGCCGTGCGCAAGCTCGGCCTCGAGGACGGCTTCTCCCACATCTCCACCGGCGGTGGCGCCTCCCTCGAGCTCCTCGAGGGCAAGACGCTGCCCGGTCTCGCAGTCCTGGAGGGCTGAGGCATGGCACGCAAGCCGTTCATGGCAGGCAACTGGAAGATGAACCTGGACCACCTCGAGGCGATCGCCCACGTGCAGAAGGTGGCCTTCGCGCTCAACGACGAGGACTTCGCCGCGGTCGAGGTCGGGGTCATGGTCCCGTTCACCGACATCCGCTCGGTCCAGACGCTGGTCGACGCGGACAGCCTCAAGGTGGTCTACGGCAGCCAGGACATCTCCGCGCACGACAAGGGCGCCTACACCGGCGAGATCAGCGGCCCCATGCTGGCCAAGCTCGGCTGCACCTACGCGGTGATCGGCCACAGCGAGCGCCGGCAGTACCACGCCGAGGACGACGCGCTGGTGAACGCCAAGGTCAGGGCCGCCTACCGGCACGGCCTGATCCCGATCATGTGCATCGGCGAGGTGAAGGAGCAGCGCGAGGCCGGCATCCAGGAGCAGGTCACCCTCGGCCAGCTCGACGGCGGCCTGGCCGGCATCCCGGCCGAGCAGGCGGCGACGATCGTCATCGCCTACGAGCCGGTGTGGGCCATCGGCACCGGCCTGACGGCCACGCCACAGGACGCCCAGGACATGTGCGCCGCCATCCGCCGGCGCCTGGCCGAGCTGTACGGCGCCGAGGTGGCCGACGCCATCCGCATCCAGTACGGCGGCTCGGTGAAGGCCGCGAACGCCGCGGAGATCATGGCCGGCGAGGACGTCGACGGCGCCCTCATCGGCGGGGCCTCGCTGGACGCCGACGAGTTCGTCGCGATCTGCAAGTACCGGCTGGCCTGACCGGCGCAGCGCCCTGATCGGCCCCGTTCCCGGCCACCGGGAGCGGGGCCGACGCGCGTGGATGCGCAGCGGGGCGGCCCATGGGCGGCGAGCGCGTATCCTTGGGCGAGCCGTCGGACGAGAAGGAGCCAGGGAAGCGTGATCGTCGCACTCGAGGTGCTGCTCCTCGTCCTCAATGTCCTGGTGATCGTCCTGGTCCTGCTGCACAAGGGCAAGGGCGGTGGCCTGTCCGACCTGTTCGGCGGCGGCGTGAGCTCCTCCCTGGGGGGCAGCTCGGTCGCCGAGCGCAACCTCGACCGCATCACGATCGGCCTGCTGCTCATCTGGGTGGCCACCATCGTGGCCCTCGGCCTGGCCATCTAGGCTCCCGCCCGGCCGTTCGACCGTCCCATCCCGCTCGTCCCACGGCACGTCTCGGAGGCACACAGTGGCAGGTGGCAACGCGATCCGCGGCAGTCGGGTCGGCGCTGGTCCCATGGGGGAGGCGGAGCGCGGCGAGGCCGCCCCGCGCACCCGCGTCAGCTTCTACTGCGCCCGGGGGCACGAGACGACCCCGAGCTTCGCCGACGACGCGGCCATCCCGGAGCTCTGGGACTGCCCGACGTGCGGCTACCCGGCGGGTCCGGACCCGGAGAACCCGCCCACGCCGGCCAAGGTGGAGCCCTACAAGACCCACCTCGCGTACGTGAAGGAGCGCCGCTCCGACGCCGACGGCGACGCGATCCTCACCGAGGCCCTCGAGCGGCTGCGCGCCGACCGCGCCTGACGCCGCGCCTGCCCAGGCCGAGCCGCTCGTCCCGGCGATGCACCGCCTGATCCTCGTCGAGGGCATCCCGGGCGCCGGCAAGACCACGACCGCGCGAGCGCTCGCCGCGCTGCTGGCCGACCGTGGCGTGCCCGCCGTGGCCCACCTCGAGGGCCAACCCAACCCGGTGGACCTCGCCTGGCACTGGTGGCTCCCCGGCGACGCCTTCGAGCAGGTGCTGGCCGCGCACCCACAGGCGGCCGCGGAGCTGCGCCGGTGCGCGTGGGTGGGCCGCACCGGGGTGGCGCTGGCCTACACGCAGGTGGACCCTGCGCTGGCCGGGCCCACCTGGCCGGCACTGGCCGCCGAGCTGGCCGACCACGAGCCGTTCGAGGGTCGCCTGGCCCCCGAGGCGTTCGTGGCCCTGCTCGCCACGCGCTGGGCCGAGCTCGGCGCGGCCGGGGCCCCCGGCGCCACCGTGCTCGAGGCGGCGTTCCTGCAGGACACCCTCGTCGAGCTGCTGCTGTGGGCCCAGTGGGACCTCGACCGGATCGAGCCGGCGCTGCGGCGCCTCGTGGCCGCGGTGGCGCCGCTGGAGCCCCTCGTGGTGCGCCTCACCGTCACCGACCCCGCCGCGGTGGTCCAGGCCGCGGCGGCGAGCCGCGTGGACGACCGCGGCGAGCGCTGGTGGGCGCAGGCCGTGGAGTCCTACATCAGCGGGGCCCCGTGGGCGGCGAGCCGGGGCGCATCGGGCTGGCCGGCGTTCCTCGCCTTCCTGCGGCATCGGCTGGCGGTCGAGGACGCCCTGCGGGCCCGGCTGCCGGTCGCCTGGGTGGACCTGCCGAGCCCGGCCGGCACCGGCGAGGACTGGTCGGCCCTCGATGCCACCCTCGCGCGGCTGGCTGACGCGGTCGCGGCGGGGGAGCGGGTCGGCTGACCGACGTCGAGGTCAGCCGAGGCGGGCCAGCACCGTGCGAGCCTCCTGGGCCACCCGCTCGGCGGTGAAGCCCAGCTGCGCGAACAGCACGGCCCCGTCGGCCGAGGCGCCGAAGTGGTCGATGGCCACGCACCCGCCGTCGCTGCCGACGTACTGCCACCAGCCCTGGGCCGAGCCGGCCTCCACGCTCACGCGGGCCCGCACGTGCGGGGGGAGCACGGTGTCGCGGTACGTCGCCGGCTGCTCGGCGAACCACTCGAGGCAGGGCATCGAGACCACCCGGGTGGGCACGCCCTCGTCCTCGAGCAGCGTGCGGGCGCCGAGCGCCAGCGCCACCTCGGACCCCGTGGCCAGCAGCAGCACGGCCGGCTCCCCGGTGCTCGCCTCGGCGAGCACGTAGGCCCCGCGGCGGGCCTCGCTCGCCGGCTGGCCCGCGGAGCGGTCCAGCACGGGCACGTCCTGACGGGTCAGGATCAGGCCGGTCGGCCGGCGCGACTCCAGCGTCGAGGCCCACACCTCGGCGGTCTCGGCGGCGTCCGCGGGGCGTGCCACGGCCAGGCCGGGGATCGCCCGCAGCGACCAGAGGTGCTCGATGGGCTGGTGGGTGGGGCCGTCCTCGCCGACCCCGATGGAGTCGTGGGTCCACACGAAGATGCTCGGCAGCGTCATGAGCGCGGCCAGGCGCACGGGGGCGCGCATGTAGTCGCTGAAGACCAGGAACGTCCCGCCGAAGGCCCGGGTGAGCCCGTGCAGGGCGATGCCGTTGAGGATCGCGCCCATCGCGTGCTCGCGGACCCCGAAGTGCAGCACCCGGCCGTACGGATCGGCCCCCGGCACGGCCGAGCCCGCCGGCAGGAAGTCGCCGCCGCCGGCGATGGTGGTGCCGTTCGACTCGCCCAGGTCCGCAGACCCGCCCCAGAGCTCGGGGAGCACGCCGGCCAGCGCATTGATGACCTTGGCCGAGGCCTTGCGCGTGGCCACCGTCGCGCCGGGCTCCCAGGTGGGCAGCACGTCACGCCACCCCTCGGGCAGCGCCCCCGCGGCGAGGCGGTCGAGCAGGGTGGCGCGCTCCGGCTGGGCGCTGCGCCAGGTGTCCAGCGACTCCTGCCACGCCGCCCGCAGGGCCGCCCCGCGCTCCCCGACGCGTCGCGCGTGGGCCAGCACCTCCTCCGGCACGGCGAACGACTCGTCGGGGTCCAGGCCCAGGGCCGCCTTCGTGGCGGCCACCTCGTCGGCCCCGAGCGCCGAGCCGTGCGAGGCGCCGGTGTTGCGCGCGTTCGGTGCCGGCCAGGCGATGACGGTGCGCAGCTGCACCAGCGTCGGCCGGGTCGCCTCGGCGCGGGCCGCCTCCAGCGCCTCGGCGAGCGCGGGCACGTCCACCGAGCCGTCCGGGGCCAGGTCGACGAACAGCGTGTGCCACCCCTGTGCGCGGAACCGGGCCGGCACGTCCTCGGTGAAGGCCACGGCGGTGTCGCCCTCGATGGAGATGCGGTTGTCGTCCCAGATCACCACGAGGTTGCCCAGCTCCTGCAGCCCGGCGAGGCTGGCGGCCTCCGCGGAGATGCCCTCCTGCAGGTCGCCGTCCGAGGCGATGACCCACACGGTGGCGTCGAACGGGCTCGTGCCGGGGGCCGCGTCGGGATCCAGCAGGCCCCGC
This sequence comes from Candidatus Nanopelagicales bacterium, assembly GCA_025456015.1. GTDB lineage: Bacteria > Actinomycetota > Actinomycetes > S36-B12 > CAIYMF01 > Prado023. The sequence continues at coordinate 21,685 of JALOLK010000027.1, forward strand.
GTGGAGCGCTGGGCCATCGCGATGCCGACGGCCGACGCGATGCCCTGCCCCAGCGGTCCGGTGGTCATCTCGATGCCACGGGCCGGGTTGTGCTCGGGGTGCCCCGCGGTGATCGCATTGAGCGTGCGGAAGGACTGCAGGTCCTCGAGCGTGATCGGGTAGCCCGAGAGGAACAGCTGCAGGTAGAGCGTCAGGCTGGAGTGCCCGCACGACAGGATGAAGCGGTCCCGGCCCAGCCAGGTGGGGTCGGCCGGGTCGTGGCGCAGGAAGCGCTGGAACAGCAGGTACGCCGCCGGGGCCAGGGCCATGGCGGTGCCGGGATGGCCGTTGCCCACCCGCTGCACGGCATCGGCGGCAAGGCCCCGCGCCACCGCCACGGCACGGTCGTCCAGCTCGGTCCAGTCGGTCATGCGCCCTCCAGGCTCGGGGTCCGACGGCACAGGTTAGTGCCTGCGTCGGCCGGGGTCGGGAGGTGCCGAGAGCGCCGGTACCATGGCGAGGTGACCGCCGTGGAGTCCCGCCGTGTCGATGCCGCGTCCGCCACGGCTCCCACGCCCCGCTGGCGGGCCTACCTGGCGCTGACCAAGCCGCGCGTCATCGAGCTGCTGCTGGTCACCACCGTCCCGGTCATGTTCCTGGCGGCGGGGGGCTTCCCGCCGGTGAGCACCATGCTGCTGACCCTGCTGGGCGGCACGATGGCCGCCGCCGGGGCCAACGTCATCAACCAGGTGTACGACCGCGACATCGACGCCGTGATGGTGCGCACGCAGCAGCGCCCGCTGGTCACCGGGCAGGTGTCGGTGCGCGCCGCGCTGCGGTTCGGGATCCTCCTGAGCGTCGCCTCGGTCGTGCTGCTGGCCACGACGGTGAACCTGCTCTCGGGCCTGCTCGCGGCTGCCGCCATCGGCTTCTACGTCTTCATCTACACGATGCTGCTCAAGCGCCGCACCGCCCAGAACATCGTGTGGGGCGGGGCGGCGGGCTGCTTCCCCGTGCTCATCGGCTGGTCGGCGGTCACCGGGTCGCTGGCCTGGGCCCCCGTCGTGCTGTTCGGCATCGTGTTCCTGTGGACCCCGCCGCACTACTGGCCGCTCGCCCTGCGCTTCCGGGCCGACTACCGCGCGGCCCGCGTGCCGATGCTGCCGGCGGTCGCCGACGCGGGGAAGGTGGCCGACCAGATCATCTGGTACTCGGTGGCGATGGTGGCCGTCTCGCTGCTGCTCACCCCGGTCGCTGGGATGACGTGGTTCTACACGGTGGTCGCCGCCGTGCTCGGGGCCATCTTCGTGGCCGAGGCGATCGCGCTGCGGTCCCGCGTCCGGGCCGGCGCCGAGCCGCGCGCCATGCGCCTGTTCCACGGCTCGATCTCCTACCTGTCGCTGCTCTTCCTCGCCGTGGCGATCGACCCCTTCCTCTGACCCGGTCGGGCGCTCGGCCCGACCGGATCGGGCGGGTCAGCCCGCGATCGGCGCCGGCTGCAGCACGAGGCGCACGAGCGCACCCCCGCCCGGGGCGCCGCCCAGCTCGATCGAGCCACCCGCCCGCTCGGCGGTGCGCCGGGCGATGTCCAGGCCCAGCCCCGTGGAGCCGGCCTCCGAGGAACCCCGCTCGAGCACCTCGGCACCCGGCAGGCCGGGCCCGGCGTCGCTGACCTCGACCCAGGCCGCGCCGTCGGTCGTGCGGCCGACCGCCACCCGGAAGGCCACGCCGTCGGGCGTGTGCGAGAACACGTTGCCGATGAGGGCGTCGAGGGCATCGGCCAGGTCGCGGTCCTCGGCGGCCACGAACAGCGCGGTCCCGGGCACGACCACCGCCATCGGGCGGGCCTGGTCCTCGGCCAGCACGGCCCAGAAGGCGGTCCGGTCGCGCACGACGGCGCAGAGGTCGGCGCTGGCGGGCAGGTCGGCCCGCAGCGGCCGGCGTGCCTCGCGGATGACCTCGTCCACCATCCGCTCGAGGCGGTCCACGTCGTCGCGCAGCCGGTCGCTGGCGTCGGCCGCCGGCAGGGTCTCGGCGTCGAGGCGCAGCGCCGCGACGGGGGTGCGCAGGCGGTGGGCGAGGTCGGCCACCTCCTCGCGCTCGAGGCTGAGCAGCTCGCGCACCCGGCCGGCCAGTCGGTTCAGCGCCCCACCGGCGGTGTCGATCTCACGGATGCCGCTGGGGGGCACGCGCGCGGCGAGCTCGCCCCCGGCGAGCCGCTCCGCGGTGGCGCTCAGCTCGCCGATCGGGCGCAGGAAGGCCCGGGCCAGCAGCAGGCCCAGGCCGACCGACAGGGCGAGCAGCCCCAGGCCGAGCAGGGCCAGGGTGAGCCGGGCACGGGGGACCGCCGCGGTGAGCTCGTCAGCGGGCACGAACACGCGCAGCACGGCCTCGCCGTCCTCGGTGTAGACCGGGACGAGCAGGTCGCGACCCCCCGGGGCCTCGGTGAAGAACGCACCCTGCTCCCGCGCCAGCGCGACGGCGGGGTCGATGGGCCGGGGCTCGCCGACCGTGCTGCCGTCGGCCAGCACCAGGGTGACCCCCCGCCCGGAGCTCGCGGTGAAGCTGGCGACGAGCGCGGCGAGGTCCTCGTCGCCGACCACGGGGATGCGCGAGACCAGCGGCTGGATCTCGAGCACGACCTGACGCTGCGCCCGATCGACGGCGAGGTCGCCGATGATCACCATGAGCGGGACCAGGAACGCGATGAGCACGATCGAGGTGGACGCCAGCAGCGTCAGGAGGATCCGGCGGCGCACCCGACCCTCAGGGTTCCATCAGCTTGACCCCGACACCACGCACGGTGTGCAGGTAGCGCGGCTCCTGCGCGCTCTCGCCGAGCTTGCGCCGCAGCCACGACAGGTGCACGTCGACGGTCTTCTCCCCGCCGCCGTACGAGACGCGCCAGACCTCGGCGAGCAGCTCGCGCTTCGTGACGACCTCGCCGGGCCTGGCCATGAGGTAGGCGAGCAGGTCGAACTCGCGGGGGGACAGCTCCAGGGCCTGGCCGGCGAGCTCGGCGGTCCGGCCGCGGATGTCCAGGTGCAGCTCCCCGACGGTGAGGTCGGTGGCCGGGCCGTTCGTCGCCGCGCGGCGCAGGACGGCCCGGATGCGGGCGTCGAGGGTGACCGCCGAGAACGGCTTGATCACGTAGTCGTCGGCGCCGGCGTCGAGGGCCCGGACCACGACCTCCTCGTCGTCGCGCGCGGTGGCGACGATGACGGGGGTGTCGCTCACGGCGCGCAGCATGCGCAGCAGCTCGACGCCGTCCAGGTCGGGCAGGCCCAGGTCGAGCACGACGAGCTCGGGATCGTTGGCGATCGCCTGCTGCAGGCCCTGCATGGCGTTCGGCGCGGACTCCACCGCGTGGCCGTGGTCGGACAGGGCGTGGATCAGGGCCGAGCGGATGCCCGGGTCGTCCTCCACCACCAGCAGTCGCGACATGCCCCCACGGTAGACGCCCACCCCCGGTACAGCCGGGAACGCCCCGGCCCCAATGGCGTGCCGTTATTGGGGACTTAGGGGTTCGGGGGGCACACTGGGAGCATGATGCGGCCCTTGGCACCCGTGGTGGCCTGGGCCGTGGTGGCGGTCGGGGCGGCGGCCGTGGGACTGACCGCGGTGCACGCCGTGCGCGACGTCGTGGCCGATGACCCCGTCGAGGTGCTCTCCGCGGCCGACGTTAACCGCCTCCTGGAGCAGCCCGGTGAGCCACTGGCCCCGGTCGCGACGCTGGCGCCGGCGGAGGCCCCGACGGTGCGCGAGCAGCCCACCCGCGCCGCTGGCACCACCCAGGCCCGCTCGAGGGTGCGCGCTGCCGCGGCGCCGGCGGCGGCCGAGCAGCCAGCCCGTCCGTCCACCGCGCGGCCCGAGCGCACGCCGGAGCGTGCCGGCGGTGGTGAGCCCGATCCCGATCCCTCGGCCCCCGGCGGACAGCTCGGCGCGAACGAGCTGCCGGGCAGCACGTCGCCGTCGCCGGTGACCCCGAGCAGCACGCCGTCGCCCAGCGTGTCCGCCACACCCGGCCCCACGGGCACGCCGAGCCCGTCGGGCACCCCGAGTCCCTCGGGCACCCCGACAGACCTGCCCACGGCGACGCCGAGCCCGACGGATCCCGTGACGCCCAGCCCGACGCAGACCGGGAGCCCGACCCCCAGCCCCACCGAGCCCAGTCCCACGGCGTCGAGCCCGAGCGCGCCCAGCCCCACGGCACCCAGCCCCACGGAGTCGAGCCCGAGCGCGCCCAGCCCCACGGCGAGCACCAGCGAGCCCGGCCCGAGCGAGCCCACCCCGTCGGCCTCGAGCACGGCTCCGACCGGGCCCAGCGAGGGGACGGCGGCGCCCAGCGGCACGGCGTCACCGGTGCAGACAGCCTCGACCAGCCCTGCCGCGAGCTCCCCTCCGCAGCCCTGATCCCCGTCGCCCGCGCAGGGCTCAGCCTGCCGGGACGCGGTCAGGCGGTGAGCACGCCCCGGGAGCGCAGGCCCAGGTGGGTCTTCAGCGTGGCGACCCAGACCAGGCAGGCGAGCAGCATGTGGATGCTGACCAGCACCCACGGCACGCCGGTGAACCACTGGGTGTAGCCCACGATCCCCTGCACGATCGCCAGCGCCATGAGCACGTGCGACCAGGACCGCGCGGCGGCCGGTCCGTCGGTGATCCGCAGGGCCACCCACATGCCCACGATGAGCCCGACGAACAGCAGCACGGCGTCGGCGTGCAGCCAGGCGATCGTGCGCAGGTCGAAGGGCAGGCGATGGGTCACGTCGGCATCCCCTGAGTGCGGACCCGACCCGGTGACCAGCGTGCCCAGCACGATCACGGCGAAGCTGGTCGCGATGAGCGCCAGGGACAGGCCGCGGATCTCCGGGCGGACCAGCCGGCGCAGCGGCTCGTCCCCGGGCTCGGCGGCCCGGTGCACGAGCACGACGCAGCCGGCGATGATCACGATGGACAGCAGGAAGTGCGCCCCGACGATGAGCGGGTGCAGGCCGGTCAGCACGGTGACGCCGCCAAGGACGGCCTGGGCCACGGTGCCCAGCAGCGGGACGGCGGCCAGCAGCAGGATCGGTCGGCGCGGCTGGGCCCCCTCGCGGCGCCAGCGGGCCCGCAGCCGCAGCGCCGCCACGACCGCGGCCAGCGCGAGGCCGGCCAGCACGAAGGTGAGCAGCCGGTTGCCGAACTCGATCCACTTGTGGATGGCCTCGGCCTGGCCCTCCACGGGCACCAGCGAGCCGTCGACGCACTCCGGCCACGTGGGGCAGCCCAGGCCCGAGCCGGTCACCCGGACCAGCCCGCCGGTGACGACGATGCCGATCTGGACCACGAGGTTGGCCATGAAGATCCGGCGGGTCCCCGGGCCCACCGGGCTCGGCTGGGTGCTGGGGGCGAGGCGGGTGGGACTGTCGGAGGCGACCACGGTGCCAAGCGTAATCCGTGCGGAGACGGCGACCTCGTCGCCCCGGCGACCCCCCAGCGCCCGCAACGCCCCTTGCGCTCCGCAATCCCGGAGTCCGCAACTCCCGCAGTTGCGCAACGCTCCCGGAGTTCCGCAACGCTCCCGGAATTTCGCCACGCTCCCGGAATTCCGGGAGATCTGGGGAAGTCGGGGAGAGTCTGCGACGGGGCAGGGAGGAGGGGAGCGGGGCGGGGCGGGCGGGGGCCGGCTCCAGCCTGAGCGCGCAGCCCTACTCCCAGCGGAAGGTGCGCACCGCGACGAGCACGCCGGCCACGGCCCACACCGCGAGGATGGCCAGCGACCCCCAGGCGACCACCGCCCCGGCCGGGTCGAGCGCGGCCCGCAGGCCCTCGCCGAGCGCTGCACTCGGCAGCAGCCCGGCGAGGCCGGCCAGCGGCCCGGGCAGCCGGTCCACGGGCAGCACGGTTCCCCCGGCGAACAGCAGCAGCAGGAAGATGCCGTTGGCGACCGCCAGCGTGGCCTCGGCGCGCAGCAGCCCGGCCAGCGCGAACCCCCAGGACCCCAGGGCGAGCGTGCCCAGGCCGACCAGCACGGGGATCGCCAGCGGCGGCGGCGTGGCCGGCGACCAGCCGAGCAGCAGTGCGACCACCGCCACGACCAGCAGCTGCACCACGATCACGGCCAGGGTGGCGCCCACCTTGCCCACCAGCAGGCCCGAGCGGCGCAGCGGGGTGGCGCCGAGGAGCTTGAGCACCCCGGACCGGCGCTCGAAGCCGGTCGCGATGGCGGTCGCGGTGAACGCGCTGGACAGGATCGCCAGGGCCATGACGCCGGGTGTCGCGGTGTCGATGTCGGCGAGGTCCAGGGCGGTGACCGCCACGAGGACCGCCACCGGGATCACGAGGGTGAGCAGCAGCTGCTCCCCGTTCGTCATGAGCATGCGCCACTCGAGGCGGCCCTGGGCCCACCAGCGCGCTGCGGTGGACGCGGCCCCCGGGGCCGGGGTGAGGTCCAGCGCCGTCATGCCGGGTCCTCCGCCCGTGCGGTCAGGGTGAAGTAGGCCTCGGCGAGGCTGGTGCCGCTGGTGGAGAGCTCGGTGGGCATCGCGCCGGCAGCGGCGCACCAGGCGGTGACGGCGGCGACGGTGCCCGCGTCGGCGGGCCCGTCCACCCGGTACTGCCCCGGGAGCGGCTCGCGCACGGCGAACCCCTCGGGCAGGGCGGCCTGCAGCCCGGCGAGATCCAGGCCGGGACGGGCCTGGAACCGCAGACCGGGCCGGTCGGCGGTGAGCTCGGCGAC
>JALOLK010000159.1 GCA_025456015.1 Candidatus Nanopelagicales bacterium
GGGGGTGGCGCACCCGTTGACCGGCGAGACCGTGAAGGCCGTCGTCGTGCTGCACCGCGGGGTGCCCGAGCCCGAGGACCTGCGCGCCTTCTGCGAGGCGCGGCTGGCGCGCTTCAAGTGCCCCTCGATCATCGAGTTCGCCACGCGGCTGCCCCGGGCGAGCACCGGGAAGGTCACCAAGGCCCGGCTGCGGGACGCCCGCGCGTGAGCGGGGCTGCCCCCCGGGTTCGGCTCGTCGGCAAGCCCGGGTGCCACCTGTGCGACGAGGCGCGCGCCGTCGTCGCCGGGGTCTGCGCCGAGCGTGGGGAGGGCTGGGACGAGGTGAGCATCCTCGACGACCCGGTGCTGGCCGACCGGTACTGGGAGCGCATCCCCGTGGTGCTCGTCGACGGGGTCGAGGTGGGGCACTGGCACGTCGCCGCGGCGGACCTGCACGCGGCGCTGGCGCGCCCGGGGGCGTCGACGTGATCACTCGCAGCCGCTGGAGGGCCTGGGTCGTTCACGGCGAAGCGGCCGGCTCGCCTGCCCTACGCTGGCGATCATGACGATCCGGGTCGCCCTCGTGCAGGTGGGGATCACCGACGAGGAGCCCGTCGCCGAGCGGGTCGACCGGGTCCTGGCCATGACCGCCGAGGTGGCCGCCGACCACGACCTCGTCGTGCTGCCCGAGCTCTGGCCCATCGGCGCGTTCGCCGTGGACCTCATGGCCCCGCACGCCGAGCCGATCGACGGCCCACTCGTGCACGCGCTGGCCGAGGTGGCCGCGGGCGCCGGCACCTGGCTGTTCGGCGGGTCGTTCCCCGAGTGCGCGACGGGGCCCGATGGGGTGCGGCGCCACTACAACACCCAGGTGGTGCACGGCCCGGACGGGGTGCTGGCCGGGGCCTACCGCAAGGTGCACCTGTTCGGGTTCAACGGCGGTGAGACCACGGTCATGAGCAGCGGGGAGGACCTCGCCGTCGTGGACGCCCCGCTCGGTCCCACCGGCCTGGCCACCTGCTACGACCTGCGCTTCCCCGAGCTGTTCCGCCGGCTCGTGGACGACGGCGCCGAGGCGTTCGTGCTGCCCGCGGGCTGGCCCGAGCGCCGGCAGGTGCACTGGCAGGTCCTCGCCCGCGCCCGCGCCGTGGAGGACCAGGCCTACCTGCTGGCGTGCAACGAGGCGGGCACCCACGCGGGCGTCCCGATCGCGGGCCTGTCCATGGTGATCGACCCGCAGGGGGAGGTGCTCGCCGAGGCCGGGCCCGGCGAGGAGGTGCTCTCGGTCGAGGTCGATCCCGCCCGCGTGGCGGCCTGGCGGGGGGCGTTCCCGGCGCTCGACGACCGCCGGATGGGCTGAGGCCCCTGCCCGCGTAGGCTCGCCGGCGTGGAGTTCCGGCAGCCCCGCGACGCCGACTGGCCGGGCGTCTGGGCGTTCCTGCGCCCCGTGCTGGCGGCGGGGGAGACCTACACGTACCCCCGCGACATCGGGCAGGACGAGGCGAGGGCGGCGTGGTTCGTCGCCGAGCCCTGGCGCACGGTGCTGGTGGTAGGCGACGGGCGGCCCGTGGGCATCGCCAAGTACGGCCCGAACCATCCCGGTGCCGGCGCGCACGTGGCGAACGCCAGCTTCGTCGTGGATCCGGCGGCGGCCGGCCGGGGGATCGGCCGGGCCCTGGCCGAGCACGTCCTGGCCGCCGCGCGGGCCGAGGGCTTCCGCGCCATGCAGTTCAACGCCGTCGTGGCGACGAACCCGGCGGTGCACCTGTGGCAGTCGCTGGGGTTCACCATCGTGGGCACGGTGCCCGAGGCCTTCGACCACCCAACCCGGGGCCTGGTCGCGATGCACGTGATGCACCGCGTCCTGTAGGGGCCGGCGCACGGCAACGAGCCCCGCCGGGGGGTGCAACCACTCCGGCGGGGCCCGTCAGCTCCGTGGCACGTGCGGGCGGTGCCGCACGCGTCAGACGATCAGAAGTCGGCCTCCGGCAGCTCCATCACGTCGTTGGTCGTCGTCTCGAGGACGACGCGCTCGGCGGCCAGCAGCGGCAGCCGGTTGGCGGCGAACCACTTCGCCGCGGCCACCTTGCCCTCGTAGAAGGGCACGTCCTTCGCCGAGGCGCCGGCGAGGGCGGCCTGGGCCACCTCGGCCTGGCGCAGCAGCAGCCAGCCCACGACCAGGTCGCCCATCATCATGAGCAGGCGGGTGGTGTTCAGGCCCACCTTGTAGATCTCGGTCGGGTTCTGCTGCGAGGCCATCGCCCAGCCGCCCAGGACGCCGATCGCGGCCTGCACGTCCTCGAGCGCCTTGCCGAGCAGCTCGCGCTCGGTCGTCAGCGAGCCACCGGGGTCGCCCTTGACGAACTCGGCGATCTGCCCGCCGAGGAACATCACGGCCTTGAACTGGTCGCGGACCATCTTGCGGAAGAAGAAGTCCAGGCCCTGGATCGCCGTGGTGCCCTCGTAGAGGGTGTCGATCTTGGCGTCGCGGATGTACTGCTCGATCGGGTAGTCCTGCAGGAAGCCCGAGCCGCCGAGGGTCTGCAGCGAGGTCGCGAGCAGCTCG
>JALOLK010000160.1 GCA_025456015.1 Candidatus Nanopelagicales bacterium
CACGTAGCGGACGTTCTGCAGCGCGAGGTCGCGGTCGGACAGCCACGGCGTGACGACGGCCTCGGTCATCATGCCGACCAGCAGGATCCCCTGGCCGGTGAGCACCCCGGCGAGGTTGAAGAAGCCGTCGAGCAGGTACCCGCGGAAGATGTCGCCGGTCATGTGCTTGGTCGGCGGCATCCACTTCAGCGGGGCGTCGGGGAACAGCGCCCGGGCCAGCAGCGCATGGGCCAGCTCGAGGCGGAACGAGTCGGGGATGTCCGGGTTGATCTCGAAGGCGTGCCCCAGGCCCAGCTGCCAGTCCGCAAGGCCGGCCTGCTTGGCGAAGTACTCGTTGAGCAGCTGGCTGACGGTCACCGTGTGGGCGGCCTCCACCGCGTCGGCGGTGGTCAGGTAGTTGTCCTCGCCGGTGTTGATGACGATCCCGGCCCGGGCGTGCACCTGCCGCGCGAAGTGCTGGTCGGTGAAGGTGCGGATCGGGTTGATGTCGCGGAAGAGGATCCCGTACATCGAGTCGTTGAGCATCATGTCCAGGCGCTCCAGGCCCGCCATGACAGCCATCTCCGGCATGCAGAGCCCCGAGGCGTAGTTCGTGAGGCGGACGTAGCGGCCCAGCTCCTTCGACACGTCGTCGAGGGCCGCCCGCATGATCCGGAAGTTCTCCTGGGTCGCGTACGTCCCGGCGTATCCCTCGCGCGTCGCCCCCTCGGGGACGAAGTCGAGCAGCGACTGGCCGGTGGAGCGGATGACGGCGATGACGTCGGCCCCCTCCCGCGCCGCCGCCTGCGCCTGCGGGACGTCCTCGTAGATGTCCCCCGTGGCCACGATCAAGTAGATCCACGGCCGGTGCTCGACGGGGTGCCGCGCCAACCAGCGCTGGCGCTGCACCCGCTGGCGATCGATGCGGCGCACCCCGGAGCGCGCCGCGCGGAGCGCCGCCGTGGTCGCGCCGCGCGCAGCGCTCCCCTCGGGCACCCGGAACGGCACCGAGCCCGCCGCCGCCCGCTGGGCCAGCGTGAGCAACGGCGTGTCGGTGGCGATCCCGGCCCTGCGCTGGGCGGCCAGGGCGTCCCAGACGGGCAGGGCCACGCCGTGGCCCAGGCCCACCTGCTCGCTGACCGAATCGACGAGCCGGTTCACCCAGGGGATGCCCTCGACGTCCGCACCCTCGAGCCCGGCCATGCGCAGCACGGCCCGCTCGATGGAGACGGTGGTGTGCTCCTGGGCCAGGTCGAGCACCGGGCGGCCCGCCTCCCCCGCCAGTCGACGTGCCCGCTCGACCGTCGCCGGGTCCAACTGCAGCTTCATGCCTCCACGCTCCCAGAGTCGCCGAGCAGCTCGCCCGCCAGCGCGTCGTCGGCGACGAAGATCGCCCGGCCGGCGAGCACGGTGGCCAGGCAACGCGGGGCCGGGGTGCCCGGATCCAGCCGGGGCAGGCCCGGCGTACCCGAACGGGGATCCGTGCTCCAGTTGGCCACCCGGGCGTCGGGCGCCTGCACGGCGAGGTCGGCACCGGCCCAGATGGCGAAGGTGGCCGGGGATCCCACGGCGAGCACCCCCGCGTCGTCGCGCCGAGCGGCGCGCCATCCCCCGCGGGTCGCGGCGGCGAACGCGGCCCGCCCGCTCAGGCGGGCTGCCGGGTTGTGGTGCCACATCGCCGCGCGCACCCACTCCCAGGGATCGATCGGGGTGACCGGGCTGTCCGAGCCGAGGGCCAGCGAGACACCGGCGCGGACCAGGCCGGCGAAGTCGTGCAGCCCGCGCGAGCGGTGTGCGCCCAGCCGCTGCTCGTAGGCACCGCCGGGCGCCCCCCACTGGGCGTCGAACAGCGGCTGGACGCTGGCCACCACGCCAGCCTCGGACAGCACGGCCGCGTGCGCGGCCGAGGCCATGGACACGTGCTCAAGACGGTGCCGGGCGGCCCGGATCGACGCCCGACCGCAGCGCTCGATGGCCTCGCGCAGCCCCTGGACGACCAGGTCGAGCGCGGCGTCGCCGATCACGTGGAACCCCGCCTGCCGGCCCGCCTCGGTGCAGGCGACCAGGTGCTCCGTGACAGTGGCCTGGTCGAGGTAGGGGATCCCGCGCGTGGTGGGGTCGTCTGAGTACGGCGCGCGCAGCAGCGCGGTGCGCGAGCCGAGGGAGCCGTCGATGAACAGGTCGCCCGCGGCCCCGAGCGCGCCGAGCCCGATGGCCTCGGCACATCCACCCGGACGGCCCCAGTAGGCGACCAGCTCGGGTCCGGGCTCGGCGGAGGCCAGCGCCAGGAGTGCGCCGAGGTCCTCGGCGCCGTTGATGTCGGGCCCCGCGGCCTCGTGCATCGCCACGACGCCGGCGGCCGCGGCGTGCGCCCGGGTCGCGCGCTGGGCGGCCTGCCGCAAGCCGCCGGGCAGCTCCTCGGTGAGGTGCCGGCGGACCGTGTGATGGGCGTCGGCGGTGATCCGCCCCGACGCCTCGAAGCCCGGCGCCTCGGCCAGCCCGGGCACCAGTGCGATCATCGCCCCCGACACGAGCGCGCAGTGCACGTCGACCCG
>JALOLK010000102.1 GCA_025456015.1 Candidatus Nanopelagicales bacterium
GTGCCGGAGCCGGCCGAGGTGCGGGCGGTCCTGGGCACGGTGGTCGACGCCGCCCGTGCCGCCGGGGCGGCCGGCGTGTCGGCCCACTGCTGCGCCGGCGAGGTGCCCTTCGAGGTGCTGCGGGGAGCGGGCATCGACACCGTCAGCCTGGACCTCGGGGCGGTGGGCGAGCGGGCCGACGAGGCCCTGGGCGCCTGGTGGGACGTCGGCGGCACCGTCCACCTGGGCGTGGCCCCGGCGCTGGATCCGCCCCCCGAGCCGCGCGGTCGGGCCGAGGGCATGGCGCGCCGCGTGGAGCAGGTCTGGCAGCGCATCGGCTTCGGCGCCGCGGACGTCGCCGCCCGCACATGGCTCACCCCGACCTGCGGCCTGGCCGGGGCGTCCCCCGCGTGGGCGCGCAGCGTGGGTGGCGAGCTGCGCGCGGCTGCCCGGATGCTGGAGTCAGCCGAGTAGCGGCGGCACTCAGCGCAGCACGACCGGCGTCGTGCCGATCCGCAGGCGCTGCCCCGCCCGCACAGCCCGGACCGCGCCGGTCATCGCGACCAGCTGCCCACCCTTGGGAGCCCGCACGGTCGAGCTGCCGGCATTGCGCCAGAGCACGTACGTCCGCTCCCCGCCCGGGCCGCGCAGCGTGCACGTGCGTACCTTGTTGCGCTGCTTGCACCCTTGGAACGTCTTGCCGACGAGGTTGGACTGCAGCGTCACCAGCGCGTCGCCGGCGACGTTGCCCGGCTCGGTGGTCACGTGCACCGCGGTCTGGATCGGCCGCCAGGGGATCAGCCAGTAGAGCGCCTGGATGCCGTGGAAGTGGGCGTTCATCTGGGTGGCCGTGGCCATGCGCCGCTGTGCGTCGGGGCTGGTGAAGCTGCGCCGCAGGTTCAGCGGGCTGTCGTGGTTGATGAGGTTGAGGTTCACCTCCGACAGCCGGATCGGCAGGCCGCGCAGCGCGCGGTACTGGCGCAAGGGGGCCGTGGCCAGCTTCGCGCGGCGATCCCACTTGGCGACGGCCGAGTCGACGCTGCGCACGCTGTACGAGTAGAGGTTGAAGTGCACCTCGTCGATCCTGCGCGTGCGGTTGTGCGCGGCGAAGTAGGCCTTGGTGAACGTGTCCCAGCGCAGGATCGTCGTGCTGGAGCCCATCGACAGCCAGTCAGCGGCACCCTTGTCCCGGATCACGTCGTAGGCGATCGCGTCGTAGGCGTGCAGGGACTTGGCCGCCTCGGTGGCGGTGCGGGCGGCGCCCGGGATCGGCATCCCCGGCTCGAGGCCCGCGGGGATGTTCGGCTCGTTCCAGGACTCCAGGATGATCGGGGTCCTGCCCTGGTACCGGGCGGCGAGGAAGTCCACGACCCGGCCCACGTAGTCCCGCCAGCGCTGCGCCTGGACCGACGGCGAGCCGTCGGCGTCGCGCCGCAGGGAGGCCAGGCTGGGGATCGCCCGACCAGCCGCGTGGTCCCCACAGGACCACGTCGGGGTCTGGCGCACGGCGTTGCGGTGGTTGTCGAAGACCCACGGCGGCGGGTGCCCGATCGTGAGCACCGCCGTCCCGCCGGCGGCGGCCACCTGGTCCAGCTGCGGGGCGACCAGCCGCTCGAGGTTGCCGGCCACGTCGGCCTCGGGGGTCGGCTGGAGGTAGCACCACGCGGCCGGCCCCCAGATGCGCAGGCTCGCGAACCCCGGCGACACCGAGCCGTAGAGCGACCCGAGGCCAGCTGGGGTCACCGGCCATTGGCGCGCCGGCAGCGCCTGGGCCGGCGTGATGGTCATCAGCGACAGCGTGGCGGCGACCAGCACCGCGACACCCGCAGCGAGCAACCGACGCATCTCGTGCACCCCCCGTCCACAGGACCCACGCCCGGCGAACTGGACACACGATGACACCTGCACCAGCCAAGGGCCGGCAACCTGCGCCCTCACGGCGGGTCAACGCGTGCCGCCCCTGGCGTCGGGGCGGAGCCGGTGCGGGCCCGCCGATGTCGCACCGCGCGGATAGCCTGCCCCCGTGAGTGCCCCCGACCCACGCGTGCGCTGGGCCGAGCTCGTCGACCTCGTGCAGGCCGCGCGGACGGCGTACTACCAGCGTGACGCGCCGACGTTGTCCGACGCCGAGTACGACGTGCTGTACGCCGAGCTGGTGGCCCTGGAGGCGGCGCATCCGGAGCTGGCCGGGCAGGACTCGCCCACCCAGTCGGTGGGTGGGGCGCGCTCGGAGATGTTCGAGCCGGTGGAGCACCTGGAGCGGATGTACTCCCTGGACAACGCGTTCTCCGACGAGGAGCTGGCGGCGTGGGCCGAGCGCGTGGCGGGTGCGGTGGGCGCGTTCCCACCCGTGCTGTGCGAGCTCAAGATCGACGGCCTGGCGGTGGACCTGGTGTACCGGCACGGCCGGCTGGCCTCCATCGCGACCCGCGGCGACGGGCGCGTGGGCGAGGACGTGACGTACAACGCCAGGTTCATCCCGGCGATCCCGGAGCGGTTGGTGGCCCCCAAGGGCGGCGCGCTGCCAGCCCTGGTGGAGGTGCGCGGCGAGGTCTTCTTCCCGGTGGCCGACTTCGAGCGGATCAACGCCGAGCAGCTCGCGCTGGGCCGCAGCCCGTTCGCGAACCCGCGCAACACCGCGGCGGGCACGCTGCGCCAGCGGATCGACCGGCGCGAGGAGGAGCTGGCACGCGCGGACGCGAGCGCCGCTGCCGCCCGCGCGCGTGGGGCCGGGGCGCTCGAGCGGGCGGAGGGCCGGGTGGCGCGGCTGGCGGCCGAGGTTGCCCGCGCGCGGGGCAACCTGGGGAGGCTGCGGCTCACCGTGCACGGGGTGGGCGCGCGCGAGGGCCTGGCCATCGCGACCCAGTCGCAGGCCTACGGGGTGCTGGCCGGGTTGGGCCTGCCGACCTCCGACCGGGCCGAGGTCGTGGCCAGCCTCGACGAGGTGCGCGCGTTCGTCGGGCACTACGCCGAGCACCGCCACGACGTCGAGCACGAGATCGACGGGGTCGTGGTGAAGGTCGACGACTTCGCCACCCAGGCCGCGCTCGGGGCGACGTCGCGCGCGCCACGGTGGGCGATCGCCTTCAAGTACCCGCCCGAGGTGGTTCGCACCCGGCTGCGCGACATCCGGGTCAACGTGGGGCGGACCGGGCGGGTGACCCCGTACGCCGTGATGGAGCCGGCGAAGGTGGCCGGGTCGACGGTCGAGATGGCGACGCTGCACAACGCCCAGGAGGTGGCGCGCAAGGGCGTGCTCATCGGGGACCTCGTCTTCCTGCGCAAGGCCGGCGACGTGATCCCCGAGGTGATCGGCCCGGTCGTCGAGGAGCGCACCGGCGCCGAGCGGGCGTTCGTCATGCCCACGCACTGCCCCGACTGCGGCACGGCGCTGGCACCGGCGAAGGAGGGCGACGTGGACATCCGATGCCCGAACACGCGCTCCTGCCCCGCGCAGCTGCGCGAGCGGGTGTTCCACGTGGCCTCGCGTGGCGCGTTCGACATCGAGGGCCTGGGGTGGAAGGCGGGCATCGCCCTGCTCGAGTCCGGCGTCGTCGCCGACGAGGGCGACGTGTTCGGCCTGGATGCCGCGACGCTGCGCACGATCCCGTTCTTCACCCGGGCTCCGCGGGCCTCGGCGGGGGAGTCCGGCCCCCAGCTCACGGCGAACGCCGAGGCCCTGCTGGTCCAGCTGGACAAGGCACGGGCGCAGCCGCTGTGGCGGGTGCTCGTCGCGCTGTCGATCCGCCACGTCGGGCCGACCGCCGCGCAGGCCCTGGCACGCGCGTTCGCCTCGATGGGGGCCATCGAGGCCGCGTCGGTCGAGCAGCTCGCGGCCACCGAGGGCGTCGGGCCGATCATCGCCGAGGCCGTCGTCGAGTGGTTCGGCGTCGACTGGCACCGCGAGGTCGTGCGCAAGTGGCGCGACGCGGGCGTGCGGATGGCCGACGAGGTCGTGGAGATCGGGCCGCAGCCGCTCGCGGGGCTCACCGTCGTGATCACCGGGTCCCTGCCGGGGTTCACCCGCGACACCGCCGCCGAGGCGGTCACCAGTCGCGGAGGCAAGGTCGCCTCCTCGGTGTCGACGAGGACCGACTTCGTGGTGGTGGGCGAGAACGCCGGCTCCAAGGCCGACAAGGCGATCTCCCTGGCCCGCCCGGTGCTCGACGCGGACGGGTTCACGGTGCTCCTCGAGCAGGGGCCGGAGGCAGCGGCCGCGGTCGCGAGGGTCGGCGGCGGGTAGCCGGTCGGGGCTGTGGCATCGGCAGGGGTCCTTGGGACCTTGTGCTGGGTCCGCCGGCCGTGATCTGGTGACCTCGGTGGCGGGGTGCCATCGGGACCCCGGCCGACACGGACGGGGGTGTCCGGATGCGCACTCGACGCCTCGCCCCCCTCCTGTGCATCACCCTCTTCGGCACCTGCGGCTGTGCGCCCGGTCCGGGCACCGCCTCACTGATCGGTGCCTCCGACGTCGGGATGGGTATCACCGACTTCCCGGTCGGCCGCTCCGTCGTCATCGAGCACAAGGTCCACGACGGCACCGCCGTCACCGTCCTGGCCGACGCCTGGTCGAGCGTGTGTGCGATCGCGATCCCCGGGGGTGGCCACTACGTGGTCACGCTGCAGATCCGCATGCCCCGTCAGGCGTGGGCCGAGGCGCGCATGGTGCGGGTGGGCTGGGGCAGGGATGCCGACGGTCGCGATGAGACCGGCTACCACACGTTCGCCGCCCGTCCCGATGGCCGCGCGACGTCGGACTCCTTCACCCACGCCCTCGCCGGCGGCGGGACGCTGGCCTTCGAGGTCAACCTGCACCCCGCCAGGCCAGGGCCCGCAGTGGGCCCGGTGGGGCCGGTCCAGCTGCACACCATCGTCTGCAAGGCCCATCGCACGGACTGACCGGCGAGCTCATCGATCAGCGATGTCGGGCGCCTCCGGCCGCCGACCTAGGATTGCCCCCATGCCTGAGAACCCGTCGGCGATCACGCGCGAGCAGGTGGCCCATCTCGGGCGCCTGGCCCGGCTGTCGCTCACCGAGGACGAGCTGGACCGCTACAGCGCCCAGCTGGCCGACATCGTCGCCGCGGTCGCGCGGGTCACCGAGGTGGCCACGCCCGACGTGCCCGCCACCTCGCACCCCATGCCGCTGCAGAACGTGTTCCGCGAGGACGTGCCGCGGCCCAGCCTCACGCAGCAGCAGGCCCTGGGCGATGCTCCGGACGCCCAGGAGGGCCGCTTCCGGGTGCCGCGGATCCTGGACGAGGAGTGAGCATGCGCGCCGACCGCAGCAGTGCTGGTGCCGATACGAACGGCCCCGACGCCGACGGCTGGGACGCCCCCGGTGAGCTGCCCGACCTCACCCGGCTGACCGCCGCGCAGCTGTCGGACCTGCTGGGCAACGCCGTCGTCTCGGCGCGCGAGGTCGCCCAGGCCCACCTCGACCGGATCGGCGAGGTCGACGCCGACATCCACGCCTTCCTGCACGTGGACGCCGAGGGCGCGCTCGCGGCGGCGGACGCGATCGACGCCGCACGCGCGGGCGGGGAGCCGCTGGGCGCCCTGGCCGGAGTGCCCCTGGCGCTCAAGGACGTGCTGACCATGCAGGGCGTGCCCACCACGTGCGGCTCGCGGATCCTCGAGGGCTGGCGCCCGCCGTACGACGCGACTGTGACCCGCCGCCTGCGCGAGGCCGGCATCGTGATCCTGGGCAAGACCAACATGGACGAGTTCGCGATGGGTTCCTCCACCGAGCACTCGGCCTACGGCCCGACCCGCAACCCCTGGGCCCTCGACCGGATCCCCGGGGGGTCCGGCGGCGGGTCCGCCGCAGCGCTGGCCGCGTTCGAGGCGCCGCTGGCGATCGGCACCGACACCGGCGGCTCGATCCGCCAGCCGGCTGCCGTCACGGGCACCGTCGGCGTGAAGCCCACGTACGGGGCGGTGAGCCGGTACGGCCTGGTCGCGCTGGCGTCCTCGCTGGACCAGGCCGGGCCGTGCGCGCGCACCGTGCTCGACACCGCGCTGCTGCACGCGGCGATCGCCGGGCACGATCCCATGGACTCCACGTCGCTGACCGACCCGGTGCCCGACGTGGTCGGCGCCGCGCGCACCCCGGACGTCGCCGGCATGCGGATCGGGCTGGTCCGCGAGCTCGGCGGCGAGGGCTACCAGGCGGGCGTGCGGCAGCGGTTCGCCGAGGCCGTCGCCCTGCTGGAGCGGCTGGGCGCCGACGTCGTCGAGGTCTCGTGCCCGAGCTTCGAGTACGCCCTGGCCGCCTACTACCTGATCCTGCCCAGCGAGGCCTCCAGCAACCTGGCCAAGTTCGACGGCATCCGCTACGGCCTGCGAGTCGGCGACGACGGCACCCGCTCGGTCGAGGAGGTCATGAGCCTGACCCGTGAGGCCGGCTTCGGCGCCGAGGTGAAGCGGCGGATCATGCTGGGCACGTACGCGTTGTCCAGCGGCTACTACGACGCCTACTACGGCTCGGCCCAGCAGGTGCGCACGCTGATCCAGCGCGACTTCGCCGCCGCCTTCGCGCAGGCAGACGTGCTCATCTCGCCGACCGCGCCGACCACGGCGTTCCGGCTCGGCGAGAAGCTCGACGACCCGCTGGCGATGTACCTCAACGACGTGGCCACGATCCCGGTCAACCTCGCGGGCAACGCCGCGATGAGCCTGCCGATCGGCCTGGCACCCGAGGACGGCCTGCCGGTCGGCCTGCAGATCATCGCCCCGGCGATGGCCGACGACCGGCTGTACCGGGTCGGCGGCGCGCTGGAGCGCACGCTGTTCCAGCGCTGGGGCGGGCTGCTCATCGAGCAGGTGCCCGACCTGTCATCCCAGCAGCGGATTCCCCGCACCTCCGATGACACGACGAGGCAGGCAGCCCGATGAGCCAGGTCACCCGTCCGACCCTGATGGACTTCGACGAGGCGATGGCTCGCTTCGATCCCGTGCTGGGACTCGAGGTGCACGTCGAGCTCAACACCGCGACCAAGATGTTCTGCGGCTGCTCCACCACGTTCGGCGCCGAGCCCAACACCCAGGTCTGCCCGGTCTGCCTGGGCCTGCCCGGCGCGCTGCCCGCGCTCAACCGGGTGGGTGTCGAGTCGGCCATGCGCATCGGGCTGGCGCTGCACTGCGAGGTCGCCGAGTGGTGCCGCTTCGCGCGCAAGAACTACTTCTACCCGGACATGCCGAAGAACTTCCAGACCTCCCAGTACGACGAGCCGATCTGCTTCGACGGCCACCTCGACGTCGACTACGACACCCCCGAGGGCCGCCAGACGTTCCGGGTGGGGATCGAGCGCGCCCACATGGAGGAGGACACCGGCAAGAACAGCCACGTCGGCGGCGCGACCGGTCGCATCCACGGCGCCGACCACTCGCTGGTCGACTACAACCGCGCCGGCATCCCGCTGATCGAGATCGTCACCAAGCCGATCGAGGGCGCGGGGCGCTACGCGCCGGAGGTCGCGCGGGCCTACGTCGCGGCGCTGCGCGACCTGCTGCGCGCGCTGGACGTGTCCGATGTCCGGATGGAGCAGGGGTCGCTGCGCTGCGACGTGAACGTGTCGCTGCGGCCGTCGGCCGAGGCCCCGTTCGGCACGCGCTCGGAGACCAAGAACGTGAACTCCCTGCGGTCGGTGGAGCGGGCGGTGCGCTACGAGATCGGCCGGCAGGCCGCCCTGCTCGCCGACGGCGGGACTGTCGTGCAGGAGACCCGGCACTGGCACGAGGACACGGGCCTGACCACGTCGGGGCGCATCAAGGAGGGCTCGGAGGACTACCGGTACTTCCCAGAGCCGGACCTCGTCCCCATCGCGCCGTCGCGGGAATGGGTGCAGGCCCTGCGCGCGACGCTGCCCGAGAACCCGGCCGTCCGGCGCGCCCGCCT
>JALOLK010000161.1 GCA_025456015.1 Candidatus Nanopelagicales bacterium
CGTGGCATCGCCATCACCGACCTGCGGGTGCAGGTCGCCGGCACCCTGGACCTGCACGCGTTCCTGGGCCTGCGGCCGGGCCATGCCGGGTTCGACGGGATCACGGCCACCGTGCACCTCGCCGCCGACGCCCCCGCCGAGCAGCTCGAGGAGCTGCACCGGGCCGTCACGGCCACCTCGCCGGTGGGTCACACCCTGCAGTCGGCGATCGGCACCACCATCGCCCTGGCCCTGTCGGACTGACCAGACCGGGACCTCGACCCCGACGAACACGAGAGGAACACCATGTCCATCCTCGACGAGGTGCTGGCCGCCAACGAGGCCTACGCCGCGAGCTTCGGCGAGCGGGGGCAGCTCGCCCTGCCGCCGGCCCGCGGGTTCGCGATCCTGACCTGCATGGACGCCCGGCTGGACCCGGCGAAGTACGCCGGGCTGGCCGAGGGCGACGCCCATGTGATCCGCAACGCCGGCGGGCGGGCCAGTGACGACGCCATCCGCTCGCTGGTGATCTCCTACAAGCTGCTGGGCACCCGGGAGTGGTTGGTGATCCACCACACCGACTGCGGCATGGCGTTCTTCACCGACGAGGTGATGCGCCGGCTGCTGGCGGCCAGCCTCGAGACCGCGGCGCTGGGGCCGGACGGCTTCACCGACGTCGGCAGCGGGCCGGGCTCGACCGAGGGCGAGTACGTCGACTGGCTGACGATCCGCGACGCCGCCCAGGCGGTGGTGGACGACGTCACGCGCATTCGCCGCCACCCGCTGGTCCCCGGGCGGATCCCCATCCACGGCTACCTGTACGACGTGCGCACGGGTCGCCTCGGGGTGGTCCCGGCGGCGACCGAGGCGGGTCGCGCGCGCTGATCGGCACGGCACGGTGGGGGCGGCCTGGGACTGGGCCGCCCCCACCGGCAGGTCGTCCGACCCCTACGGGCCCGGCCCCTGGACCTCGCCGCCTCTCGATCCCCCCGACGGGCCCTGCTCCTGGACATTGGCGCCCCTCGACGGCCCCTCGCGGGCCTTCCCTCGCATGGCGAGCACCCACGTGGAGAGGCTGGCCGTGGCAGCGACGGCGAGGGGCGCGACCGCCGGCCAGGGGGTCTTCAGCGCGCCGCCGACCGCACCGGCGAGGCCGGCGATGCCGGCCACCATCAGGGTGCCGTTGCGGCGCAGGCCGCCGACGGCCCCGACCGCCAGCCCGGTGCCCACGCCGGCGAGGGCGCCGGCGAGGGCGTCGAGTGCGCTCGCCGTGGCCGGCGTCGTCAGGTCCGGGGTGAGCGGGTTGGTGACGACGGGCGCCAGCACCGCCAGGACGATCGCGACCGTGGGGCTGAGCACCGCTGCCAGCGCCACCCGCGCATGACGGCGTTCGACGGGGCCGGAGCGCCCCGTCCACGCGCCGAGCACCGAGGCGGCCCCCACCGCCGTGCAGGTGATCAGCGTCGGGAGGAGGTCCGCGGTGCCGCCGAGCAGCTTCGAGACGGCCGGGCCGGTGAGCGCGCCGAGCAGCATCGGCGCCCAGGCGCGGACCCGCAGGGCCAGCGCCACCAGCAGGCCGCACAGCGCGCCGGCGACTGTGAACATCCCCGCCGTGAGCGTCGCGTCGGCGATGCCGAGGGAGAAGGCGGGGTCGAGGCTGTTCGTAGCGACGATGACGAGCAGGGCGCTGCCGAGCAGGGCCACCCAGGCGATCACGGGGCTCAGGGCGGCCACGACGATCCAGCGCGCCCGCGCCACCCCCCGCTCCTGCGGGGGTGTCGATTCACCCTGCACCTCGGTGCTCATGGCGCTCACCTGCCTGCACCCCCAGTGCACCGCAGCGGCGGCGCTGCCGCCAGAGTCGTCGGTCCACGCCGGGGTGGCGTCGGCGCTACCCGTCGTCGCCCGTGGCGGCCCCGACCAGCCCGGCCCGCTCGTCCCAGCGCGCCATCAGCCAGACCAGGAGCACGACGAGCACCGCCCCGATCGCGGTGAAGAGCACACGGACCAGGGTGAGCTCGACGGTGGCCCCGGGGTCGTCGCCGTGGGACACGAACAGCAGCAGCATCGGGGTCAGGAACAGGGTCTGCAGGAAGTAGTTGCCGCTCATCGCGTAGGCGGCCAGGGCCACGAGGAACCCGATCGCGGCCACGAGGACCAGGTCGGCGGGCAGCAGCAGCACCACGAGCGCGGCGAGCACGGCACCCAGCAGGGTCCCCACGACCCGCGGGACGACGAGGGCGCCCCGCTCCTCGGGAGCCGGGCGCAGGGCCACGAGCATGGTGACCGCCACCCAGAAGCCGTACTGCAGCCCGAGCAGCTCGGCCACGGCGGTCGCCCCACCGGCGGCCACGGCGAGCACCACGGCATGCCGCCAGGCGATCGCCCAGGGAAGCGGCCGCGGCGGGTGCTTGCCGTAGCGCATGAGCGCGGCGATGCCCAGGCCGATGAGCCCGCCGACCACGCCCCAGAGCCCCGCGAGCCACCACGGCATGCCGCGGTCGCTCACCGCGAACACCAGCGTGATCAGCGGGGCCAGCGAACACCAGCGTGATCAGCGGGGCCAGCATGAGCATGCCCGAGGAGTAGGTGCTCGCCGCCGCGCTGGCCAGGGTGATCGCCCCGACCGCGATGCCGGACGCCCAGGGATCCTCCGAGACCGCCGCGCCGAGGGCCGCGGCGACCCCGAGCAGCAGGGTGACCGCGGCCGCCGAGCGGGTCGACATGACGGTCCCGAAGGTCATGGCCGAACCGGAGGCGAGCCCGACCACCAACCCGGCCGCGGTGCCGCCGATGGCCGTGACGATCCCCCCGGCGACCAGGACGACGGCGACCAGCAGGGCCGACGCCTTCAGGGTGCCCGGGGCGGGACGCCCGAGCTGCAGCGCGCCGCTCACGGGCGCGACTATCCCATCCCGCCGCCGGGGTGGCTGCCGTCGGGTGACGTTGGGGGGCCGACTGCTGCGCGCGGCGTCGCTGCGTCGGTGCCACTGGTCCCGGGCCGGCGGGACGTCCATCCCCTCCACTGGAACGTGACCGGGCAGGAGTTCCGCGGCGTGCACCTGCACCTCGACGAGATCACCGACCAGGTCCGGCTCTGGTAC
>JALOLK010000103.1 GCA_025456015.1 Candidatus Nanopelagicales bacterium
CTGGGGGGCGCGCCCTCCGGGCACCAGCCTCCTCTTCACCGGGGTGGTCGAGGAGCGGCAGGCCCTCGTCGAGGCGTTCGAGTCCGTGCTGCTCACCCCGCAGGAGACGCGCCACGCTCGCGCCTGGCACGGCCACGAGGACGGACTGGAGACCTGGCTGGGTCCGGTTGACGTGGGCGGCTGACCAGCGGCTGGGCAGGGGGTGACTGCAGGCGCGACGCGCGGCCGACGAGGGGCATGCTGCTCGGGCATACTCACCGGGCATGACCACCCCCGGCACGCCCGCCGCCCCGGTCTCGCAGATCACCCCCACCACCGCGGAGCACGAGCGCCTCGCCGACCGCGAGTCGTGGGACCTCTGGGGTCCTGGGGCACGGCGCGCGAGGACTACTCCGCCGACGGCGACCACGGCGCCGGGCTCGGGGCCTCGCACCAGACCGGCTGGACGGGCCTGGTGGCCGACCTGATCATCCGGGCGCGGGGATGAGCACGGACGGGGGCGCCGGGCGCCTCGGCGCCAGCGACTGCGAGCGGCTCCGTGACGGGTGGCTCGCCCAGCCGGTGAACGCCGTCACGAGCCTGGCCTACGTCGTGGCCGGCGGGGTGGTCGGCGCACGGGCCGTGCGCGACGGTCGGGTCGACCGCGCGGCGCTGGCGTACGCCGCGTGCCTGGGGCTCGTGGGCCTGGGCAGCGTCGCCTTCCACGGACCGCAGCCACGGGGGGCCCGGCTCATGCACGACGCCCCGGTGGTCGGGCTCGTGGGCCTGGCCCTGGGGACGCCGGCGTCGCGGCGGCTCGGGGGTCGTCCGGCACTGCCGGGATGGTCCCCTGGCCGTGGAGCGCTGGCGGCCGGGCTGGCGGCCCTGGCGGCCGCCGCGTACGCCGGCGGGCGGACCGGCGCCCCCACCTGCGACCCGGACAGCCGCGTGCAGCTGCACGGGGCCTGGCACGTGTGCTCGGCTGCCGCCTTCGTCGTCGTCGGCTCGGTCCTGCACGGATCGCCGGGAGGGAGCCGACGTGCCTGATCCGCAGCGCCGCGGGCTGGCCCAGCGGCTGGCCCGCTTCGTGGCCAACCTCGTGTACCGCGACATCGACCTGCACGTGCCCCCCGACGCGTCCTTCGGCGGTCCCGTCCTCGCCGTGAGCAACCACTTCGGTGGGCTGTCCGACGGGGTCCTGCTCATCGACAGCGCACCCCGGATGCCGCGGGTGGTCGCCCGGGACGTCATCTGGCGGGTGCCGGTGGTCGGCTCGATCGCCAGCGCCGTGGGCATGATCCCCGTGCACCGCGCCGCCGACGGGGGCTCGGGCAGCAACGACGCCATGTTCCGCTCGGCCTACGACGCCCTCGAAGACGGGGACCTGGTGCTCATCTTCCCGGAGGGCGTCACCCAGGACGTGCCGCACATGGCCCAGGTGCGGACCGGCGCCGCCCGGATCGCCCTGGGCGCCCGACAGGCGGGCGTGGCGGGCCTGCGCATCGCGCCCATCGGGCTGCACTACGAGGACAAGGCGGGCTTCCGCACGCGCGCCCTGGTCGCGCTCGGCGAGCCCATCGAGCTCGACGCGTGGGCGGCGGGCCGCCCGGTGGGGGGTCCCGCCGGCGCCGACGACCGCGAGGCCGTCCGGGACCTCACGGCGCTGGTCGACGCCCGCATGCGCCGCACGGCCCCGAACTTCGCCGACTGGCCCACCGCCCACGCCCTGCACACGGCCGCCGAGGTGCTGCTCACCGACGTCGACCCGCGGCCGGTGCACCGCATGCAGTACGGGGACCTCGAGCTGCTCGCCGCCCGCCTCAACCGCCTGCCGGAGCCGGACCGTGCCGACCTCGTCGAGCACGCCGGGGCCTACCGATCGGCGCTGCGCGCCGCCCGGACGTCGGACCGATCGGTCCTGCGGGCGGCCGGCGGGCGACCCCGCTCGTGGTGGTGGCTGCTCGACCTGGCGCTCGTGGTGCTGCTGGCGCCGTTCGCGCTGGCCGGCCTGCTGGCTGCGGCGGTCCCGCTGCTGCTCGTGCTCCTGGCCTCCAAGCTGCCGGTGGCCCCGGCGGTCCGGGCGACCGCCGTGCCGGGGATCGCGCTGCTGTCGTTCCTGGGCGTCTGGGGCCTGTTCGGCTGGCAGAGCCTGCGCGCCGACGGATGGGGCTTCGGGGTGCTCGCGGTGCTGCTGTTCCCGTTCCTCGTGGGGGCGCTCTTCGTGGTGGTCGAGCGGGCGCAGCTGATCTGGCGGGGCCTGCGCACCGCGCGACGACCCTCCGGTGACGAGCTGGCGCGCCTGCAGGGGCTGCGCGCCGAGGTGGCGCGCCGGGCGTGGGCGGGGGTGTCCGCGTGACCGACAGCCTCGTGCCCATGCTGCTCCTGGCCGTCCCCCTGGTGGCGATCTGGGCCTTCGTCGTCATCGACGTCCTGGCCCAGCCGGACCTCGGTCGCGCCCGGAAGGCGGCCTGGATCGCGCTGTGCACCGTGGTCTGGCCGGCCCTCGCGCTCTACCTGCTCGTGCGGCCCCAGCAGGCGCGCATCGCCCGGCCCGAGCAGCGCTCGGACCCGCACGCCGCCCTGGTCGCCGCGGTGCTCGACCGCGAGGCCGGCCGGCTCGGGGAGGCCGAGTTCGTGGCGCGGGTCGGGGCGCTCCGGCGGCAGGGGACCGGGTCCTGAGCCTCGCCCGCACGACGTCGGGACCGCCGAGGTGGCGCAGGCGCCGGCGCCGTGGCACCCGGGCACGCCCGCCCGGACGACGGGCTCGGATCAGATCGAGAAGTCCTCGAGTTCCTCCCACACGCCACCGCCGCGCGGGTGCATGTGGAACTCGTCGACGTGCCCGGTCACCTGGTACTCCAGCTTGTCGACGCGGTCGAGCAGGTTGGCGACCGCCGCCCCGATGAGGTCGGGCTGGTTGGTGTGCTCGAGGTCGGGCTTGTCGCTGGCGGTGTGCGGCGTGGTCCGCGCGATGACCTGGCCGGGCACGCCGACGACCACCGAGTTGTCGGCCACCGGCCGGACCACGACCGCGTTGCCGCCGATGCGGGAGTCGTGGCCGACCTCGATCGGCCCCAGGACCTTCGCGCCCGCGCCGATGGTGACGCGGTCGCCGATCGTGGGGTGCCGCTTGCCCGGGTCCAGGCTGGTGCCCCCGAGCGTGACGCCGTGGTAGATCGTGCAGTCCTCGCCGACCTCGGCGGTCTCGCCGATCACCACGCCCATGCCGTGGTCGATGAACAGGCCGGGCCCGAGCGTGGCCCCGGGGTGGATCTCCACGCCCGTGACCGCGCGTGCGGCCTGCGACACCGCCCGCGCGGACAGGTGGTGGCCCCGGGCCCACAGCGCGTGCGAGACGCGGTGGGCCCACACGGCGTGGACGCCGGAGTACAGCAGCGCCACCTCGGTCTTGGACCGGGCAGCGGGATCGCGCTCGAAGACGCAGGCGACGTCCCGGCGCATCTGGGCGAGCAGCCCCATGGTGTGCCCCCCGGGCTAGTCGGCGAGGTCGGCGAACAGCGCCGTGGAGAGGTAGCGCTCGCCGTACGAGGGGATGATCACGACGATCGTCAGCCCGGCGTTCTCCGGCCGGGCGGCGACCTGCGCAGCGGCCCAGATGGCGGCGCCCGACGAGATGCCGACCAGCAGGCCCTCCTCGGCCGCCGCACGCCGGGCCGTGGTCATGGCGTCGGCCGCCTCGACGGTCACGACCTCGTCGTAGACCGTGGTGTCCAGGATCGGCGGCACGAAGCCCGCACCGATGCCCTGGATGGGGTGCGGACCCTTCTGGCCGCCGGAGAGCACCGGGGAGGCCGCCGGCTCGACCGCGACCATCCGGATCTCCGGCTTGCGCTCCTTGAGCACCTGGCCGACCCCGGTGATGGTGCCGCCGGTGCCGATGCCCGCGACCACGATGTCGACGGCGCCGTCGGTGTCGTTCCAGATCTCCTCGGCGGTGGTGCGCCGGTGGATCTCCGGGTTGGCCGGGTTCTCGAACTGCTGCGGCATGACGTAGTGCGGGTGCTCCGCGGCGAGCTCCTTGGCCCTCGCGATGGCGCCGCCCATGCCCTCGGGGCCAGGGGTGAGGATGAGGTCGGCGCCGTACGCGCGCAGCAGCATGCGCCGTTCCTTGCTCATCGTCTCCGGCATGGTCAGCACGCACCGGATGCCCTTGGCCGCGCACACCATCGCCAGCGCGATGCCGGTGTTGCCGCTGGTGGGCTCGACGATCACCGTGTCCGGTCCGATCTCACCGGCCTCGATCGCAGCCTCGATCATGGCCACGCCGATCCGGTCCTTCACCGAGCTCGCCGGGTTGAAGAACTCGAGCTTGGCGAGCACCGTCGCGCCGGCCCCGTCGGTCACGCGGTTGAGCCGCACGAGCGGGGTGTTGCCGATGAGCTGGGTCACGTCCTCTGCGATGCGCATGGGGGAATCGTAGTCCGTGCCCCGATTTCAGCAACATCCGAGTTGGAGAAATGCGGGCCAGGGGTGAGCAGGGGTGGGCACAGGACTGCGAACGGCCCCGCTCCCCGGGTGCCGTCGGGATCGGCGAGACTGGCGCCATGGCCGAGGCGCTGCCGTGGGGCACTCACTGGGATCTGCTGCGGGCCGCCGACCCGGACGTGGACTGGGCAGCGGTGCACGCCACGCTCGGGCTGCAGGACGGGCGGGTCGGCGGCAGGGCGCCGGTGAACCGCTACTTCGGCTCGATCAGCGACCACGGCGACGGGCGCGTCGAGCTCGGCCCGTTCGGGATGACCATGATGGCCGGCCCGCCGCACGCCATGGCCGCGGAGCAGGCGTTCCTGCGGCTGCTCGAGCAGGTGCGCGGCTACCGCGCGTCCGCGGACAGCCTGGTGCTGCTCGACGGGGCCGGTGCGGAGCTGCTCGCCTTCGCGCCGGCGCAGGACCCGACGTGAGCCAAGCCGCCCCGAGGTCGAGCGGCCCCGGGATCCGGGGCTCCGGCGCCCCCGGGCGGACCCGCCCCGGCTGGGTGCCGCTGCCCCCGCCGCAGCACGGCGCCTGGGCCTTCCTGGTGGTCCCGGTGCTCGTGGCGTTCGCGATCACGGGGGCGAGTGCGGCCGGCTGGCTCTTCCTCGTCGCGTGGGTGTGCGCCTACCCCGTCGGCTACTACCTCGGCCGGGGGGTGACCGCGCGGGTGCGCCGCGGTGCCTGGACCCGGCTGGCCAGCCGTGAGCGCGCGCGGGCGGTGCCGTGGGCGGTGCTCGCCGGAGCGGCCGGCCTGCCGCTGGCGGTCACCCGGCCGTGGCTGCTGGGCGCGGCCGCCGTGCTGGCGGTGCTCTGGGCGATCGGCCTGTGGGTCGCTGCCCAGCGGGGTGAGCGCAGCATGGTCAACGACCTGCTGCTCGTGGCCCAGGCGGTGGCCTCGGTGCCCATCGCCGCGGCGGTCGTGGCCGGGCCCGCGGCGGTGCTCGGCGAGCTCGCCGGGGAGGTCGTCGAGGCCACCGGGCTCGTGGCCGTGTACCTGGCCGGCTCGGTCATCCACGTCAAGTCGCTGCTGCGCGAGGCGGACAGCGCCGGCTACCGGACCGCGAACCGGCTGTGGCACGCCGTCGCCCTGGTGGTGGCGGTCAGCGTGGACCCCTGGTGGGCGCTGGGCTTCGGCCCGGCCCTGGTGCGCGCCGCCGTCATGCGCCCCGGCCTGCGCCCGGGGGCGATCGGCGGCATCGAGGCGGTCGTCGCGGTGCTCGTCGTGGTCGCGGCGTTCCTCGCGCTGTGACCCAGGACGACCGGGTTCGACCGCTAGGCTGCGGCCAGTCGCATCCCGGGAGGTGGCCATGACCATGGGCACGCCCCAGCCCCTCATCGACGCGGGACTGATCGAGCGCACCGCACCGCCGCGGCTGATCGGCGTGCTCGTCCTGCGGGTGACCGCCGTGATCGCGGCGACCCTCGTGCTGTACGCGCTGCTGCCGATCCGGCCGGAGACCGCGGCGTTCATCGCTGTGCTGGCAGGTGCCGGGCTCTTCCTGGTGGGGGCGGTCTTCATCCGCCAGCTGGGCCGCATCGGCCGGGCGCCACGCCCCGTCCTGGCCGCCGTCGAGGCGCTCGTGCTGGTGCTGGGGCTGTTCCTGACGCTGTTCGCCTTCGTGTACGTCTCGCTGTCGGTGAGCGATCCGGGCGCCTTCACGCAGCCGATCGACAAGATGGCCGGCATCTACTTCTCGATCACGATCCTGGCGACGGTGGGCTTCGGGGACATCGCCGCGACCACCGACGTGGCCCGCCTGGCCGTCAGCGTGCAGATGCTCCTCGACCTGCTCCTGATCGGGGCCGCCCTGCGGTTGCTGGGCACGTCCGCACGGCAGGCCGTGGAGGCCAGGACGGCAGTTGCCCGACCCGGGCGGGCCGGCTCGGCGGGTGCTGGCCCGGGCTCCGACAGCACGCCCGCGCCGGACGCCGGAGGAACCCCGGGCGCCCCGCTGGAGGGCCGGCGGCGCTGAGCGCACCCGTCGGCCCCTGACCCACGGCCGGACCCCTACCATCGCCGGGTGGACCTGGGCCTGGCGCTGCTGCTGGTCATGATGCTGCTGGCCAGCATCACGACCTTCCACGTCTCGCGCCGCTGGTACGTCCCCATGGCGCTGGTGTGGACGCTGGCCTTCCTGCTCTTCGGCCAGTTGGCCGGGCTGTCGTGGGACGAGATGGGCCTCGCGGCCTGGCTGCCCGGGCTGCTGTGGGGCGGCGCCGCGATCCTGCTCGTCTCCGTCGGCATGGCCGCCGGGGTGGCGATCCCGCGACTGCATCCGCTGTTCGCCGACGAGCGGGTGATCGGGACCTCGGGGCTGCAGGTCGCGCACAAGTCGCTGGTCGAGGTGCCGCTGGGCACGGTCGCGCTCGAGGAGGTCGTCTTCCGGTCGGTGCTGCTGGGCCTGCTGACCAGCCTGTACGGCACGGCCTGGGGCGTGGCGGGATCGGCCCTGCTGTTCGGCCTGTGGCACGTCCTGCCCGCCCTGGAGATGCACGACGCGCACTCCCTGACCAGCCAGCTGGGCTCCGGATGGCGGGCGAAGGTGGGCACCGTCCTCGGCACGATCCTGGCCACCGGCTCGGCCGGCGTGCTCTTCGCGATGCTCGTGGTCTGGAGCGGCAGCGTCCTGGCGCCCATGGGGCTGCACTGGGCGATGAACTCCACCGGCTCGATCGCGGCCTGGCTCGTCAGTCGGCGCGCAGCCTCGACGAGCGCCGACTCGCCCAGCGGGGACGAGCCGCCGGCACAGGAGCCCGAGCGTGCCTCCGATGCCGGTCCCTGACGAAGTGCCGCCTGCGCTGAGGGGCGCCGGGACCAGCGGCCCTGCAGGAGCGATCAGCCCTGGCTGGGCGTCGGCTGCCTGAGGGCCTCGGCGACCTTGATGCACGCGCTCCCGAACGCCTCGAACTCCTCGGGCGTCAGTCGGTCCAGGAGGTGGCGTCGCACGCTCTCGACGTGGTCGGGCGCAGCGCGCACGATGCTCTGCCAGCCGACCTCCGTGAGCACGGCGTACGTGCCCCGGCCGTCCTGTGCGCAGTCCTGCCGCTCCACCAGCCCGGCCCGGCTCATCCGGTCGACCTGGTGGGACAGGCGGGAGCGCGACAGCTGCGTGCGATCGGCGAGCGTGCTCATGCGCATCCGCCGCTCCGGGGCCTCGGAGAGCTCGACCAGGATCTGGTAGTCGGTGCCGGTCAGGCCGTGGGCCTCCTGCAGGTCCCGGCTCAGGCGGTCGGGCAGGAGCATGCTCGCGGCGATCCAGCCGCGCCACAGCTCCTGCTCGCGCTCGGTGAGCCATCGGGTCACGGGCCCATCCTACCGCGGGCACGGTTGAACCTTGGACGATCGCGGGCCATCGCGCATACCTCGCGGGGGCCTCACTAGCATCCGCGCACCGCGGGTGGATCCGCACCCAGGCCGGATGAGGGAGTTGGGACATGGACGAGCAGCCCGTGGACGAGGGCCGAGCCGCCCCCGGGGCAGCGAGCACGAGGGCACCGAGGCGGCGAGCCGCCGCAGCCAGCCCATCCACCGCTGCGCCCGACGCCCCGCCGGCCGCGAAGCGCACGGCCG
>JALOLK010000104.1 GCA_025456015.1 Candidatus Nanopelagicales bacterium
GGCGTCGGTCGAGCTGCCCGGACCAGACGAACCGCCCATCCACCAACTGCCACCCGGCCTGCTCCGCCCACTGCAGGCTCGGAGGCGCGCTCACGCGCAGGTCGAGCGCCACGGGGAGCGGCAGTGCCTGCGGGTCCACCGAGACAGCGTACTGACCGGGGGCGAACGTCCCCGCCGGCAGCCGGTAGCGGACCTCCACGGAGGTGAACTCCCCGGGCGGTGTGTCGTGCCCCTGCCACAGCACCTTGCCACCACGCTCGTCCGGATAGGGCCCCACGAGCTCACCGGGGACCAGCGGTCTCGCAGTCCCCGTCGAGATCGTGAGATCCTGCGCCGCTGTCGGCACGCGGTGCGCCACCCGGAGCCTGGCCAGCAGCGCCCGGTACCCCCGGTAGGTGGTGGCGTCGCCCGTGACGCCCGGCGGGACCGCGTTGGCGAACGTCACGGTCCGTCGGACCGTCGCCCCCCCGTCAGCCTCCAACTGCACCTCCTGGCGGATCGTGCGCTCCTGGAAGACGGTGAGCTTGTTGGGGCCGTTCTGCGAGAAGACGCCCAGCAGGTCGCCTGGCCGGTCGGTGAGCCCCCCGTCGGCGCCGAGCTGGGTGACCGCTTCCTCCAGTCGTGGGTCGAGGAAGGCGGCCTGGACGTGGCGGGGCGGCACCGCCGCCAGGATCCCGCGCAGGACCGCGAGCAGGTTGCCCCGGTCGGTGAGCTGCTCGCCCAGGGCAGCCACGAGGGCGTCGTTGCGGGCATGCCGCTCGATCACGCCCTCGGGGCTGTCGAACTGCTGGTAGGCGTCCACCAGCACCGTCCGCACCAGCGAGTCGGCGTCGACCTGCCCGTACCCGTCGGCCACGACGGGACCCACCTCGGCCAGGATGCCGGCCAGTGCGGTCACGTCGATCGTGAGTACCCCCTGCACCTCCGGGTACCCGAGGGCGGCCCACGCCCGGTCCATGTCCACCGCCGCCGTGCGGAAGTCGGGGTGGAAGTTGGAGTTCACGAAGGGGTAGCTCGCGCCCGTCCGGTACCAGGGCGGGCCCCCTGCGTGGTCCCAGCGGACCGGGGGGTTGCCGGGGGAGAGCCGGGACTCCAGCTGTCCCGAGATGGGCACGCTCAGGCTGCCGTCGACGGCCTCGACCATCAGTGCGTACAGCGGCGCACCGCCCGAGCCGAAGGACTCCGCGTCGTTCAGGCCGCAGATGAGGTACCGCCGGGGCTCGGTGGCACCGAGCGCGTCGGGGAGTGCCGGCCAGGCCGTCGCAAGGACGCCGGAGAGCTCGGCCACGTCGGTCAGGATCGGCTCCACGGAGTCGGCGAGCCAGCCGATCGGACGCCCGAGCAGCCCGGTGCCGGGCACCCGGAAAGCCGCATCGCGCGCTGCGGCGATGCTGGCATGCGCCGCGGCCGCTGGCTCGGCGAGGTCACCGAGGCGGTCGGTGTCGATCGTGGTCCCCGCGATGAGCGGGGCCTCGCCGTCGAACCCCCGGGCCGCCGCACCGATCTGTGCCAGCGGTGGCAGCGCCCCGGCGGCGGCATCGAGCGTCTCCGCGGCGGCCGCGGCATCGTCCACGCCCCCGAGCATCAGCGGGTTCCACCGCAGCAGCTGCGTCGTGGGAGCGGACCACACCGCGGCCAGGAGCCCGGTCCCGGCCTGCACGATCCGCGCGCCGGTCTCGAGCCCGCCACCGTCACGGCTGCGTGCGGCCATCCCGAGCTGGATCCCGCCGACCAGCCCCGCCACGAGGGCGAGCTGGGTGCCGATCGTCACGACCGCGAGCGGGGCCAGCAGGAGGAGGCCGACCCACCCTCGCCAGCGCATCGCACTCCTGCCCGTGTCCGCCCCGGCACCCGCCGGCTGCCCGGACCGGAATGCTACCGGCGCCTCGACCCGATCGGGCCGCGCCGATGGCGGGCGGCACCGGTGGCTGCGGCTATCGTGCCGGGATGCCTGCGTCCGTGATCGTCCTGGCGCACGGTCCGGAGCGCCACCTCGGCGCATGCGTGCGTGCCCTGCTGGCCCAGGCGCCGGCCGAGGTCATCGTGGTGGACAACGACGCAGCCCCCGGCGCGATCGCGGAGGTCGGGAGCCTGCCCGGGGTCCGGGTGCTCCGGCCGGGGCGGAACCTGGGCTACGCGGGCGGCTGCAACCACGCCGCGGCTGCGGCGGTCGGCGACGTCCTGGTCTTCGTCAACTCCGATGCCGTGGTGCGGCCGGGTGCCCTGGCCGCGCTCGTGGCCCGGGTCGCGGCGCCGGACGTGGGCCTGGCCAGCGGCAGCATCCGGCTGGCCGACGCTCCGGATCGGGTGAACTCCGCCGGCAATCCCGTCCACTTCCTGATGTTCTCGTGGGCGGGCTCCTTCGGGGAGCCGGCCGGGGGCCACCAGCTGCCCACCGAGACCGCGTCCATCTCCGGGGCTGCCTTCGCCGTCCGACGGCCGGTCTGGGACCAGCTCGGCGGCTTCGAGCCGGCCTACTTCGCGTACGGCGAGGACGTCGACCTCTCGCTGCGCGCATGGCAGGCTGGGTACCGGGTCGTGCACGAGCCCGCTGCGGTCGTGCTGCACCACTACGAGTTCGCCCGGCACGGCACCAAGCACTACCTGCTCGAGCGCAACCGCCTCATGAACCTGCTCGTGCTCCCCGAGCGACGCACGCGCCGCCTGCTGGCCGCGCCCGCGCTGGTGGTCGAGGTCGGCGTGCTCGCGGTCGCCCTGCGCGACGGTTGGGCGGGGGACAAGGTCGCCGGCTGGCGGTGGCTGGCGTCGCACCGTCGCGAGCTGGCCGAGCGGCGACGCGCGGTCCAGGCGGCCCGGGTCGTGCCGGATGCCCGTCTCGTGGCCCGCCTGCACGGCCCGCTGGACCCCCCTGCCGGGCTTGGCCCAGGTGTCCCAGCGCCCGTGAGTGCCGCCCTCGACCGCTACTGGACCTGGGCGAGGGCTCGGATCGAGGCCGCCGCGTGACTGCGAGGATGGCGGGCGTGGCTCGGGTCAGGGTCGACGAGCCAGCTGCCGGGCGCCGACTGACGCGCGTCGACCTGCTGGTCGCTGCTGTGGTGGGCCTGCTCGCGATGCTGGTCGCGGGCCTGTTCCACAGCGCGCTCGTGCCGACCGATCCCTGGCACTACGTCCAGGGCGCCCTGGCCTTCCCCGACGGCACCTGGCGGCCGGCCGGCCTCTCGCGGTGGGGGTACGTGCTGCCGATCATCCCCTTCGCCCGGCTGTGGGGGGATGCCGCCGCCACCTACTACGTGATCCCGTTGCTCACGACCGGGCTGCTCGCGGCCGTGCTCGTCCTGCTCGGCACGAGGTACGTGGGCCGCGTCGCCGGACTGCTCGGGGCCCTCCTCGCGCTGGTGACGCCGCTGGTCTTCGTCAACCTGACCCGGGGGTACACCGACCTCACCGCCACCACGCTCGTGGCACTGGCCATCCTGCTGGCCACCTGTGCGGAGGACGTGGCCCGTGACCGGGCCGCCGCCGGCCGCGGGTGGGGCGCGGCGGTGCCGGGGCTGCTCCTGGCCACCGGGTTCGTGACCGGGTGGAGCTTCGAGGTGCGCGAGACGGCGGTCTTCGCCTGGCCCGTGATCGGGTGGATCCTCTGGCGGATCGGTGCGCCGTTGCGCACGCTGGCGTGGTTCGTGCCCCCGGCGCTGGCCTGGCTGGTGCTGGACGTGGCGCTGTGCGCCTGGATCTACGACGACCCGCTGCTGAAGCTGCGGATCCTGCTCGGGGCGGACATCTCCAACTCGGAGGTGAGCTCCGACGCGAGCTACGTCGGGCAGACCCGCTGGTGGTACGCCACGGTCATCCCCCGCTCCATCTGGGAGCGCGGCGGCGGCCCGGCGATGCTCGCCGCGGTGCTGGTCGGGCTGGTCGGCGGCCTGGTGTTCCGTCGCACCCTCGGCCGTCTCTGGGCGTGGGGCGTGCTGACCCTCGGGCTGCTCTGGGCACAGGGCGGTCCGCTGACTCCAGCAACACCATCCGTGCGCCTCGACATCGCGCGCTACTGGCTGTCCTTCCTGGTGCCGCTGCTGCTCGTCGCCGCCGGGACCTGCGTGCTGGCGGTCCGCCGCAGCGCCGGCATCTGGCGGCCGCTCACGCTGGCCGGGACCGGCCTGCTCGTCGTGAGCGTGCTCGTGGCCTCGGTCCGGTTCGCGACGACCTACCCGGCGTTCGCGCCCAACGGCGGGGACGCGCTCAGCGAGCTGCGCAGGCACCTGGCCGCGACCGGGGGGCCAGCGGCACGGGTCTGGGCGGACTGGGGGACCCAGCGGGTGCTGCCGACGTACCAGACGAGCACGTTCGGCGAGCCCCTGTGGAGCGCGCCGCGGTTCCGATCCCTGAACCGCATGCTGCGCGAGGCGCCGGACGACCCGGCGGACGTCCCCCAGCCGGGTGAGTACGTGGTGGTCTACAGCCCGGACGACAGCACCTGCTTCCACTGCCAGCGGGCCCTGAGCGCCGTCGAGGCCGTGTACGGTCCGCTCCCCCAGCCGGGGTGGATCCCCGTCTTCACCTCCTCGGCGGGCAACCTGATGCTCTACCGGCTCGGGCCGACGGCCGTGTGGCCCGAGCCGCGAGCCGGCTGGGTCCCCGGCACCATCCCGGGCGGGGCTGACGAGGGCGGCGAGGACGGCTAGGAGGCGAGCACGGCGGCGGCCAGCACTGCCATGAGGCGAGCACGGCGGCGGCCAGCACTGCCATGAGGCGAGCACGGCTGGCGGCCAGCACTGCCAGGAGGCGAGGACGCGGCTGGGCCCTCGCGCCACGGCCCCCAGCCCGCCTAGGCTGGGTCGGCCCCATGCCACCCACCGCCCGGCGGCTCGGCGTCCGAGCCCGAGTCACCACCGTCAGGAGTCCCCGTGCCCGCCCGCCGCGCCCCGGTGGTCCTGCTGCAGCTGGCCAACCTGCTCGGGGGCGTGGCGAACGCCACGGTGGCCGTGCTCGTCCCGTGGCTGGTCCTCGAGACGACGGGTTCCGCGGCCTCGGCCGGCGTCGTGGCCGCGCTCGCCGGCATCCCCGGGGTCTTCGTCTCGCCCTTCGTCGGCGCGCTCGTGGACCGCCTCGGTCGACGCCGCGTGTCGATGGCCTCGGACGCGCTCTCCGCGGTCTCGGTGAGCCTGTTCCCCCTCGCTGACCGCGCCGGCCTGCTCGGCCTGGGCATGATCGCCGGGCTCGCCGTGCTCGGTGCGGTGTTCGATCCTGCCGGGTACACCGCGCGCAAGGCACTGATCCCGGACGTGTCCCTCGCCGGGCGCTTCTACGTCGACCGCATCAACGGGGTGCACGAGGGCGTCTTCGCGGCAGGCTGGGTCATCGGGCCGGCCCTCGCCGCGGTGGGCATCAGCACCATCGGCGCGATCGGCACCTTCTGGGTGACCAGCATCGCCTTCGTGCTGGCGATCGTGGCGGTCGCCGGCATCCGGGTCCAGGAGGCGGGCATCATCTCCCGGCACGAGGCCGGGGAGGACCACGAGCCCTTCTGGGGGTCGCTGTCCCGGGGGCTTCGGGTGCTCTGGCGCGACCGGCCCCTGCGTGTGCTCACCCTGGCCATCTGCGTGCTCGCCTTCGTCTACATGCCGACCGAGTCCGTGCTCATGCCGGTGCACTTCCAGGAGATCGACCAGCCGGCCGGCTACGGGCTGACCCTGACGATGCTGGCGGCGGGCGGGATGCTCGGCGCCTTCGGGTACGGCTGGCTGGCGCAACGGTGCAGCCGCCACCGGATCGCCGTGCTCGTGATGGTCGTCACCACCATCGGGATCATCCCCATGGCGTTCCTGCCGCCGTTGCCGGTGTTCGTCGCGGCGGGCTTCCTGCTCGGCCTGGGCTGGGGGCCGATGAACCCGCTGCTGAACTCGCTGGTGCAGACCCGGGTGCCGCCGCACGTCCAGGGCCGGGTGTACGGCGTGCAGACCGCGCTGTTCTACGCGGCCCCCCCGCTCGGGCTGCTCGTGGCGGGGCTGGCGGTCGAGGCGTGGGGCGTGCAAGTGGTGTACGCCGTGATCGGCGCCTCGCTCGCGCTGACCGCGCTGCTGGTCGCCGCCCTGCCCAGCCTGCGCGGGCTCGATGACGACGTCCGCACGACGGCCCCCTCCCGCGACCCCGTCGCGTAGCCCCGCCGGCGGCATGCACTCGTGTCCGCCGGCCGCCGCCGGCGGCGTGCCCCAGCCGCTGGCGGCCCCGAGCGATCAGCCGCGCCGGAGCGGACCGACCCAGCCGCCGGAGACCTCCGCCAGCCTTCGGGGGTCGATCGGGAACACGTCGTGCCAAGTGCCCGCCGCCGCCCACACCACGTCGTGGCGCAGCAGGTCCTCGTCGAGGAACTCCCGGACCGGGGTGGCCAGCCCGATGGGCGGCACCCCTCCGATCGGGAAGCCGGTGGCGGCACGCACCTGGTCGGCGTTGGCACGACCGCAGGCCGCCCCGCCGGCCGCGGTGGCCAGCTTGGCCTCGTCGAGCTGGTTGGCCCCGCTGACCAGGGCGAGCACCACCTCGCCGTCGACGGTGAAGATGAGGCTCTTCACGATGGCTCCGACGGCGCATCCGATCGCGTCGGCGGCCTCCTGTGCGGTCCGGGTGCCCTGCGGGAAGCGGCGCACCTCGAGGTCGAGACCCAGGGCGGTGGCGGCCTGACGGACACGCGTGACATTCGCGTGCTCGCCCTGCTCAGCCTCCGGCACGGTCACCGCAGCACTCCTTCCGTCCCATCCCCGCGTTCGCTCCGCCTCTCCGCGTTTGCTCCGCACGCAGGCGTGTGCTCCGCCGCACAGGGGAGCAGACGCACGCCGGCGGAGCAAACGCACCGGGGGCGCCGGCGGACCCGGGGGCGCCGGGGGGGCCGGGGGCGCCGGGGGGCACCCCGAGGACCGGACCGCCGTCCGGTCAGGCGCTCGGCGCCTCCGCGGCCTCCTTGGGCCGCACCGACTCCAGCAGCAGCGACGCGACGTCGACCACCTCGGCCGACGGCACCTCGGCGCCGGCCTCCTGCGCCCGCACGGTCACCCCGTCGTGCAGCATGACCGAGCAGAACGGGCAGGCGACCGCGATCTTGTCGGCACCGGTGGCCAGGGCCTCGTCGGCGCGGTTCTGGTTGACCCGGGTGCCGAGGCTCTCCTCCATCCACATCTGCGCGCCGCCGGCGCCGCAGCAGAACGACTTCTCCTCGGTGCGCTCCATCTCGCGCAGCTTCACGCCGGGCACCGACGCGACCAGCTCGCGCGGCGGCACGTACACCTTGTTGTGCCGGCCCAGGTAGCAGGGGTCGTGGTAGGTGACCGTCGAGTCGATCGGCGCCAGCGGGCGCAGCCGGCCCTCGCGCAGCAGCTCGGCGAGCAGCTGGCTGTGGTGGACGACGTCGTAGTTGCCGCCGAGCTGCGGGTACTCCCGCGCGATCGTGTTCATGCAGTGCGGGCAGGTGACGACGATCTTGCGTGCCTTGATCTCGTTGAGCACCTCGACGTTCTGCATCGCCTGCATCTGGAACAGGAACTCGTTGCCCGCGCGACGCGCCGGATCGCCGGTGCAGGTCTCGCCCTCGCCGAGCACCATGTACTTCACGCCGGCCACGTGCAGCAGCTCCGCGACGTTCTTCGTGGTCTGCTTGGCGCGGTCCTCGTAGGCCCCCGCGCAGCCCACCCAGAACAGGTACTCGACGTCGGCGGGGATCTCGTCCTCGCCCTCCATGCCGAACACCGGCACCTCGAAGTCGACCTCGCTGATCCAGTCGTTGCGCTTCGAGGCGTTCATGCCCCACGGGTTGCCCTTGTTCTCGAGGTTCTTGAACAGGC
>JALOLK010000105.1 GCA_025456015.1 Candidatus Nanopelagicales bacterium
GGTCAGGCGTCCACGGTGGCCAGTCGGCTGGCCAGGCCGGTGGCGGCCATGGCGTCCCGGGCCTGGCCGAGGGTGATGATCCCGCGCTCGCTGAGCAGGGGGATCATCCGCACCAGCACCTCGGCGGTGGCCAGCGCGTCGCCGAGGGCGGTGTGCCGGCCGATCACCTCCACCCCGAACCGCTCGCAGACCCCGTCCAGGCCGTGCCGGGCGTCCGGGTCGGCGTCGAGCACCGCCGACAGCAGCATGGTGTCCAGGCTCAGCGGCTCGAGGGTGATCCCCGCCTGGCTCGCCGGCGGGGCCAGGAAGCCGAGGTCGAAGGCGAGGTGGTGGCCGACGAGCACCGAGTCGGCCGCCCACGCGGCGAACTCGGTGAGCACCTCGGGGCCGCTGGGGGCATCGCGCACGAGCTCGTCGCTGATGCCGTGGAACCGGGTCGAGGACTCGGGGATGCGCACGCCGGGGTTCACGAGGGCGTCGAAGGTGTCCTCCGCGCGGACCATCCCCGCGTCGACGCGCACCGCCCCCAGGGCGATCAGGCGGTCGCCGGCGGCCGCGTGCAGGCCCGTGGTCTCGCAGTCGAGCACCGTGAACACGATGGCGTCCAGCGGCGTGGCCAGCCACTCCTCCCGGGTGGGGGCCGGGCGGGACGGGCGGGACAGGTCCACCGAGAGTCCCACCACGGGGCCGGTCGGCTCCTCGCCGGGCTCGCCGATCACCAGCACCATCGCGGGCTCGTCGGGACCGGTGATCCTGGCCATCCGGATCGGGGTGTTCCGGACGGTCGCCGACACGCGCTCGCCGGCGATCGCCCGGGTGAGCAGCGGGCTGAAGTCGTCGGCGTCGAAGACCCCGAAGATGCTGCGGCCGGCCGCGACCGGTGCGCGGGTCCCCGAGACCAGGATCTGGCGCGCGGCGGGGTTCACCAGGAGGAGCCGGCCGAGGTCGTCGACGACGCCCACCGGCACGTCCAGGCCGGAGAGCACCGCGAACAGGGCGTCGCGCTCACGGGTCAGCTCGGCGTGGGCGCTGGCCAGCTGCTCGGTGAGCCGGTGCTCGGCGTTGGCGTGGCGCTCGGCGAGCACGTTCACGGCACGCTCGACCGCCGTCGCGCCGGCCAGCCGGTGGGCCGGGTTCACGTTGGCGATGATCATGATGTCGCCGGCCTGGCGGACGTCGTGGCGCTGCTCGGAGCGCCACGTGCTCCACGCCACCCAGCCGATCCCCGTCACGAGCACGACGAGGCCCAGGGCGAGCACCACCCACTCGCTGCCGAGGGAGTCCAGCAGGGTGCGCCTGGCCCTGTTCGGCAGGTCGGCCAGCACCACGGCCACCGTCAGGGCGGGCACCAGCGTGGCGATGGCGATGAGCGCCAGGACGCGCCACCGGGTCATGCGGCACCTCCGGGGAGGTCGGCGGCGGGCGGCCGCGGCGGGCGGGACACTGCAGCGACGGGGCGCTCGCGCACGGCGCTCACCGGGAGAGGTCCGTCCGGAACGCCACGGACGTGGCCGTCTGCGCGGCCCGCACCGCACGGAAGGCGTCGCGCAGCTCGTCCTGCTCGGCCTCGCCCAGGTCCTCGACGACCACCCGGTCGCAGACCGGCAGCCCGGCGGCGACCTGGACCAGCTGGGTGGCCAGGCGCAGCCGCGTCATCAGGCCGAAGGCCTCGACGAGCCGGTCGGTCAGCTCCTCGGACAGCATGCCCGCGGCGGCCGCGGCGCCGAGCCGACCGGGGGTGTCCACGGCCGCCGAGCCTGCCCGCAGGCCGTAGAGCCGGGCGAGCAGCACGATCGGGGCCAGCCCGGTGCGCTTGACGTCGACCTGGCCGTGCGGCAGCCGGCCGAACACGAGCCGCGGGGGCGGGAACGCGTTGGCGGCCAGCGCCAGGCCGTGCATGAGCCGCGGGGAGCTCGCCCCGGTGAGCTGCAGCTGGATGGCGGCCGCGACGTCCAGGGTGCCGGCCAGGGGGCGCAGGTCGAGGAACACGTCGGTCTCCAGCACCGCCTCGGGGGTGGGCGCCTCGATGCGGGCACGTGCCTGGTCCAGGTACTGGTCGAGGCTGACCGACCACCGGTCGGCCATGTAGCCGCCGTCGCAGCGGCGCATGCCGAACGCCTCGAGGCCGGCGATCACCGAGGCGGCGAGGTCCGCGGCGTACCGCGATCCGGCGGCACGCTCGGTCTCCCAGATCAGGGCGTGGTCCTGGTCGCTGGCGCAGTGCAGCTCGCCGCGCGCGTGCGAGCCCAGCGCGACCCAGGCGAAGCGGCTGGGCGGTGGCCCGTTCTGGTGGACGAACCCGTCGACGAGGTCGCGGGTGCGCGCATCGGCGGCCTCCGCCAGCGCCCCCACCCGCTGCGCCGCATCTGCGGCGTGCAGGTCCAGGCCCCGGGCGACGCGGACCAGCTCGGTCTCGTCGACGCCCATGGTCGGGCTCGTGGTCGGCAGGCTCATCGCGACCCCCTCGCGGTCCAGGATTGGCGCAGGTGGGCCGATTCCGGGGTGTGCAGCCGGACCATGATCCGGCTCACCCCCGGGTGCAGGCGGTGCTGGGTGGCCCGGGAGACCAGCACCATCGTGAGCAGGGCCGCGGGCATGGCCCAGGCGGCGGGCTGGGCGAGCAGCGCGTCCGGCCAGCCGGACAGCTCCGGCAGCAGGGTCGACACCGTGATCGCCCCGACCGCGAGGCTGCCCCCGAGGACCAGGCCGGCGGCGGCGCCGGCGTCGGTGAGCCGCGGCCACCAGATGCCGAGCAGCAGCAGCGGGCAGAACGTCGACGCCGCCACCGTGAAGGCCAGCGCGACGGCCTGGGCCAGCGGCAGGGTGGCCGCCAGCAGGCCGAGGGCGAGCGGGACGAGGACGGCCGCGACGGCGGCCCACCGGAACGCGTGGATGGGGTCGGGGACGATCCGCCCGACGACGTCCTGGGAGAGCACGCCGGCCACGGTGACGGTGAGGCCGGTCGCCGTGGCGAGGAAGGCGGCAGCGGCGCCAGCGCTGACCAGCGCCGTGACCAGCTGGCCGAGCAGGCCGCCGCCGAGGACCGCCTGGGGCAGCAGCAGGACGACCGCGTCGGTGCGCCCGGTCATGAGCAGCTCGGGCACGTACAGCCGGCCGAGCATCCCGTGCACCGAGGGCGCGAGGTAGAACAGCCCGACCAGGCCGATCACGATCAGGGCGGTTCGGCGGGCCTGGCGGCCGTCCGGGTTCGTGTAGAAGCGCACCAGCACGTGCGGCAGGCCCATCGTGCCCAGGAAGAGCGCGAACATGAGCGCGTACGTGCGGTAGACGGGGTGCTCGGTGCCGTCGTGCAGCGGGCGGCCCCAGGCCTGCCCCGTCGTCGCCTCGCTGCCCGCGACGTGCGGCACGGGCGCTCCGGCCGGGAACGTCACCTCGCTGTCGGCGGCGATCGCGACGTCGCCCCGGGGCAGGACGGTCGGACCGTCCACCGGGACCCCGTCGATGGTGCCGTCGGCCAGCACCGGGGTCGGTGCGCCGACCTGCACCGTGACGTCCGCCGCGACCGTGACCCTCGTCGGTTCCGGGAACGTCGGGGGGGTGGCGGCCAGGGCGCTGGGCCGGCCGTCCAGCTGCCAGGCGGCCAGCAGGAACAGCGCCGGGAGCAGCATGGCGACGAGCTTGAGCCAGTACTGGAAGCCCTGGACCGTCGTGACGCTGCGCATGCCCCCGCCGACCAGCACGACGAGCACCGTGGCGGCCACGAGCACCCCGCCCACCCAGATCGGGGTGCCGAGCATGGTCTCCAGCGCGAGGCCGGCGCCCTGCAGCTGCGGCACGACGTAGAGCCAGCCGATGACCACCACGAGCACGCTGGCCGCCGCCCGGACCTTCGAGGAGCGCAGCCGTGCCTCGCAGAAGTCCGGCAGCGTGTAGGCGCCGGAGCGGCGCAGCGGTGCCGACACCAGCGCCAGGAGCAGGACGTAGCCCACCGCGTAGCCGACCGGGAACCAGACCGCGTCCGCGCCGCCGGCCATGATCAGCCCGGCGACGCCGAGGAACGAGGCCGCGGACAGGTACTCGCCGGAGATCGCCGAGGCGTTCCACCAGGCCGGGACGGAGCGGGCTGCGACGTAGAAGTCCCCTGTGGTGCGTGCGACCCGGGAGCTCCAGGCGGCCAGCAGCAGC
The DNA here is from genome assembly GCA_025456015.1 of Candidatus Nanopelagicales bacterium. Classification (GTDB taxonomy): domain Bacteria; phylum Actinomycetota; class Actinomycetes; order S36-B12; family CAIYMF01; genus Prado023. The sequence continues at coordinate 4,147 of JALOLK010000105.1, forward strand.
GTGGCCAGCACCGTGAGCAGGATGCCCACCACCACCATCTCCGGTGCCCCGAGGGTGCTCACCGGCCCTCCACCAGGTCGGTGAACTGGCGCTCGTTGCGCTCGGCCTGCCGGACGTACCACAGGCCGACCGCCAGGATCGCCGGGTACACGAGGAACCCCAGGAGCAGCCACCACAGCGGCAGCGGCCCGACCTGCAGCTCGCGCACGCCCGGCACCAGCCCGAACAGCAGGGGCAGGGACGCCAGCGGGACGACGACGAGGGCCACGGTCGCCAGGCCGAGTCGCAGCTGGGTGCGGATGAGTGCCTGCACGTACACCCGGCCGATCCGGGTCTCCTCGTCGATGTCGTCGACGACGGACCGGCGCGGCCGCCGCACGTCCCGCCGTGGCGCGGTGATGACCTCCCGCCGGGGAGCGGCGCCGTCCCGCCGGGTGGTCGCGGCGGGCTCGCGGCGGGCGCGTTCGCGGCTCATGGGACCGGCCGGTCCGGCGGGCCCCCGGATCCCGGCCCGTCGTCGGCGCGATCGTCAGCCCCGGCCGCGGCACCCGGTCCGTCGGCGGCGGGGGCCTCGCCGGCGGCGCCCCCGTGGGCCGGCGATCCCTCCGCGCGCCGGCTCCCGCGCCCGGGCTCGCGGTCCAGCCGGTGGCGCTGCACGAGCGCGGCCCGGACCGCCGAGGTGAAGCGGCGGCTGACCGGCACGTGCTGGTCCTGGCCCAGGTCCACGCTGACCATGCCGGCCGAGGTGCGCAGCCCCTCCACGTAGGTCGAGTTCACCAGGTAGCGCCGGTGCACGCGCAGGAACCCCACCGGTGCCCAGCGCTCCTCGAGGGTCGCCAGCGGGATCCTGACGAGGTGGCCGGAACCGCGCGTGCACAGGCGCACGTAGTCGCGCTGCGCCTCGACGTAGACCACCTCGGAGCGTCGCACGTAGCGGGTCACCCCGCCGAGCTCGACCGCGATCGTCTCGTCCTGGGCGGCGGCCGGCTCGGTGGCGGCGTCCCCGGTGCCGGTCGCGGTCGTGGCCGCCTCGGCACGCGTGGCCTCGATGCGCCGCTGCACCCGCTCCACCGCCTCGGCCAGCCGCTCGGCGCGGATGGGCTTGAGCAGGTAGTCGACCGCGGCCAGGTCGAAGGCCTCGACGGCATGGGTGTCGTAGGCGGTCACGAAGACCACGGGCGGGGGCGTGGCGAACCGTCCGAGGATGCCGGCCAGTGCGAGGCCGTCGATCCCGGGCATGCGGATGTCGAGGAACACCGCGTCGATCCCGCCCCGCTGCAGCACGGCCAGCGCGTCGGGGGCGCTGCCGGCCGCGACCACCGCGCCGATGCCGGCCGTCCGCTCGAGCAGGTAGACCAGCTCGCCCAGCGCAGGGGGCTCGTCGTCCACGGCGAGCACGCGCAGGCCCTCCGCGGCACCCTCCGGTGCGCCCGCCTCGCGCGGGCCCCGCAGCTCATCCATCGCTGACCGACTCCGCGTACTTGGGGACCCGAATGCTCACCTTCGTGCCAGCCATGGGCGCCGTCTCGACGACCAGCCCGCGATCCTCCCCGAACGCGGTCCGCAGCCGCTCGTCCACGTTCGCCAGGCCGACGTGGTCGCCCGGCTCCCCGGACAGGCTGCGCCGGATCACGGCCGGATCGTTGCCCACCCCGTCGTCCTCGATGCTGATCCAGCAGTCGGCGCCCCGGTCCAGGGCCGTGATCGTGATGGTGCCGGGCGCGTCACGCCGCTCGATGCCGTGCCGGACCGCGTTCTCGACCAGCGGCTGGATGCACAGGAACGGGATCCGCACGCCCAGGACCTCGGGGTCCACCCGCAGCACCACCCTGAGGCGGTCGCCGAACCTGGCCTGCTCGAGCAGCAGGTACTGCTCGATGGAGCGCAGCTCCTCGGCCAGGGTCGTGTAGCGACCGTGGGCGCGGAACGAGTAGCGGGTGAACTCGGCGAAGTCCAGCAACAGGTCGCGAGCCCGGTCGGGATCGGTGCGCACGAACGAGGCGATCGCCGTGAGCGAGTTGTAGACGAAGTGCGGCGAGATCTGGGCCCGCAGCACGCGGACCTCGGCCTCGGCGGTCCGGGCCCGGGTCCGGTCGAGCTCGGCGAGGTCGAGCTGGCCGGAGGCGAACGTCGCCACCTCCTCCACGGCGCGGACCAGCGCCGGCCCCGCCGGCTGGGTGGAGTACGCGACGAGCGCGCCGATCACCACCTCGTCGCTGGCCAGCGGTGCTGCCACGCCGGAGCGCAGCAGCTCGGAGACGCCGCGTGCCTGGGCCTCGGTCAGCACGACGGCCGCCCCGGAGTCCAGCGCCGTGGCGGCATGCCCCAGCGCGGCGGCGCGCTGGCGCTCGGCGACCCCGTCCCAGGCCAGGACGTCGACCCGGTCGGTGATCGCCAGGGCCTCGACGCCGAGCAGCGCGCGCAGGTGCCGGACCGAGCGCTGGGCAGCCGGCGTGGTGAGCCCGGCGCGCAGCGGGGGGGCGGCGAGGCTGGCCAGGTGCAGGGTGCGGTAGGTCGCGATGTCACCCTCGGAGCCCAGGCGGGCCCTGCCGCGCACGGCGCGGGCGACCAGCCATCCGAGCGCCACCGCGCCGGTGATCGCCACGAGGGCGAGCAGCCAGTCACGCACGCCCGCACGCTATCGGGGTCGCGGCCCGCCCGGCGGGATTCCGGCCGAGCCGAACCGGGACCTCCCCCACGACCCACCCCTCCCGTCGTGTCACAGGATCGGTCGGTGGGAGCGACGGATGCCATGACACGAGGTGGGAGGGGGCGGGCCGGGACGGGGGGCGGTCAGGACGGGGTCGGCGCGGCCAGGCCAGCCTGGATCTGGGCCATGATCGTCGGGTCGGCCAGGGTGGTGACGTCGCCGAGGTCGCGGTGCTCCGCGAGGTCGCGCAGCAGCCGGCGCATGATCTTGCCCGACCGGGTCTTCGGCAGCTCGCTCACGATGAGGATCTGTCGCGGCTTGGCGATCGGGCCGATCTCGTGCGCGACGTGGTTGCGCAGCACGGTGACGAGGTCGTCGGTGTGCTCCACCCCCTGGCGGAGGATGACGAACGCCACGATGCCCTGCCCGGTCGTGGCGTCCGCCGCTCCCACCACGGCGGCCTCGGCCACCGCGTCGTGCGAGACGAGCGCGGACTCGACCTCGGTGGTCGAGATCCGGTGCCCCGACACGTTCATCACGTCGTCGACCCGCCCCAGCAGCCAGATCGCGCCGTCCTCGTCGAGCTTGGCGCCGTCGCCGGCGAAGTAGTACTGGGGCCAGCGCGACCAGTAGGTGTCGACGTAGCGCTGGTCGTCGCCCCAGATGCCGCGCAGCATCGACGGCCACGGCTCGGTGAGCACCAGGTACCCGCCGCCGCCGTTGGCGACCGGATGGCCCTCGTCGTCGACGACCGCCGCGCCGATGCCGGGCAGCGGGCGCATGGCCGAGCCGGGCTTGCACTCGGTCACGCCGGGCAGCGGGCTGATCATCATGGCGCCGGTCTCGGTCTGCCACCACGTGTCCACGATCGGGCAGCGGCCGCCGCCGATGACCTCGCGGTACCACATCCACGCCTCGGGGTTGATCGGCTCGCCGACCGAGCCCAGCAGCCGCAGCGAGGACAGGTCGTGCGCCGCCGGCAGGTCGTCGCCCCA
>JALOLK010000028.1 GCA_025456015.1 Candidatus Nanopelagicales bacterium
CGCTCGGCGCCGTCGGGCGACTCGCGCTCGAACGTCAGCGCATCGTCGAGGACCGACAGCCAGCGCAGCCCGCCCCGGCGCAGCGCGACCGAGCCGCGGCGCATCGCGGCCACCTGCTCGTGCAGCGCCAGCACCTCGGGGTCCCAGGCGTCCGGGCGGTCCCAGGGGATCGGGATGCGGCTGAGCTCGCCGTCTGCCCCGCCGATGCCCGTCTCGGCCCCGGCGAAGACCATCGGCACGCCGGGCACGGTGAACAGCAGCGCCAGCCCGGCCGCGTACCTGGCCCGGTCGCCCCCCACCACCGTGAGGAACCGCGGGGTGTCGTGGGTGTCCAGGGCGTTCATGCTCGCGACCTGCGCCCGCCAGGGCATGAGCGCGTTGGCCTCGCGCAGGGCGGCCACCACCGCGGGGCCGGCCAGGCGGGGTGCGCCGATGCCGGTGGGCACGCCGAGGAAGTCCGAGCGGGCCAGGGCGCCCGGCTCGTGCGCGGCCAGCCAGGACCACACGGGCCGGGTGAAGCCGGCGTAGTTCATGGTGCCGTGCCAGCCGTCACCGGCCAGGTCCGGGCCCGCCTCGTGGGCGTGCTCGGCGACCAGCCAGGCGTCGGGGCGCACCGCGCGCATGGTCGCGCGGATCTCGCGGGCCACCGCGTGCGCCTCGTCGACGTCGCGGTAGCGGCCGGTCATGTTCGCGACGTCGATGCGCCAGCCGTCGAGGTCGAACGGCGGTGCCAGCCAGCGGCCCACGATCGAGGCCGACCCGCGCAGGAAGCGCTCGCGCAGGGCCTCGCTGCGCCAGTCGAGCTTCGGCAGCGTCCGGTGGCCCAGCCAGCCGTGGTAGTGGTGCGGGTGCTCCTCGAAGAAGTAGTAGGACGCCTCGGGGGCGCCCGGATCGGCGCAGGCCGCCTGGAACCAGGCGTGCCGGTTGCCCGTGTGGTTCGTGGTGAGGTCGCCGAGCACCCGGATGCCGCGGGCGTGGGCCGCCTCGACCAGGCGCTGCAGGGCTTCGTCGCCGCCGAGCAGGGGATCGACCTGCGCGAACGTCGCCGCGTCGTAGCGGTGGGTGGACCCCGCGGGGAAGAACGGCGTGAGGTAGAGCACGTCGGCGCCGAGCCGGGCCAGGTGGTCCAGGTGCTCGGTGATGCCGTCGAGGTCCCCGCCGTAGCACTGGTAGGCGTAGCGCCCACGGACCGGGCGGATCGGCTCGTCCCAGGCGCTGGCCTGCGCCCAGTCGGGCAGGGGCCGCTCGGCCGCGGCGGCCGAGCGGGCGAACCGGTCGGGGAACACCTGGTGCACGATCGCGTCGGCCACCCAGTCCGGCGGCGCCGGGTGCGCACTGAGCCGGAAGTCGCCGGTGTCCAGCACGTCCCGGCCGCGGTGCCAGCCGGTCGCGTTGAGCCAGCCGTAGCCGCCACTGCCGGTGGTGAGGAAGCGGTAGCTGGTGACCGGGTTGTGCACCACCACCTCGCCGGACCACCAGGTCTCGTCGCGGCCCTGGGGCTGCGCGTGCAGCACCACCCACGCGGGCTCGCCGTCGTGCACGACCCGGGCGTGCAGCAGGTCGACGCCGCAGCCGTGCGGCACGCGCACGCGCACGGTCACCCGCTCGTCGAGGTTCGGACGGTCCGTGGACACGTACCGCAGGGACCCGTCGTGGTGGGGCTCGCGCAGCATGGACCGCACGGTAGCCGCGCCTCACCTGCGCAGGCGCGCCTGCACCTGCTGGAGGAACCCCCATGTCCGATCGACCGACGACGCGTGCTGCCCGCCCGGGCGCACCCCGCGCCGAGCGCCCGCGCTGGACCCGCGAGGAGCGCGTCGCGCGCGGCCGCACCGCGGACCGCCGTGACCGCGCCGAGCGACCCGACCGCACCGAGCGCCCCGCGAGGCCCACGAGCGCCGCCCCGCGGCGCGAGCGCCCGACCACGGGCTGGGAGCGCCCCGAGCGGCCCGCCCGCGCTGACCGCCCGGTCCGCACCGACCGCCCGGTCCGCACCGACCGCCCGGTCCGCACCGATCGCGCCGGCTGGGGCAGCGACGAGCGGCGCCAGCGCGACGACCGCGCCGAGCGCCCCCAGCGCCGCGACCGCCGGGAGGCCGGCACCAGCGCGTCCGGCCGCCCCGAGCGTGGTACCCGCCCCGGCCCCCGCCGCGCCGGGGGCAGTGCCGAGCGCGCAGCCGAGCGCCGGCCCGTCCGCCGGCCGGCCGTGCCCGCCCTGACCGGCCCGAACGCCTTCGTCGACCTCGGCGTGCCCAGTGCCCTGGCCGCGGTGCTCGCCGTCGGCGGCATCACGGAGCCCACCCCGATCCAGGCCCTCACGATCCCGGCCGCCCTCGCCGGGCGCGACGTGCTGGGCCGCGGGCGCACCGGCTCGGGCAAGACGCTGTCGTTCGCCCTGCCGATGGTGACCAGGCTCGGCGGCCCGCGCGGCCTGCGCCGCCAGCCCCGCGGCCTGGTCCTCGTGCCCACCCGCGAGCTGGCCATGCAGGTGATCGACGTGCTCACCCCGCTGGCCGAGTCGGTCGGCATGCGCACCCAGCTGGTGATCGGCGGCTCCTCGTACGACCGGCAGATCCGTGGCTTGGAGCGCAGCGACATCGTCGTGGCCACCCCGGGCCGGCTGGTGGACCTGGCCGAGCGGGGCTCGGTCGACCTCGGCGCCATCAGCGTGGTGGTGCTCGACGAGGCCGACCACATGGCCGACCTCGGCTTCATGCCCGAGATCGAGGCGATCATGGGCCGGCTGCCCGCCGACGCCCAGGGCCTGCTGTTCTCGGCCACCCTCGACGCCGACGTGGACCGGCTCGTGCGCACCCACCTGCACGACCCGGTGCAGCACAGCGCCGACCCGGCGACCGCGACGGTGGGCACCATGGCCCACCACGTGGTGCTCGTGCACCCCAAGGACAAGGACGCCGTCACCACCGACATCGCGCTGCGCCGCGGCCGCACGGTGGCCTTCGTGCGCACGCAGCTCGGTGCCGACCGGCTCGCCAGCCAGCTCGACGAGCAGGGCGTGCGGGTCGCGGCCCTGCACGGCGGGATGAAGCAGGGCATGCGCACGCGCACGCTCGAGGACTTCCGGCGCGGCCGCATCGACGTGCTGGTGGCCACCGACGTGGCAGCCCGTGGCCTGCACGTGGACGACATCGACCTGGTCCTGCACGTGGACCCCCCGCACGGCCCCAAGGAGTACCTGCACCGCTCCGGCCGCACGGCCCGTGCGGGCGCCTCGGGCACCGTGATCTCCCTGGCGACGCTGCGCCAGCAGCGCCAGGTGCAGGCGATCACCACCAAGGCGGGGGTGACCCCCGAGGTGCTGCGGGCCCGCCCGGGCGACGAGGCGCTGCGCGACCTCGTCGGCTGAGCCGCACCCGACCGGTCGCGGCCGTGTCGCCACCACCGATCCGGGCTGCGAGGATGCCCGGCGTGGCCCTCACCCGCACCCCTGATCCCTTCCGCTGGAGCGCCCTGGCGGTCGGGGACCAGTGGATCCACTACCGGGTCGCCGGCCCCGCCGACGGCCCGGTGATGATCCACGTGCACGGCTTCGCGATCTCGGGCACCTACCTGACACCTACGGCCGCGCTGCTCACCGACACCTTCCGCACGTACGTCCCGGACCTGCCCGGCTTCGGCCGCAGCCCCCGGCCCGCCGGGTCGCTGAGCATCCCGGACCTGGCCGGCGCGCTGCTGGGCTTCATGGACGGCCTGGACATCGAGCAGGCCGTCCTCGTGGGCAACTCGCTGGGCTGCGCGGTCATCCTCGAGGTGATCGCCGAGGCGCCCGAGCGCGTGTCGAAGGCCGTCATGGTCGGCCTGGCCGGCGGCCAGCACAACCAGCCGTTGGGCAAGGCGCTGCTGCAGATGGTCCGTGACGGGGTCAAGGAGCCCCCGCGGATGATCACGGTGGCCGCGCCGGACTACCTGCGCTACGGCCCGATCCGCGCGATCCGGCTGTTCTCGTGGATGACCCGGTTCCCGGCGGTCGACCGGTTCATGGCCATGCCGGTCCCGGTCATGGCGGTCATCGGCAGCGAGGACCCCCTGCGACCACCATGGCGGCGGATCACCCAGCTCATGGGGCAGATCCCGCCGCAGGTGGACATCGTGCTGTTCCAGGGCGCGGCCCACGCGATCAACTACACGCACCCGCGGGAGCTGGCCCACACGATCCGCCAGTACGTGGCCGGCGAGCCGATCCGCATGGACCCCGACAACCCGACGGGCATCCCCGTGCTGCAGCTGCTGCGCCCGCACTGAGGCCGGCTGCAGCCGCACTGCAACCCGTCCGCGCCAGCCTGCGCCGAAACGCGCGAGGTCGAGCATGGGTGCACTTCGGGAAGGGGCGCGTCCAGGGACGTCCCCCTATGGTGACGCGATGGAGGTCGCGGTCCTCGGCCCGCTGCGCGTCCTGGGGGAGTCCGGCGACATCGTGGTGGGCGCCAAGGAACGCATCGTGCTGGCCCTCCTCGCCGCACGCGTCGGGCAGGTGGTCGGCTACGACGACCTCGTCGATGCGCTGTGGCCGGACGATCCGCCGCGCACCGCCCGCCGGACCCTGCAGGCCTACGTCGCGCGCGTTCGGGCCAGCGTCGGCCATGGCTTCCGGGACGAGGGGATCATCACGACCGAGGGGCGCGGCTACCGCCTCGCGCTGGATCCCGAGCAGGTCGACGCGCACAGGTTCACGCGCCTGGCCGAGCTGGGCCGGCGCGCACTGGACGACGGCCGGGCGCAGGCTGCTGCCGACACCCTGCGCTCGGGGCTCGGCCTGTGGCGGGGCCCGCCCTACGCCGGGTTCGAGGCCGCGGCCTTCGCCCGCGGGGAGGCACGCCGGCTCACGGAGCTGCGGCGTGCGGCCCACGAGGACCTCCTGCGGGCCCGGATCGCCCTCGGCGAGGCTGTGGCCAGCGTCGCCGCCGAGCTCGAGGCGCTGGTCACGGACAACCCGCTGCGCGAGACGGGGTGGAGCCTGCTCGCCAGCGCCTACGCCGCGTGTGGGGACCAGGCGGCGGCACTGGGAGCGATCGAGCGCGCACGGGCGACCCTCGCCGAGGAGCTCGGCGTCGATCCCGGGCCCGAGATCCGCGGGCTGCACGCCAGGTTGCTGGCCCAGGACCCAACCCTGCTCAGGCTGCCCGCACCGCCGGCCCAGCCGGCCCTGCCGCCGGGTCCACTCACGGCCGAGGGCGTGCGGGTGCTGCTCGACGCGTATGCACCGCCCGACGTCCACCCCGCTGTCCTCGACGAGGCTGCCGCGGCGATCGTCGCCCTCGCGGATGGGTCCGTGGAGCGGGCACGTGACGAGTCCGTGCGCTGGGTGCGCGACCTGCTCGCCGGCAGGGTGGCGCGGGCCGCCAGGCGCAGCGCCACGGCGGGGACGCAGCTGGAGGCTGAGCGGGCTGCCCTCGTCGGCGACATCCAGCGCTGGCGCGAGCTCACGCTCGACGGTGCGGATGGGACTCCTGCCTGCCCATGGCGGGGCCTGTCGGCCTACGCCGCCTCCGATGCGCCGTGGTTCGCCGGGCGCGAGCGCCTGACGGCCGAGCTGGTCTCGCGGCTGAGCGCGCGCAGGGCCCTGCTGCTCGTGGGTGCCTCGGGGACCGGCAAGAGCTCGGTGCTCCACGCGGGGCTGCTGGCAGCGCTCGCCGAGGATGCGCTGCCCGGAAGCTCCGACTGGACCCAGGTGGTGCTGCGCCCGGGCGCCCACCCGATGCGTGCGCTGCTGGCTTCCCTCGTGGACGCGCCACGTGTCGCCCCCCAGGGGCAGCAGCCACGGCGCACCGTGCTGGTCATCGACCAGCTGGAGGAGTGCTGGACGGCCTGCTCGGACCCGCAGGAGCGCCTCGCGTTCCTCGATGCGATCACCGAGCTGGTCACCGGGGCTGACGCGTCGGTGACCCTGGTCCTGGCTGCCCGGGCGGACCACGCGGGCAGCATCGCCACGCACCCGGGACTGGCCGCACTCCTGGCAGGAGGCGTGATCCTCGTGGGACCCATGAGCCGGGCCGAGCTGCGCCGCGTGGTCACGGTCCCGGCACGACGGGCGGGACTCGTGCTGGACGAGGACCTCGTCGAGGCCCTCGTCGAGGACACGGTGCTCGAGCCCGGTGCCCTTCCCCTGCTGTCGACCGCGCTGGCCGAGGCGTGGCAGACCCGGCACGGCAACCGCCTGCTGCTCGCGGACTACCTCGCCACCGGCGGGGTGGGCTCGGCGATCGCGGCCATGGCGGAGCGTGCCCTGGTCGCGCTGGGACCCCAGCGCCAGGCCGCGGCCCGTGCGCTGTTCGGACGGCTCGCCGGTCCGGGACGGGGCGACGCCGTCACCCGCCGCCGGGTCCCGCTCTCGGAGCTGGCCGGGTTGCCCGATCCGCGGGTCCTCGAGTGCCTGGAGCCGCTCGCGGCGGCCCGGCTGCTGACGATCACCGAGGACGAGGTGGAGGTCGCCCATGAGGCGGTCTTCCGGTCCTGGCCACGCCTGCGGGAGTGGCTGGCCGAGGATGCCGCGCGGCTGGACCTGCGGCGGCGGGTGGGTCGAGCAGCAGCGGAGTGGGATGCGGAGGGGCGCGACCCGGGGGCGCTCTGGGAGGGAGCGCGCCTGACCGGGGCGGCCGACCTCCTGGCCGAGCACCCTGCCGAGTTCACCGAGCTCGAGGCCCAGTTCCTCGAGGCGTCCAGCGCCAAGGCCGAGGCGTCCACCCGCCGGGCGCTCGCCCAGGCCCACCTGACGCGCCGCCAGAACCGGCGCCTGCGCAGGCTGGTGGCCGGCCTGGCGGTCACCCTGGCGCTTGCGCTGGTGGCCGGCACCTTCGCGGTCATCGCCCGCAACGATGCCCATCGCCGCCGGGAGACCGCCACCGCCAACGCCCTCGCCGCGTTGGCCCTGACCCAGCCGAACCTGGCCCAGCGGATGCTGACTGCGGTGGAGGCGGTGCGCACCGAGGACTCCGCGCAGACCCGGGGCGCGCTGCTCTCCGTGCTCGAGAGCCGTGCAGCCGTCGTGACCCGCGTCGGGGCTGGATCAGGCGTCGTGGACGTCGACATGGCGCCGAGCAGCCGCACGGCCTACGTGGCGACCTCGACGGGGGACGTGCTCGCGGTCGATCTCGTGTCGGGGGGCAGTCGACGCGTGTGGCGTGATCCGGCGGTGGTGTTCTCGGCGATCCGGGTCGGCCCGGGCGGGCGGTACGTGGCGATCCAGGGGTCGGTGGACGGGGCACTGCAGACGATCGTGCTGGACGCGCGCCACGAGGGCCAGCAGTGGCGCGTGCCGTTCTCCGCCTTCCTCGAGGCCGGCATGGTGTTCACCGAATCCGATGTCCTCGGGTTCGCCACCCAGCTGGGCCTGGTCCGCTACCGGGTCGGGGAGCCGGCACAGCACTCGCTCATCCCCTGGCCGCGGGTCGAGGACCGGCAGCGCGCGCCGCTGATCCGGCTCGGCGCGCGCCACGTGATGATGCTGCGGGGGGCTGCCGGAGCCCCGGGTCGTGTCGTCGACCTCGTGACGGGCGAGGTCGACCTCCTGATCGGCGTCGCCGGGCCGGCGGGAGCGCTGTCGCCCGACGGCCGCCTCCTGGTCACCCAGCCCCGGTTCCCGGGCCCGGTGGTGGTCGTCGACTGGCAGCGCCCGACGTCCCCGCAGCTGGTGGCCTACGACGACCAGCTGCGCTCGGCGGCCTTCTTCCGGGGCGATGGGAGGCTGACGGTGGCCCTGGGCGGGGCACGGGGCGGGGTGATCCTGGCCGACGTGCGGCCGGACCACTCCCTGAGCCGTGCCCGCGCGCTGCCCGGGCATGCCGGTCCGGTGGTGGGTCTCGTGGCCTCCCCCGGCGGGGGCACGGTGTGGTCCGCCGGGGCTGATGCCGACCTGATCGCCTGGGATGTCGACGGCACCCGGGGCCTGCGTGAGACCCGGCCGATGGAGGTGGCGGGGCTCGGTGGGGTGGCATCGGCCGACGGTTCCCTCGCGGCGGTCCGGGCTCCCGAGGGGAGGGGCCGCTCTGCCGCTGGTAGCCCCGAGGCTGTCTACGTCGTGGCGCTCCCCAGCGGAGAGGTGCGGCTCGGGCCCGTGTCGATCGCCGGTCAGACGTGCGCGACGGCCCTCACCCCCGATGGGGGGACCCTGCTCGTGGCCGCCACCGAGCCGCTCCCCGGCTACCAGGGCTTCCGCTACCGCTCCCAGCTCGCCGTGACCGAGGTCGCCAGCGGCGAGCAGCGCGCCGCCCTGGCCATCGATGGGGCCCCGTGTGGCATCAGCGTGACCCCCGACGGTCGCTGGGCCGTCCTCAACGAGCTCGACGGTGTGCTGGTGGTCGACCTCGCGACGGCCTCGGTCGTGCGCTCGGCGACGCTGCCCGCGATGTTCCTGCAGGACATGCCGGCCAGCGTCTCCCCCGATGGCCGCTGGGTGGCGCTGCACCGGGGCGTCCGGGTCGATGTGCGCTCGCTGCCGGACCTCGCCGAGGTGGCGTCCTGGCCGTTCGAGCCCGGCGACTCGGTCGAGGACTTCGCGTGGGTGAACGGTGGGAGCACCCTGGTCCATGCCGGCCGAGCGGGCCGGCTCGCGTTCCACGCGGTCCCGGGCGGCGACCGGCTCGCGAGCGCGCAGGCGCCGGGCTCCGGGGCCATCGTCGACCTTGCCGCGGATCGGGACGGCGCCCGGCTGGCGAGCCTGGGCGCGGCCGGCGATGTCACGCTGTGGGATCCGGTGCTGCGGCGCACCGTGGGCGCGCCCCTGACTGCTCCGGGGACGACCGGCGCCATCGTGCGCCAGCGGGAGCGACAGACGGCGGGCGGGTACTCGCGTCCGGTGACCCAGGAGCTCGCCGGATGGACGCGGTTCTCGGGGGAGGGGAAGGACGCCTCCCTGGAGGTCTTCTACGTCTCGGGCGGCGAGGAGCCCAGCGCCTTCGGCGGACTCATGGTCCGGATCCCGATCGACACCGACGAGCTCATCGCACGGGCCTGTGCGATCGCGGGTCGACAGCCGACAGCCGAGGAATGGGCGGCGATGCACGGCGAGCGGCCCCAGCGCCCGACCTGTCCGTCCACCCCCGCCGGTCCGGCGTCGGCGTCCGCACACCTCGGTTCGTAGCCACCCGCGGCAACCTCGCCGCTGCATCCAGCCGCGCCTGCTGCAGCAGTGCAGCCCGGTGTCGCGGGACCGCAGCCGACCTGCAACCAGGGCGAGCGAGCGTGGTCGGGCTCACCCCGAACCCGTCGGGGGCCAGCCGGATCCGGAGTCCCCCATGCACAAGCTGCTCGCGGCATCAGCAGCCGCACTCGCGATCGCCTCGACCGGCGCCGTCCTCGCACTCGTACCGTCATCCACCGATGCTCAGACCCGGGTTCCTCCGGTCTCCGGGTACTCGTGGAGCCACGACTCGCGCATCCCGACCGCACCTGCTCCGGCCACCGGGAGGCCCGACCACTCGTGGAGCCACGACTCGCGCATCCCGACCGCATCCGCTCCGACCGCCGGAAGGACCGACGAGGCGCGCGTCGCGCACGTCTGGGCCACGTCCTGGGCGGGGGAGCGGCTCCTGGGCAGGGGCCTCGTGGTGCCGCCCGCCGGTGAGGACGTGCCCGCCGACCAGCAGGCCGAGGCCAGCATGCGGCAGGAGTGCCCCCGGGCGCTGCGGAGCAGCCTGGGCTGATCCCGTCGTGGCTCAGGGCACGCCGGCCCCGCACGTCCGGCCCCCACGGGGGCATGCCCGATTCGTCCCAGTCGTGTCGCAGTTGGTGCTCGTGCTGCTGCGTACCTGTGCATGGGATGCCCGGGAGGGTTCAATAGCCCCGTGAGTAAGACGGTGATGGTGGTCGAGGACGACGAGGAGATCCGCCTCGTGCTGCGCTACGCGCTCGAGGACGAGGGCTACCGCGTGCTCGAGGCGGCCAACGGCGAGCAGGCGCTCGTGCTCGGCCACGACGAGGACCCCGACGTGCTGCTGGTCGACCTGCGCCTGCCGGGCATCCACGGCCTCGACGTGGTGCGCAGCGTGCGGGCCACGAGCAAGGTCCCGATCATCATCGTGACCGCCCAGGCCGACTCCCACGACGTGGTGACGGGCCTGGAGGCCGGCGCCGACGACTACGTGACCAAGCCGTTCGTCACCAAGGAGCTGCTGGCCCGCATCCGGGCGCAGATCCGCCGGGCCAACGACGTGGCCACCGACCACGACCTGCTCGAGTGCGGGCCGGTCCGGCTGCGCCCGGAGACCGCCGAGGTGCAGGTGGGCGAGCGGCTCGTGCCGCTGTCGCCGACCGAGTACAAGCTGCTCGCCGAGCTCATCGGCGCCCGTGAGCGGGTGGTGAGCCGCGACGACCTGCTGCGCAACGTCTGGGGCTACCGCAACCCCGGGGACGGCCGCGTCGTGGACAACCTCGTCTACCGGCTGCGCGCGAAGATGGAGGCCGACCCCGCCGAGCCGCGGCACCTGCTCACGGTGCGGGGCTTCGGATACCGGCTGAAGGCCTGAAGCCGTGCGGTTCGGCCTGCGCACCCGCGTCGCGCTCGTGTTCGCCGTCCTGTCGATGCTCGTCGCGCTCGTGGTGTCGACGGGCATCTACCTGGCCAGCCGCTCCTACCTGACCAACCAGCGCGAGGCCTCCTTCCTGTCCCGGGCGCTCACCGACGCACGTTCGGTCGACTCCGCGATCGCCGGCGGCACCCAGCCCGGCGAGGCGCTGGCCCAGCTGCCCGTCGTCGGCTCCTCGCAGGCCCTCATGCGGGTGGGCGCCGAGTGGTACTCCCGCGGCGCCACGATCTCGCCGACCGACATCCCCACCAGCCTGCTCGACATGGCGCTGTCCACCGGCGGCGGCCAGCAGCGCTTCGCCGCGGGCGACCAGACCTACTACGGCGTCTCGGTGTACACCCGCTCCGGGCTCTACCTCGAGCTGTTCCCGCTCGGTGAGCTGCGCGAGATCCTCGATGACGCCAGGGCCAGCCTCGCGGCGCTGGCCGTGGTCGCGTTCGTGGTCGGCGGGGGGATCGGCTCGCTCGTCGGCCGACGCCTCATGCGCCCGCTGCAGCGACTGGGCGACGGGGCCAGGCAGCTGGCCGCCGGCGACCTGTCGGTCCGCCTGCCCGACATCGGCGACCCCGACCTGGACACGATCTCGGACTCGTTCAACGAGATGGCCGTGGCGGTGGCCTCGCGGATCGAGCGGGAGCGCCGCTTCGTGGCCAACGTGAGCCACGAGCTGCGCTCGCCGCTGACCACCGTCGTCGGCACCGCGGAGCTGCTCGAGTCGCACCGCGACGCCTTCGGCCCTCGGGAGGCGCGGCTGGTCACCAGCCTGGCCGGCCAGTCCCGTCGCCTCTCCCGGATCCTGCTGGACCTGCTCGAGATCTCCAGCGTGACCGCGAGCGCGCCGGTGCAGCGCGACGCGACCGACGTCGCGGCGCTGGCCCAGCAGGTGCTCGTCGGCCGCAACCTCGACCCGGGGCTCGTGACCGGCGAGCACCCCCTCGTGGTGACCGACGCCCGGCGGGTCGAGCGGGTCCTGGCCAACCTCGTGGACAACGCCGCCCGGCACGGCCAGGGGGTGTGCCAGGTGCTCGTGGTGCAGGCCGGGGACCGCGTCCAGATCAACGTGGACGACGCTGGGCCGGGCATCGACCCGACCGTGGCCGACCGGCTGTTCGAGCCGTTCGCGCGGGGGCAGCGCGCCGAGGAGCAACGCGTGGAGGGCGCCGGGCTGGGCCTGGCCATCGTGCGCGACCAGTGCGACGCGATCGGGGCCACGATCAGCGTCGGCCCCTCGCCGTTCGGGGGAGCCCGGTTCACCCTCGTGCTGGAGTCCGCCGAGCCGGTCGAGCCGGCTCCGGCGCCGGAGCGCGCCCCGCAGGCGGGGGCCACGCCGGCACCGACGCCGGCGGGGGCCACGCCGGCACCGACGCAGGCCGGGGGCACGCCGTGACCGGCCGCACGCGCCTCGGGCTGCTCGCCGCCGTCGCCCTGCTCACCCTGCCCGGCTGCGGGGTCCAGCTGCAGGACGCCGCCGACCCGCTGCCGGCCGGCGCGCTGCCGACGGTCACCCCCACGGCCTCGGCCGCACCGCGTGCCCGGGAGACGCTCATCCACTTCGTGAACGGCCGGACACTCGAGGCGATCCCCGAGCCCATCGTGGACCGCTCCGCGAACGGCGTGATGGCCGCGCTGGCCGCCGGGCCACCGGTCGACCGTGGCGAGCTGCGCACCCTGGCCCTCGACCCGGTCACCGGCGCGCCGGTGTTCGAGGTGGTGTCGGTGTCGGCCTTCGGCGAGGTCGTGCTGCGCCGCGCCGAGGTGTTCCAGACGATGCCCGCGCAGGACCAGGTGCTGCTCACCGGCCAGGTCGTGCTCAGCATGGACGAGGTGGGCCTGTCCCGGGTGATCATCATCGACCCCTCCGGGGCACCGGTGCCGGTGACCCTGCCGGACGGCCGGGTCGCCGAGGGCCCGCTCACGGCCTCGGAGTACGACGAGCTGCTGGTGGGATGACCCCCGCCGCCGCGGGCTCCCGCGGTCAGTCCTCCTCGGGCAGGGGTCCCTCGGCGAGCAGGCGCTCCCGGCTCGCGGCGAGCCCGGCGAGCTCGTCCTCGGCCAGCGTGGGGTAGCGGGGGTCGATCTCGAGCAACGTGTGGGCCAGGATCGCCGCGCCGCACAGGCGGGCGAACCACTTCTTGTCCGCGGGGACCACGTACCAGGGGGCGTGCTCGGTCGAGGTCGCGCTGAGCGCCTCGGCGAACGCCTGCTGGTAGGCGTCCCAGTGCTCGCGCTCGTCCACGTCGCCGCTGGAGAACTTCCAGTTCTTCGCCGGGTCCTCGATCCGCGACAGGAAGCGCGCCCGCTGCTCCTCCTTCGACACGTTGAGGAAGACCTTCACGACCTTGATCCCGTTGTCGACCAGGTGGCGCTCGAAGTCGTTGATCTCCCGGTAGCGCCGGGCCCAGATGTCGCCCTCGAGGGCGCTGGGCGGCAGCTGTGCGCCGCGCAGGTACTCCGGGTGCACCTTCACCACGAGCACGTCCTCGTAGTGGGAGCGGTTGAAGATGCCGATCATGCCGCGGGCCGGCACCGCGCGCTGCACCCGCCACAGGTAGGTGTGGTCGCGATCCTCCGCCGACGGGGCCTTGAACGACGTGACGTGCACACCCTGCGGGTTGATCCCGCTCATGACGTGCTTGATCATCCCGTCCTTGCCGGCGGCGTCCATGGCCTGCAGCACGAAGAGCACGCCGTAGGTGTCCTGCGAGTAGAGCCGGTCCTGCAGCTCGGCCAGGTGCTCGATGCCGGCCTCGAGCAGGGCCGGGGCGTCGGCCTTGCTCAGCCCCGGGTGGGAGTACCCGGGATCGAAGTCGTCGGGCAGGCGCACGGTCGAGCCGGGCTGCACGAGCAGCGGGGCGATGAACTCCTGGATGCGGGCACGCTGGTCGTCGGTCATGCGGTTCCTCACGCGGTGGCGGTGCTGGTCGCCCCATCGTGGCGGGTCGCCGGCACCGCTGTCGTGGCGAGCCGAGCCTGCGCCGGTTCGGGCCCCGCGGCCGCGCTCAGCGCCGGGTCACGCGCATGAGCACGGGGCCGTCCGGACGGATCGTGACCAGCGGCAGCGCGCGGGGCGCGGGCCCGCTCGGCGCCAGGCGGACGGCGCGGGCCACCATCGCCAGGGCGAGCACCGCCTCCGCGTAGGCGAAGTCACGACCGATGCACATGCGCGGGCCGGCCCCGAACGGCAGGAACGCCGCACGCACCGAGGGGCTGGTCGCGGGGTCGAGGAAGCGGTCGGGGTCGAACCGCTCCGGGTCGGGCCAGGCCGCGGGGTGCCGGTGCACGATCCAGGGGCTGAGGATGAGCAGCGACCCGGCCGGGACCGGCCGCCCGCCCAGGACCAGGTCCGCCGCCGTGCGCCGGGTGATGAGCCAGGCCGGCGGGTGCAGGCGCATGGCCTCGTCGACGACGGCACGCGCCAGGGCCAGCTTGGCCAGCGCCCCGAGGTCGGCTGCGGGCCGGGTGCCGGGGTCGGGGCCGAGCACGTCGGCGGCCTCCGCCGCGACCCGGTCGGCGATGCCGGGGTGCGCGGCCAGCAGCACCAGCGCCCAGGTCAGCGCCGAGGCGACCGTCTCGTGCCCGGCGACCAGGAAGGTGACGATCTCGTCGCGCACCTCGCGTGGTCCGAGGCCGCCGGCCAGCAGCAGGTCCACGAGGTCGGAGGGCGTGCGCGGGCCGAGCTCGGCGCGGGCGGCGAGGATCGCGGCCACCGCGGCCTCGAGCTCGGCCATGGCGTGCGCCATCCGCCGGTTGCCGGGGGTGGGCACCCAGCGGGGGGCCCGCAGGGGCATGCGCGCCACCGACACCACCTCGCCGAGCGCGGTGAGCGTGGCCTCGGCGAGGCGATCGGCGACCGGGCCGAGCGCATGGCCGAACAGCGACTCGCCGACCACCTCGAGCGCCAGGGCCATGACCCCGGCATCCACGTCGACCACCGTGCCGTCGGGCCGGGCGAGCAGCCCGTCGACGAGGCGCTGCCCGGCGTCGGCGGTGTGACCGGCCACGCCGGCCAGCGTGCTCGGGTGGAACGCGGGCTGCACGATGCGGCGGTGCTCGCGCCACCGCTGGCCATCGGCGGTGAGCAGGCCCAGCCCGGTCACCCGGGACAGGGCCCGGTACTGCAGCGTGTCCTTGCCGGTGTCCCGGGCGCGGCCCACGAGCACCTGGCGGACGTCGTCGGGGTGGCTGACCAGGTAGGTGGGCGGCGAGGGGATCGGGAACTGCACCACGTCGCCGTGGGTGCGCCACTGCGCGGCGAGGAACGCCAGCGGGTCCTCCCGGATCGCCGCCATCCCGCGCAGCATGTCCGGCCCGCTGGGCCCGGGAGCCGTGGCGGGGGTGCGCCCATGCCGGCGACCCTCGAGGTCACCGGTGGCTGGGGGCGGGGGCGGCTGGTGCAGCTCAGCGCCCCGTCGTGACGTAGTCGACCAGCGCCGAGCGCTCCCACTCGAGGTGCGAGATCCGCGCCTTCACGATGTCGCCGATGCTCAGGATGCCGGCGAGGGCACCATCGGCGAGCACGGGCACGTGGCGGATGCGTCCGGCGGTCATGAGCGTCATCACCTCGTCGATCGAGGTGGTCGGCTCACAGGTGTGCACCTCGGCGGTCATGATGTCGCGGACGGCCACCTTGTCGAGGTGGATGAGCCGGGACTCGCGCAGCGCCGGCAGCGCGTCGCTGGCCAGGGCCCGGACGATGTCGCGCTCGGAGACGATGCCCTCGATCGTGCGGCCGTCGGAGGAGACGACCATCGCACCGATCCGGTGCTTCGCCAGGGCGTCGACCAGCTCGGTGAGGCTGGCGTCCGGGGCGATCGTGGCCACGTCCGAGCCCTTCGCCTGCAGCACGTGCTTGACCGTCATGGTGAGCTCCTCGCGAGTGCGCTGGGGAGGGCCACGGTAGTGGACCGTGCGCCGGAGTGACCAGCACGTGGGCGATCGGCCAGCGTCGCAGTCCTGTCTCGGCCTGCGCGGCCCAGCACGGGGCAGGGCGGCCGAACCGGACCGGTGCCAGACTGACACGCCATGGCCCACGTGAACTTCGACGGGCTGAACCTGCGGATCACCCTGGCCCCACCGGAGCGCCGGGCGGTGCACATGCGCGAGGTCGTCGTGCCGCGCGCGCACCTGGCCTGGGTGCGCCATGCCCCCGACATCTGGGCCGAGGTGCAGCACGACCTGGGCCTCATGGGCCTGGGGTACCCGGGGATCCTGCTCTGGGGCACCGCCTGGACCCGGCACCGCCGCGACTTCTGCATCCTGCACGGCCCGGGGCCGGGGCTGGTGATCGGGCTGCAGGACGACACCTACGACCAGGTGCTGCTCTCGCTGCGCGACGCCGAGGCCTGGCCGCTGTTCGCCCGGCTGCGCGAGGTGCTGGCCGCCGACGCGCGCGGGGCGTCCGGGCCGGACGGCACCGCACCGTCCAGCACGACGCCGACGCCGCCGGCCAGCCCGGCGCCGGGCAGCGGGCCGCCGGGCTGACTCAGGCCCCGAGCAGGGCCAGCGCCGCGTCGTGCAGCCGGCCGTTCGTGGTCAGCCCGCTGCCCGCGCCGAGCACCGGGCTGCCGTCCACGCCGGTGATCCGCCCGCCGGCCTCCTCGATGATCGTCACCAGCCCGGCGACGTCCCAGAGGTTGAGCTCGGGCTCGGCGGCCACGTCGACCGCCCCCTCGGCGACGAGCAGGTGCGACCAGAAGTCCCCGTAGGCGCGCGAGCGCCACACGGCCCCCGTGAGCGCGGCCAACCGGTCCGGGGGCCAGCCGACGTGGTCGCTGATCGACAGGCTCGCGTCGGCCATCGCCGAGACGGCCGAGACCCGCAGCACGCGCTCGCCCTCGGGCCCCCGGCCGTGGGCGCCCCGGCCGCGGGCGGCCCACCACCGCCGTCCCAGCGCGGGCGCGCTCACCACCCCGACCGTCGCGTGGTCGTCGACGACCAGCCCGATGAGCGTGGCCCACACCGGCACCCCGCGCACGTAGTTCTTCGTCCCGTCGATCGGGTCGATCACCCACTGCCGGCCGCGCCGCTCCCGCGCCCCGCCGTACTCCTCGCCGAGCACCTGGTCGTCGGGCCGGGCCTGCGCCAGCAGCGCGCGCAGGGCCTCCTCGATGGCCCGGTCGGCCTCGGTGACCGGCGTCAGGTCGGGCTTGGTCTCCACGACGAGGTCCACGGCCCGGTAGCGCTGCAACGCGATCGCGTCGGCGGCGTCGGCCAGCGCCAGCGCGAGGGTGAGGTCGTCGGCGTCGGGCGTGATGGGCTGCTGCATCCGGGGAGGGGTGGGCACAGCCGACTAGGCTACCGAGCCGCCCAGGGGCATACTGGCCAGCGTGGGGGCCACCTCCGAGATCGAAGCACGCCCGTCGACCGGTGCGCGCTGGTTCGTCGTGGCCACCGTGGGGCTCAGCGCCGTGCTGGTGGCCGGCGGGGCATGGATCAACGCCCAGGTGCCCGCCGCGGTCGCGCTGCAGCCCGTCGCGGTCTCCGCCCCGATCCCGGAGCAGACCCTCGACGCGCGCGCGGCGATCGCGACCGATCGGCTGGCGGCCGCGGCCGGGGTGTCGCTGGCGGCCCTCGCCGAGCAGGCGGCGGGCCCGCGGGCCAACCCCGCGGACGCCGAGGCCCCGGTCGTCGCGGGTGCTGCCGCGGCCACCGAGCAGTACGCCGCCCAGCTCGAGGAGCTCAGCCGCGCCGAGGAGGCCGCCGCCGCCCAGCTGGCGATGACCGAGGAGGAGGTCAAGCAGGCCGAGGCCGCCCGCGAGGAGGCCGCCGAGGATCTCGCGAAGGAGGAGGCGGCCGCCGCCGCCCAGGTGGACGCCGCCATCGACGCCGCGATCGCCGCGGCACAGGCGCAGACGGCGTACACGACCATCACCGGGGGCGGTGGTGCGCTCGGTGGCGCGATCCCGGAGGGCCGCCAGACCAGCACGAGCGAGGTGCTCGGGCTCGTCCAGGGCGCCTTCCCGGCCAACCAGGTGGGCAACGCGATGGCGGTGGCGCGGTGCGAGTCCGGGCATGCCAACCGGGTCGGGCGCACGAACGCGAACGGCACCCGCGACTTCGGCATCTTCCAGATCAACGACGGCGGCACGATCCAGGCCGGCCTGCGGGCGATCGGGGTCCCCTACGACGACATCAGCGACGCCCGCGCCAAGGCCCTGGACCCCGCGCTCAACGTGCGGATGGCCCGGGCGATCTGGGACGCCCGCGGCTGGCAGCCCTGGGTGTGCGCGGCGAAGCTGAAGATCGTCGCCGGGCTCTACCAGCGCGCCCCCGGCCCGATGGCCGGCAAGTACGACGAGTACGGCCGCGCGCTGTAGG
This sequence comes from Candidatus Nanopelagicales bacterium, assembly GCA_025456015.1. Lineage (GTDB taxonomy): Bacteria > Actinomycetota > Actinomycetes > S36-B12 > CAIYMF01 > Prado023. Next base: position 17,859 of record JALOLK010000028.1, read on the forward strand.
CGCCGAAGCCCGTCAGGCCCCGGGCTCGACGGGGCGGGTGGCCAGCAGCCGACGCAGCGAGGCCAGCCGGGCCGGGCCGTGCTCGCCGGCGGCTCCTGACGCGGCGAACTCGTCCAGGGCGCAGTCCAGTGCGCCCTCGGTGTGGGGGCAGCCGCGCGGGCACTCCTCGAGCGCCGCGTCGAACTCCCCGAAGGCGCGCAGCACCCGGTCGGGGTCCACGTGGGCCAGTCCGAAGGAGCGCACGCCCGGGGTGTCGATGAGCCAGCCCCCCGGTTCCATCCGCAGGGCCAGCGCCTGGCTGGAGGTGTGCCGGCCCCGCCCGGTCACGACGTTCACCGCGCCGGTGGCCCGCTCGGCCTCGGGCACGAGGGCGTTCACCAGGGTGGACTTGCCGACCCCGGAGTGCCCGACCAGGCAGGTGACCCGGTCCACGAGGTGCTCGCGCAGGGTGTCGACGTCGGCCTCGTCGGGGGTGTCGCCGTCGTCGAAGCCGCAGACGATGGCGGGAACGTCCAGCGCGGCGTAGAGCGCGAGCAGGTCGGCGGGGTCGGCGAGGTCGGCCTTCGTGAGGACGAGGATCGGGGCCAGGCCGGCGTCGTAGGCCGCCACCAGGCAGCGGTCGATGAGGCCCGGGCTGGGCTCGGGGTTGGCCAGGGCCGTCACGATCGCCAGCTGCTCGGCGTTGGCCACGAGCACCCGCTCGTCGGGGTCGTCGTCATCGGCGGAGCGGCGCAGCACCGTGGTCCGCGGCTCGATGCGCACGATCCGGGCGAGCGTGTCCCGACCGCCGCGGAGGTCTCCGGTGAGCCAGACCGCGTCGCCGACCACGACCGCCTTGCGCCCGAGCTCGCGGGCCTTGACCGCGTAGATCGCCGGCCCGCCCTCGTCGCGCACCACCGTGAACCGGCCGCGGTCGACCGCCACCACCCGGCCGGGGGCCCCGGCGACGTGGCTGGGGCGGTCCTTGCTGCGGGGCCGGGACTTCCCGCGCCCGGGGCGGACCCGGACGTCGTCCTCGGTCCAGGCGCCGTGCTTCACGCAGCCCCGTCCGCGGAGCCGGCCAGCATCCCCGACCACAGCGCCACGAAGTCCGGCAGGGTCTTGCGCGTGGTGTCCACGTCGACGATGCGCAGGCCCGGCACCCGGAGGCCGAGCACGGCCGCGGCCATGGCCATCCGGTGGTCGTCGTAGGTCTGGAAGTCGCCGCCGCGCAGCGGGGCGGGCGCGATCCGCAGGGAGTTCGGCCGGGCCTGCACCTGCCCGCCGAGCCGGTTGATCTCGGTGGACAGCGCCTCGAGCCGGTCGGTCTCGTGGCCGCGCAGGTGGCCGATGCCACGCAGCCGGCTGGGCCCCTCGGCCAGGGCGGCGACCGCGGCGACCACCGGGGCGAGCTCGCCCACGTCGCGCAGGTTCGCGTCGATGCCGTGGATCACGTCGGGCCCGGTGAGCGTCAGGCCCTCCTCGGTGAGCTCCACGTGCGCGCCCATCTCGGCCAGGATCGTGCGCAGCTGGTCACCGGCCTGCGTCGTGCTTGCCGGCCACCCGGGGATCGTCACCCGCCCGGCCGTGACCATCGCCGCGGCCAGGAACGGAGCGGCGTTCGACAGGTCCGGCTCGATCGTGCGGTCCACGGCCCGGATGGGGCCGGGCTGCACGACCCAGCGGGCGTCGCCGGGATCCTCGGCGTCGGCGGCCACGGCCACGCCGGACTCCCGCAGCATCGCCACGGTCATGTCGATGTGGGGCAGCGAGGGCACCGGCCGCCCGACATGGCGCAGGTCCACCCCTGATTCGAACCGCGCGGCCGCCAGGAGCAGGCCGCTCACCGACTGGCTGGAGGCGCTGGCATCCACGGTCAGGGCGCCACCGGGGACCGACCCCCGCCCGCGCACGGTGAAGGGCAGGCTGTTGCGCCCGTCGTCGTCGACCCGCACCCCGACGCCCTCGAGGCAGGCCAGCACCGCCCCCATCGGGCGCATGCGGGCGCGCGGGTCGCCGTCGAAGCGGACGTCGCCGTCGGCCAGGCCGGCGACCACGGGCAGGAAGCGCATGACGGTGCCGGCGAGGCCGCAGTCCACGTGGGCGGGGCCCCGCAGCGGGCCCGGGGTGACCGCCCAGCCGCCGGCGTCCTTGCTGATGCCCACGCCGAGGGCCCGCAGGCCGACCACCATGAGCTTGGTGTCGCGGGCCTTGAGCGGGCCGCTGATCCGGCTGGGGCCATCGGCCAGCGCGGCCAGGACCAGCGCCCGGTTCGTCAGCGACTTGCTGCCCGGCAGGGACACGCGTGCCTGCACCGGACCGGCGGCCGTCGGTGCAGGCCACGGTTCCTCAGCAGGCACGCGCGGCAGCGTACCGGACTGTGCGAGGCTTGCCGGCGTGTGCGGGCGCTACGCGGCGAGCAGGGACACGGCAGCCATCGTCGAGGAGTTCGGCGTCGAGCAGGTGGTCGAGCCCGCCCCCGAGCCCAGCTGGAACGTGGCGCCGACCGACACCGTCGCGTTCGTGGTGGACCGCCCAGCCGAGGACGCCGGCGCCATCGCGCGCCAGCTGCGGCGGGCGCGGTGGGGTCTGGTGCCCTCGTGGGCCAAGGACCCCTCCATCGGCTCGCGGATGATCAACGCGCGGTGGGAGCAGGCCGCCGAGAAGCCGGCGTTCCGCCGGGCCTTCGCCAAGCGGCGCTGCCTGGTGCCCGCCGACGGCTACTTCGAGTGGTACGCCACCAGCCAGCGTGGGCCCGGCGGCAAGCCGCGCAAGCAGCCCTTCTACATCCACCGCCTTGATGGGCGTGCCCTGGGCCTGGCCGGGCTGTACGAGTTCTGGCGGGCCGGGCCCGAGGACGACTGGCTGGTGACGGTGACCGTGCTCACGACGGCGTCGGCCGGCCCCCTGGCCGCCCTGCACGACCGCATGCCGGTGGTGATCGATCCCGCGGCCTACGCCGCGTGGCTGGACCCCGCCGAGCCGCTCGGCCCGGGGTTCGCCGGGACGCTGGCCGTCGACGTGCTCACCGCGCATCCCGTGGGGACCGCGGTGAACGCCGTGCGCAACGACGGCCCGGAGCTGGTGGCGCCGCTGCCCGCGGACGGGACCACCGAGGTGCCTGACGGGCTGCCCATCGGCGGGCCCCCCTCGTGAGCCGGGCGGTGGCCGGGGGGGTCGACGGCACGTGGGACGTGCCGACCGGCTCCGGGCCGGCGCGGGTGCACCTGCACGCGGCCCCGCACGGCCGGCCGCGGGCGACCCTCGTGCTGGGCCATGGCGCCGGCGGCGGCGTGGACGCCCCCGATCTGGCCGCGATCGCCGCGAGCCTGCCGGCCGAGGGCATCGAGGTGGCGCTGGTCGAGCAGCCGTGGCGGGTGGCCGGCCGGCGGGTCGCCAGCGCGCCGGCCACCCTCGACGCAGCCTGGGTCAGCGTCCTGGCCGACCTGCGCTCGCGTGGCGTCGGCCGACGGCGGCTGGTGGTCGGGGGCCGCAGCGCTGGGGCCCGGGTGGCATGTCGCACCGTCGCCGAGGTTGCCCCGGATGCCCTGCTGCTGCTCGCCTTCCCCGTGCGTGCGCTGCGCCAGCCGGTCAGCACCCATCCGGCGCCGACCCGGCTGCCCGAGCTGGTCGCGGCCGCCGCCGTGGTGCCCACGGTGGTGGTGCAGGGGGAGCGCGACCGCATGGGCGCACCCGACGAGCTGGCGATGGGCCTGCGCGACGCCGGGATGACCGCCCGGGTCGTGCCGGTGCCCGGTGCCGACCACGCCTTCCGGGTGCCCGCCAAGGCGCACCTGACGCAGGCCGAGGCGCTCGACCTGGTCGTCCGGGCCGCCCGGGCGACGGCCCTGCGCATCATCAGCGGGCGGTACTGACCGCGCGCGTGGGAATGACCGGCCGGCGCCCGGCGTTGGGACCGAGGTCCGACACCGCTGACGCCCGGGAGGCGCGCGTGCTGCTGCAGGTCGACGTGGAGCCGCTCGCGGCGGCCGCACACGACATCCGGGTACCCTCTGGTGCCATGTCCGCCGACCCGCCGGCGCCCGACCGGGCCGGCCCCGACCAGCCGGCCGGCGGTCCGGACCAGCCCCTGGGGGATGCGCCGGTGGAGTCCGAGGCGGAGCTGGTGGAGTCCGAGGCGGAGCGGATCGCCCGGTTCGAGCGCGACGCCCTGCCGCACCTCGACGCGCTCTACAGCGCCGCGCTCAAGCTCACGCGCAGCCCGTCCGAGGCCGAGGACCTGGTGCAGGAGACCTTCCTCAAGGCGTTCTCGGCATTCCACCAGTACACGCACGGCACGAACCTGCGCGCCTGGCTGCACCGCATCCTCACCAACACCTTCATCAACGCCTACCGCAAGCGCCAGCGCGAGCCCCAGCAGGCGAACACCGACGACGTCGAGGACTGGCAGATGGCCCGGGCCGAGGGGCACACCTCGGGCGGGTTGCGCTCGGCGGAGGCCGAGGCGCTCGACCGGCTGCCCGACGGCGACGTCATCGACGCGCTGGCGGCGCTGCCCGAGGAGTTCCGCATGGCGGTCTACTACGCCGACGTCGAGGGCTTCGCCTACAAGGAGATCGCCGAGATCATGGGCACCCCCGTGGGCACCGTGATGTCGCGGCTGCACCGGGGGCGCAAGCAGCTGCGTGCCCTGCTCGCGGACTACGCCGCCGAGCGGGGGCTGATCCCGGCGCCGAGCACGCAGGGGGAGGGGTCATGAGCTGCGGCAACCCGCATGCGCTGGACTGCGGCGAGGCACTGGCCCACCTGTACGAGTACCTCGACGGCGAGGTCGCCCCGGACGACCACGCCCGGATCGCCGAGCACCTCGCGGAGTGCGGGCCGTGCCTGCAGGAGTTCGACGTGGAGCGCATCGTGAAGGCGCTGGTCGCCCGCTCCTGCTGCCAGGTGGCCCCCAGCGAGCTGCGGGCCAAGGTGCACGCCCGGATCGTCGTGCAGCTGGGCCTGCCGGGCGACCTCGAGCTGTAGCCCGCGCCGGCCCTGCACCGGCCCCGCGCCGGCCCGCGGCATCATGGCGCCATGGCCCACCTGCCCGCGCTGCTGACCCGCCCCGAGGTCCGCCCCGCCGTGGTGGCCGATGCGACCGCCCTGGTCGAGCGCCAGGTCCGTGCCACCGGCGGGGTGCCGGGGATGGCCCTGCGCTCGGCCCACCGCGTGCTCGCCAGCGTGCGCCCGGGGATGGTCGCCGCGGCGGTCGACGGGTTCCTCGAGCCGTTCGCCCGCCAGCTCGACCCGTACTACCAGGAGCACCTGGCCCGTGGCGTGCCGCTGGCCGACCTGCTCGTGGCCGAGCGGGCCGGGATGGCCGAGGCGCTGCTGGCGATCACCGACGAGCGCGCGGGACGCAGCACCAACCGGACGCTGCGAGCGGCCTACCAGCGCGTGCGGGGCTTCGCCAGGCCCTCGGTGGAGGCCGCCGCCCCGGGGATCGCGGCGCTCATCGCCGCGCACGCGCCGGGGCCGTCGGAGCCGACGCAGCGCTCGGGGCCCTCGGGGGACGGGGAGCCCGACCGGACGCGCGGCAGGGGAGGTCCGCCCGCTCAGCCCGCGGCGTCGTAGGCCGCGGCCAGCCAGCCGGCCACCTCGGCGTCGAGCGCGGCGGGGTCGTGCACCTCGAGGTGGTGCATCCAGCGGCCCGGGTACGGCTCGACGACCTGCTTCCACCGCGGACTGTCCAGCTGCGCCCGCAGGCCGATCGAGAGCACGACGGGAGCGCCCCGCTCGCCCAGCCACTGGCCGGGGCGCCAGAGCCAGGCGAAGCCGATGCGCCGCCGGAAGGCGAGCTGGGAGGCGGTCTGCCGGACGGTGACCGGGCCGAGGCCGGCCAGCACCCCACAGGTCCAGCCGAACGTGGCGGCGGCCACCGGCGCGCCGGCGAACGCCGTGCGGATGGCGGCCATGGCGGCGGGATCGTCGAGGGTCCACTCGACCACGTCCGCTCGTCCGGTCACCCCCAGCACGCTAGTCCCATCCGGGCATGACGAGGCCCCGGGTGACCTCGGGGGCGAGGTCGACGACCGGGGCCTGCGTTCGGATGCGTCGGCTCAGGCGTTGGGGCGGCGGCCGTGGTTGGCCCCCTTGCCCTTGCGGGCGCGGCGCTTGCGGGCGCGCTTGCTCATGGCGGTTCCCTCTCGTCGGACTGCCGGCCATGGTCCCACACGGCCCGCGTGCCCCGGAAATCGCGCGGGCCCGCCGGGGGCCGGGCGGGCCCGGCCACCCCGAACGGGTCAAGCCCGGGAACGGGCCTCAAGGTGACCCATGGTGGTGTCGAAGCAGCGACCGTGAGCCTCTCCTCCGTGGGATCGGTGCCGTTCGGGATGCCGGAGCGGTCGACGCGTGCGACGACCGCCCGGTCCGTCGAGCCGTACCTGCGCGCCCTCGTCGAGTCCGGCGGATCTGACCTGCACATCAAGGTCGGCTCCCCGCCGCGCGTGCGCATCGACGGCCGCCTGCGCAAGCTGCAGGCCCCCGAGATCACCCCCGAGGACACCGAGCACATGGTCCGCCAGGTGCTGCGCTCGGACCTCGTCGACCACTTCGAGCGCACCTGCGAGGCCGACTTCGCCTACGCGATCGAGGGCCTGGGCAGGTTCCGCGTGAACGCCTTCCGGCAGCGGGCCTCGGCGGGCCTGGTGTTCCGCCGGGTCGCCATCGGGGCCGAGCCGCTCGAGCGCCTGGGCCTGCCCGCCGTGGTGGCCGCGCTGTCCACCGAGCCGCGGGGGCTGGTGCTGGTGACCGGCCCGACCGGATCGGGGAAGTCCACGACGCTGGCCGGGATGATCGACCACGTCAACAGCCACCGTGAGGTGAACATCGTCACGATCGAGGACCCGATCGAGATCATCCACTTCGACAAGCTCGGGATGGTCAGCCAGCGCGAGGTCCACGTCGACACCGACACC
>JALOLK010000029.1 GCA_025456015.1 Candidatus Nanopelagicales bacterium
GCCGGCGCAGCAGTGGGCCGACACGCCGGCCGCCCCGGCGGCACGGGCGGCGTCGACCACCGTGCCCAGGACCGCCCGCACCTCGGCCGGCTCCGGCACACGCAGCGCACCGCGACCACTCGCGGTGCGCACGTGCCCGGCCAGCACGGTGGCCAGGGACGGCTCGTCGAGCTGGAGCACCCAGGCGGCCCCCGGCACCCGGCGGCGCAGTTGCACCATTTGCGCCGCGACCGCCTCGCCGAGCGCCACGGCCAGGTCGCGGCAGGCTCCGGCGTCGGCCAGCACGCGCGTGCCCCGGGCGGACTCCAGCGCGGCGGCGATCGTCCACGGTCCGGCGAGCTGGGCCTTGGCCGGCCCGACGTAGCCGGCCAGCTGCTCCTCGAGCCGGTCGGTGTCCTCGCCCAGCCAGGCCGTCGCCCGGCGCATCGAGCGCCCGGGCTCGCCGCCGGCACGAGCGCCGGCCAGTCGCCAGCCGCTCGGGGTGGTCTCGGCGGCGAACTCCCCCGAGGTCGCCACCACCAGGCCCAGGGCCCGCCCGACCAGGTCGGCCCCGGGCCCGCGAGCCGGCAGCTCCACCAGGTGCGGCACGTCGAACTCGCCGACCACCACGCGGGTGGCCTCCTCGGCGACGACGCCGGGCATCGAGCCGACACCGCTCGTGCGGATCAGGGCGGGCGGTGGCGGGTCGGCGAGGGTCGGCACGGTGCCATTCTCGCCGCTGCCCGCCCGGTCGCGGCCCGGACTGGGAGGATGCGCCCATGGCCGATGCTGCTGCGCCCGCTCCGACCACGCCCGCCCCCACCACGCCCGGCCCCGTGCGCTTCGGCGTCGTCGGCACCAACTGGATCACCGGTGCCCTGATCGCCGCGGGGCGCACCGTGCCGGGGTTCGAGGCCCGCGCCGTGCTCTCGCGCTCGGCGAGCAGCGGGCAGGCGTTCGCCGAGCAGCACGGGCTGGGCACCGTGCACACCGACCTCGCAGCCCTGGCCGCCGACCCCGCGATCGACGCGGTCTACCTCGGCAGTCCGAACAGCCTGCATGCCGAGCAGGCCGTCGCGCTGCTGCGGGCGGGCAAGCACGTGCTCGCCGAGAAGCCCATGGCGGCCAACGCCCGCGAGGCGTCGTCGATGCTGGCGGCCGCCGAGGCGTCCGGCCGGCTGCTCCTGGAGGCCTGGACGACCCCGCACGAGCCGAACGCACTGGCCATCCGCGATGCCCTGCCCTCGGTCGGCCGGGTGCGCCGGGTGGTGCTCGCCAAGGACCAGTACTCCTCCCGCTACGACAGGCTGCGGGCCGGCGAGCTGCCCAACGCCTTCAACCCCGCCTTCGCCGCGGGCTCCCTCATGGACCTCGGGATCTACCCGGTCGCCCTGGCCGTGTGGCTGTTCGGCGAGCCGAGCACTGTCACGGCCACCGGCGTGCTGCTCGACAGCGGGGTGGACGGCCAGGGCACGGTGCTGCTCGGGTACGAGGGGTTCGAGGTCGTGTGCCTGCACTCCAAGATCGTGCCCGGGAGCGTCGGCTCGGCGATCGCGGGCGAGGCCGGCGTCATCCACCTCGACGACTGCAGCGTGCCCACCGTGGTGCGGTTCGAGGGCCGCGACGGGCAGGCGCGCGACCTGGCACCCGGACAGTCCGAGCACCACATGCGCTACGAGGTGGCCCACTTCGTCGAGTGCGTGCAGCGGGGGCTCGCGGTCTCGCCGGTCTGGCCCGCCGACGAGCGCGGGTCGCTGGCCGTGGCCCGGATCCTCGACCGGGCGCGCGAGCAGGTGGGCGTGCGCTTCCCCGCCGACGGCTGAGGCACCGCAACGCGATCGGCGGCGCTCGCCCCCGTGCTCCACACGGTCGCGCCCGCCCGGTCGCGCCCCTCAGCCCCAGCCCAGCGCCCGCAGGATCGCCGCCGTGGCCGCGGCGGACAGGACCACGACGAGGAACGGCGCGCGCAGCAGCAGCGCCACGACCGCCGCCCCGACGCCGGCGGCCCGGGCGTCGAGCGTGAAGCCCGTGGGCGACCAGCACGTCTGCACCGCCGTCAGGGCGGCGAGCAGGGCGATCGGCAGCAGCGCGGCCGACCGGCGGACCAGCGGACGGTCGAGGACCGCCTCAGGCAGCAGGTGCCCGGCCCACTTCGTCAGGAACGCCAGGGCCGAGGCGACCAGGACCGCGGGCCACATCAGCGCCCCCTCGGATCGCGTTCGATCCCGGTGGCGCCCAGCCGGATCGCGTTCGGTCTGCCAGCGCCGATCGCTCCCACATCGAACGCGATCCGGGCCGAGGGCGCACCGCTCATGCGGCCGACCTCCGCTCGAGCAGGAGCGCCCCACCGACCGCCAGCGCCGCCCCGGCGATCACCGGCACCCCCGGGCGCAGCACGGGCGCGAGCAGCAGCGCCCCGACGGCGGCGACGAGTGCCAGCGCCCACGCCGACCGGTCGACCAGCCGCGGCCAGAGCAGCGCCAGGAACCCGGCGGGGATCGCGGCGTCCAGGCCCAGCACCGCCGGGTCGGCCAGCGAGGCGGCCCCCACCGCCCCGAGCAGCGTGCCGAGGTTCCACAGCAGGAACACCGACCAGCCGGTGGCCCAGAACGCGCGGCGGGTCGCGGCGACGTCCGGCTCGTGTGCCATGGCCATGGCCGTGGACTCGTCGATGGTGAAGTGCGCCGCACCCGCCCGACGCCACCCGCGCAGCCGCCCACCGCCGGGGGGCGGCGCGGTCAGCACGCGGGCCAGGTGCAGGCCGTAGAGCCCGTTGCGCAGGCCGAGCAGCGCCGCGGTCGCGACCGCCGCCACGAACCCGCCACCGGCGGCCACCACCCCGACGAACGCGAACTGCGAGGCACCGCTGAACAGCAGCGCCGACAGGGCCTGCGTCTGCAGCACGTCGAGCCCGGCGGCCACGCTGATCGCCCCGAAGCTCACCGCGTAGGCACCGACCGCGACCCCGATCGACAGCGCCCGCGCGGCGATGCTGTCCCGGGCGCGGGGGCCGTCCGGCGCTGCGCTGGGCGTGGTCGCGCCCGTCACCCCGGATCCCGCACGATGGTCCCGGAGCCGACCACGCGGCTGCCCTCGTAGAGCACCGCCGCCTGGCCCGGGGCCACCCCGCGCGCCGGACGGTCGAGGATCACCTCGAACCCGGCGGCGTCAGCGCGCACGAGCGCCGGCAGCTCCTCACCGTGCGCCCGCAGCTGCACGCCGACCCGTGCCTCGCCGAGCAGCGGGGGTCCGCACCAGCGCGGCCGCGTCGCCCGGATGCTGCCCACCTCGAGCATCGCTGCCGGGCCCACGGCGACCCGCCGGGCCGTGATGTCCACGTCGACCACGTAGCGCCTGGCCCCATCCGGCGCCGGCTGCCCCAGCGCCAGCCCCCGACGCTGCCCGACCGTGAACGCGTGCGCCCCGTCGTGGCGGCCCAGCACGGCCCCGCTGTGCGCGTCGACCACCTCCCCGGGCGCCTCGCCCAGGTGCTCGCGCAGGAACCCGGCGGTGTCGCCGCTGGGGATGAAGCAGACGTCGTGGCTGTCGGGCTTGGCCGCCACGGCCAGGCCCAGCTCGGCGGCCTCCGCGCGCACCTGGGCCTTGGTCGAGTCCCCCAGCGGGAAGGCGCACCCGGCGAGCTGCTCGGCATCGAGCACCCCGAGGACGTAGGACTGGTCCTTGGCGTGGTCGGCCGCGCGGTGCAGCTGCGGACCGTCCGGCCCCGGGAGCAGGCGGGCGTAGTGCCCCGTGGCCACGACGTCGAAGCCCAGGGCCCGGCCCCGCTCGAGCACGGCGGCGAACTTGATGCGCTCGTTGCACCGCAGGCAGGGGTTGGGGGTGCGCCCGGCCGCGTACTCGGCGACGAAGTCGTCGACCACCTCCGCCGCGAACGCCTCCGACAGGTCCCAGACGTAGAACGGGATGCCCAGCCGGTCCGCGGCCCGCCAGGCATCCCGCGAGTCCTCGATCGTGCAGCAGCCGCGCGCGCCGGAGCGGTAGGAGGCCGGGTTGCGGGACAGTGCCAGGTGCACGCCCGTCACGTCGTGGCCCCCGGCGACCATGCGGGCCGCGGCCACGGCCGAGTCGACGCCGCCGGACATGGCGGCGAGGACGCGCATGCCCTAGCCCCCGTCGCGCACCGCTGCGGCCAACCGCGGGCTGACCCGCACCTGGCCGGCGCGGCGCGCCCGCTCGAGCACCTCGGGCAGCGCACCGAGCAGGGCGTCGACGTCGGCGCGGGTCGAGCTGTGCCCGAGGGTCATGCGCAGCGAGGAGCGCGCCAGGATCGGGTCGATCCCCATCGCGAGCAGCACGTGGCTGGGCTCGGGCACGCCGGCGGTGCAGGCCGAGCCCGTGGAGACGTCCACGCCGGCGGCGTCGAGCAGCATGAGCAGCGCGTCGCCCTCGCAGCCGGGGAACGACACGTGCGCATTGCCCGGCAGCCGGGCGTCCAGCCCGCCGAGCGCGCCGTTGACGATGGCGTCCGGGGCCAGCGCGGCGATGCCGCCGAGCAGCTCGTCACGCAGCGAGGCCAGCCGCGGCGAGCGCTCCGGCAGGTCGACCAGGGTCTCGTGCAGGGCCGCGGCGAAGCCCGCGATGCCCGGCACGTCCGCGGTCCCGGAGCGCACCTGGCGCTCCTGGCCGCCGCCGTGGGTCAGCGCGGCGAGCGGGGCGCTGCGCCGGGCCAGGAGCGCCCCGACCCCCATCGGCCCGCCGAGCTTGTGCGCGGACACGGCCAGCGTCGTGGGCAGGCCCGCGTCCACCGGGATCGATCCCAGGGCCTGCACGCCGTCCACGTGCAGCGGCACGTCGGCCTGCGCGCAGGCAGCGGCGATGGCCTCGATGGGCTGCACGGTGCCGACCTCGTTGTTGGCCCACATCACCGTGACGAGCGCGACCTCGCCGGGGCGGGCGAGCTCGGCGGCGACCTGCTCGGCGTCCACCCGACCCAGCGCGTCGACGTCGAGCCAGACGACCTCGGCGCCCTCGTGCTCGCCGAGCCAGTGCACCGGGTCCAGCACCGCGTGGTGCTCCACCCGCGAGGCCAGCACCCGCCGGCGCTGCGGGCGCTCCGCGGTGCGGCCCCACCACAGCCCCTTGACGGCCAGGTTGTCCGCCTCCGTGCCGCCGGCGGTGAGCACGACCTCGCTGGGGGTCACGCCGAGGTCCGCCGCGATGGACTCGCGCGCCTCCTCGAGGCGTCGGCGGGCGACCCGGCCGGCCGTGTGCAGCGACGAGGCGTTCCCGGTGGTGTCCAGCGCGTCCAGCATCGCCTCGCGGGCGCAGGCCAGCAGCGGCGTGGTGGCCGCGTGGTCGAGGTAGGCGCGCATCGGGGCAATCCTAGGCGCGGGTCAACGCTGCGCTATCGCCCGCGCGGCGCGGGCTGCCGACGGGGGCCGTGGTCAGCCCGGCGTGGCATCCTGAGCCAGCCCCGCCGTCTCGGTCGGGGCCGGTGGCGTCGGGCAGGACGCCGGTGAGGGGGCTGGGGCATGGCGGGCTGGGGCATGCGGGCGGGCATGGCGCGGTGGGGCGTGCGGGCGGGCACGGCGCTGCTCGGGATCGGGCTGCTGGCAGGGGGGATGGCCGCACCGGCCACGGCGGCCCCGAGCCGCTCCTGGCCGGTCACGCCGGCGACGCTGGGCTCGCTCTACGGGTCCGTGGACCCCGGCGGGGTGCACAGCATCCGGGTCTGGGGGTCGGCGATCTGGTGCTACGTCCAGCCCACGCCGGATGCCGACGTCGCGGCCAACCTCGACCAGCTCCTGGCGCCGTCGCTGGACCCGCTCGCGGCCAGTGGAGGCGGGCGGGCCATCGTGACCATCGGCCACCCGGCCCCGTGGATCTTCGACAACCACCCGAAGGCGGTCCGCCCGACGAAGTGGTGGTCGTGCGGCAACCACGCCTCGAGCGTGTCGATCCCCAGCAGCGCCTCGCTCCGGCCGGGGTCGGTCCAGGCGCAGCGCTGGGAGGCGTACGTGGGGGCGATCAGCGACTGGCTGGCCAACCGCTACCGCAACCGGATCGGCCAGATCGTGCTGGAGACCTGGAACGAGCCCAACCTGCGCAGCGGGCTGGACCCGAGCCTGGGCATCCCCGGTGCGGCGCGCACGCCCACCGACGCCGCGAAGGCGCTGCACCGCTACGACGCGATCCTGCAGGACACCCTCAAGCGCCGCGGGACCCACGGCTGGATCACCGTGGGCTCCAGCGCCCTGTTCACCCGGCCCAACGCCTTCTCGAAGGCCTACCTCGCCGCCCACAACCGCAGCCGGCGCATCGACGCCGTCCACGTCAACATCTACGGGTTCAACGGAGGCAGCGCGACCGCCGCGGTCGTGGACTGGGACAAGCGCGCGGCCCAGATGCGCAAGCGGCTCAAGGGCTACCGGGCGCTGCGCAACCTGCCAGCCGTGCTCACCGAGGTGAACCTCAACCTCGTGAACACCGACGCCAACCGCACCAACCTGCGCGGCTCGATCACCAATCCGGTCGAGCAGCGCCGGATGGCCACCGCCACCCAGATGAACGCCTACTACCACGGCTTCTCGGCGGTGCACTGGCTCGTGCCGTGGCGCCAGCAGCAGACGGCGGTGTTCCTCAAGACCGAGCCGGGCAACGTGGCCCGGGATGCGCTGGCCGTGCTGCAGGGCACGCTCGCCGGGCGCCAGTTCGTCGGCTGCTCGTCGAAGTCGGGGGTGCGCACCTGCCGGTTCGTCGATCCCGCCAGCGGCAACCAGGCCAAGGTGCTCTGGCGGCTGTCCGGCAGCTCCTGGGTGCGCGTCGGGGGCTCCGAGGTGGTCGAGGTGACCGGCGCCGTGCGCCCGTCGGCCGGTCGCGAGCGGATCGGGACCACCCCGATCATCGTGCGCTGACCCCCGCGGCGCTCGGCGCCCGTCGCCGGGACGCCCTGCGACGACGATGGGCCCGACCGGTCTCCCGGTCGGGCCCATCGTGGTGCTCGGGTGGTGATCAGCCCTTGCGCTTGCCGATCTCCTCGGTGAGCTGCGGGACGACCGTGAACAGGTCACCCACGACGCCGAAGTCGGCGAGCTCGAAGATCGGCGCCTCGGGATCCTTGTTCACCACGACGACGGTCTTCGAGGTCTGCATGCCGGCGCGGTGCTGGATCGCCCCGGAGATGCCGTTGGCGATGTAGAGCTGCGGCGCGACGGTCTTGCCCGTCTGGCCGACCTGGAACTGGTGCGGGTACCAGCCGGCGTCGGTCGCGGCGCGCGAGGCGCCGACCGCGGCGCCGAGCGAGTCCGCGAGGGCCTCGATGACGCCGAAGCCCTCGGCCCCGCCGACCCCACGACCACCGGAGACCACGACGGCCGCCTCGGCCAGGTCCGGCCGGCCGCCCTTGGCCTGCTCGACACGGTCGACGACCTTGGCCGCCTTCGCCGCGGCGGACAGCTCGACGGCCACGTCGACCCGGGTTCCGGCCGCGGGGGCGGCCTGCGGGGCGACGCTGTTCGTGCGCACCGTGATGATCGGGGTGCCGGTGGCGACCTTCGACTGCACGATCACCGAGCCGCCGAAGACGGCCTGGGTGGCGGTGCCGTCGGCGGCCACGTCGACCGCGTCGGTGATGATGCCCGAGCCCGAGCGGATCGCCAGGCGGGCGCCGACCTCCTTGCCCTCGGCGGTGCTGGCCAGGAGCACGGCGGCCGGCGCCCTCTCGGCGACCAGCGTGGCGAGCACCTCGGCCTTCGGCGCCACGGGGTGCGCGGTCAGCTCGGGTGCGTCGGCGACGTACACGGTGGCGGCGCCGTGCTCGGCCAGGCCGGGCAGGGCGGCGTCGGCGCCGCTGCCGACGAACACCGCCGCCGGCTCGCCGATGCGCGCCGCGAGCGTGAGCAACTCGTAGGTGACCTTCTTGACAGTGCCGTCGACGTGCTCGACGAGCACCAGGACCTCAGCCATGGCGATCTCCTCAGATGAACTTCTGCGCGGACAGGAAGTCGGCGATGGCCACGCCGCCGGCGCCGTCGTCGGCGACGATCGTGCCCTTGGCCTTCGGTGGCCGGGCGGCCGCCTCGGCGACGACCGACCAGGCGGCGCCGAGCCCCACCTCGGCCGGTGCGATCCCCAGGCCGGCCAGGTCCAGGGTGCTCACGGGCTTCTTCTTCGCCGCCATGATCCCCTTGAACGAGGGGTAGCGCGGCTCGTTGATCTTCTCCACGACGCTGACGAGCGCGGGCAGCGGGGCCTCGACGACGTCGTAGCCGTACTCGGTGACCCGGTTCGTGCGCACGGTGCCGCCCTCGACGCTCACCGAGCTGGAGAACGTGAGCTGGGGCAGGCCCAGGCGCTCGGCCACCATCGCCGGCACCACGGACATCCGCGCGTCGGTCGACTCCGAGCCGAAGATCACCAGGTCGGCGCCCTGGGCCTCGATCGCCTTGGCCAGGGCCAGCGAGGTGGCCACCGCATCCGAGCCGTGCAGGCCGTCGTCGACGACGTGCACGCCGGCGTCGGCGCCCATCGACAGCGCCTTGCGGATGGTGTCGGTCGCCTGGGACGGGCCCATCGAGAGCACGACGACCTCGCCGCCCTGCGACTCCTGCAGGCGCAGCGCCTCCTCGACGGCGTACTCGTCGAGCTCGTTCATCACCGCGTCGACCGACTCGCGGTCGAGGGTGTGGTCCGACGGACGCAGGGTCTTCTCCGCCCAGCTGTCCGGGACCTGCTTGACACAGACAACGATCTTCATGGTCGCGCTGTCGACCTCCCTCATCGCCCGGGACGCCGATGGCGTGCGCCGGTGGGCCAGTTCGTCCGATCGCCCGGGCACTCGGGAGCCCGGCGCGCCCCATGCTACTTGCCGGTAACAAGGGCCGCTGATCGCGCTCATCCTAGGCACGTGCGCCGGCCCCCGGGTCCGCGGCCCGGCCCGGGCTGCGGGCCGAAGGTCCCGGGCCGCTGCCGGGGCGCGCGAGGCGTGCTCAGCGCCCTGCGTGCCAGTGGCTCCGGGATGCATGTCCGACGTTGTCACGTAGCATTCGCGCTCGATGCGCATCCTGCACCTGGCCTGGGAGTACCCGCCCGTCATGTACGGCGGGCTCGGGCGCCATGTGCACGCCCTGGCCCACGCCCAGGCGCGGGCCGGGCACGAGGTCGTCGTCATCACCCAGGCCCAGGACCTGCCGCCCGGGGCCGAGCCCGAGTCGGCCGACGACGGCCCGGTCCGTGTGCTGCGGGTGCCCGGTGGCGCGCGGCCCGAGGGCCACGAGGAGCTGCTGGCCCACGTGGCCGCGATGGAGGGCCAGTTCACCTGGGGTGGCTCGCGCATGCTGGTCGACTGGCAGCCCGAGGTCATCCACGCCCACGACTGGATGGTCGCGCACAGCGCCGTGGCCCTGCGGGCAGCGTCGGGGGCCCCGCTCGTCGCCACGATCCACGCCACCGAGGCGGGCCGGCGCGCCGGCTGGGTGAGCACACCACTGTCCGCGCGCATCCACGAGGTCGAGGGCTGGCTGGCGACCACCGCGGACGCGGTCATCACGTGCTCGGCCACCATGGCCGAGGAGGTGCGCCTCCTCTTCGGCCGGACGGATGCGCACGTGGTCGCCAACGGGATCGACCTCCAGCAGTGGCGGGTCGATCCCGACGACGTCGCGCGCCTTCGCGCCGATCTCGCCGGAGCCGGGCCGCTGCTGGCCTACACCGGCCGGGTCGAGTTCGAGAAGGGCGTGCAGACGCTGCTCGCCGCGATGCCCGAGCTGCTGGCGCGCCATGCCGGGCTGCGGCTGGTCGTCGCCGGGCGTGGGTCGCACCTGCCGGAGCTGCAGCGCCAGGCCGCGAGCATGAGCCTCGACGGTGCCGCGCGCTTCCTCGGCTGGGTCAGCGAGGCCGACCTGCGGGCCATCGTCGCGGCCGCCGACGTCGTGGTCGCCCCGAGCCTGTACGAGCCGTTCGGCCTGGTGGCCCTCGAGGCCGCCTCGCTGGGCACGCCGCTGGTCGTCTCCGGCACCGGGGGCCTGGCGGAGTTCGCCCGCGAGGGGGACCGTGCCCGCACCTTCCGCCCCGGTGACCCGGCGAACCTGGCGGCGGCGATCGAGGCCGACCTCGCCGATCCGGCCGCAGCGACCGCCCGCGCCGCCCGGGCCCGCCGAGCCGTGCTCGAGGAGCACGACTGGCATCGCCTGGCCGGGCAGACCGTCGCGGTCTACCTCGCCGCCGAGGCGGCCATGGGTCGGACGCTGCCCGAGCCCGACCCCCGCCGGGCCGCCGCGCGGACCCGGCACGCCGTCCGCCCGCCCGAGCCGGCCGACCCGCCCGGGCGGGTGCTGGACCCCCGCTGGTGAGCCCGAACGCCGTCCCGGCCCAGGAGCCCACGACCACGCCCGGCGTCGGCACCCGGGGGCAGCTGCCTCCGGGCCTCACGCGGGGCCTGCTCATCGCCGAGGTGCTGGTCGTGCTGGCCCTGTCGCTCGGGCGCTCGGGCATTGGGGCCATCGTGAGCTTCCTGGCCGACCTCACCAGCGGCGTGCCCCTCGCCGCGCAGTCGGCCGTCCTCAACGACTCGCTGGCCCCGGGACGGCCGCTGCTGGACCTCGTCCGACAGGTGCTGCGGATCGGGTTCGCCCTGGCGCCCGTCGCGCTGGTCTGGTACCTGCTCGCCCGGTCCCGCGAGGGTGGCCTGCGCAGCCTGGGGATCGACCGCGCCCAGCCGGGCCGCGACCTCGGCCGCGGGGCCCTGCTGGCAGCCGTGGTCGGCGGGGTCGGGCTCGTGGGCTACCTCGCCGCCTACGCCGGGGGTGTCAACCTGGCCGTGGTCGCCGCGGACCTGCCCGACGTGTGGTGGCGCTGGCCGGTCCTCATCGGGGCCGCCCTGCAGAACGCGATCCTCGAGGAGGTCGTGGTCCTGGGCTACCTCATGCGCCGGCTCACGCAGCTGGGCTGGTCGCCGACCGCCACGATCGTCACCAGCGCGCTCGTGCGCGGCAGCTACCACCTCTACCAGGGCGTCGGGGGCATGCTCGGCAACATCGCCATGGGCCTGCTGTTCGGGTGGCTGTTCCGCCGCTGGGGCCGGGTGCTGCCGATGGTGGTCGCCCATGCCCTCATCGACATCGTCGCCTTCATCGGCTACGCCCTGCTGGTCGGCCGGGTCGACTGGCTGCCCGTCGCCGGCTGAGCCCCCGCGGGCCCTCGGCGCCGGCCACCCAGCCCCGATCGCGTTCGGTCTCGGTCACGCTGCCCCGGATCGCGTTCGGTTCGCGGACCCCGTGCGCTCCGAGACCCGACGCGATCGGCAGGGGCTCCCGATCCGCGGGCGTGCGTGGGGGCGGGTGGGGACGACTGGCCCCAGACTGGCGCCATGAGCCAGCAGCCGCCGCCCGACGACCAGTCCGTCCACGTCTCCCTGGACCTCCCCGAGGAGCACCGCGGCGGGGTGTGGGCGAACTTCGCCCGAGTCACCCACAGCCCGTACGAGTTCACCCTGGACTTCGCGCGGCTGGACTTCGCCACCGCACCGGACATGCAGGGCGTGGTCGTCGCGCGGGTGAACCTCTCCCCCATGCTCGTCACCCAGCTGATCCGCGCGCTGGAGACGAACTGGCAGTCCTACGCCAGCCGGGCGATCCGCTCGGACCTCCCGGAGCCCGACCCGCGCTGAGCGACACGTGGCCTGCCCCGGTGCCATGCTGGCCGGCGGGGGGTGCGTCCCGGGTCAGCTGGGACCTCCCGGCGAGGAGGTGCGCGGTGGCCGTCGACGGTGGGCCGGAGCTCGTCCAGCTGCTCACCCCGGAGGGGGTCCTCGTCGAGCACCCCGACGTCGCCCTGGTGCTCACCGACGAGCAGTGGCGCGAGCGCTACGAGCTGCTCGTCATGGTGCGCCGCCTGGACGCGGAGGCGACCGCGCTGCAGCGCCACGGCGAGCTGGGCCTGTGGGCGCCATGCCAGGGCCAGGAGGCTGCCCAGGTCGGCGCCGCCCTGGCGACGCGCCCCACCGAGCGGATCTTCCCCACCTATCGCGAGCACGGCATGGCGTACGTGCGCGGCGTGGACCCGGTCACCCTGCTGGGCCTGTTCCGGGGCACCACCCTGGGGGGCTGGGACCCCGCCGACCACGGCTTCAACCTCTACACGATCGTGATCGGCGACCAGACCCTGCACGCCGTGGGCTACGCGATGGGCGCGCAGCGCGATGGGGCGCATGAGGGCGTCCTGGTCTGCTTCGGCGACGGCGCGTCGTCGCAGGGCGACGTCGCCGAGGCCTTCGTCTACGCGGCCGTCAACGACGCCCCCGTGGTGTTCTTCTGCCAGAACAACCAGTGGGCCATCTCCGAGCCGCTCGAGCGGCAGACCCGGATCCCGCTGTTCAAGCGCGCCGCCGGCTACGGCTTCCCCGGGGTGCGGGTGGACGGCAACGACGTCCTCGCCGTCGAGGCGGTCGTGAGCGCCGCGCTCGAGCGGGCCCGGGCCGGCGGCGGGCCGACCCTGGTGGAGGCCTTCACCTACCGCATGGGCGCGCACACCACCTCCGACGACCCCACCCGCTACCGCACGACCGCCGAGGGCGAGGCCTGGCGCCTCAAGGACCCGATCGAGCGGGTGCGGGCCCACATCGTGCGCTCCGGGATCGCCGACGCGGCCTGGCTGGCCGAGGTCGAGGGCCGCGCGGAGCAGCTCGGGGAGCACATGCGCACGGCCTGCCGCGCGATGCCCGACCCGACGCCGACGAGCATGTTCGACCAGGTCTACGCCGAGGACCATCCGGTCATGGATCGTGAGCGGGCGTGGCTGACCAGCTACCTGGCGGGCTTCACCGATGCGCCGCACCACGCGGGTGCCGGCGGGGGGCAGTGACATGGCCGTGCTCACGATGGCCCGGGCCATCACGACGGGGCTCGCGATGGCGATGCGCGAGGACCCGAAGGTGCTCGTCATGGGCGAGGACGTCGGCCGGCTCGGCGGCGTCTTCCGGGTGACCGACGGCCTGCAGGCCGAGTTCGGCGAGGAGCGCGTGATCGACACCCCGCTGGCGGAGAGCGGCATCATCGGCACCGCGGTGGGCCTGGCGATGCGCGGGTACGCGCCGGTCTGCGAGATCCAGTTCGACGGCTTCATCTTCCCGGCGTTCGACCAGATCACCACCCAGGTGGCCCGACTGCACCTGCGCTCGGCCGGGACGCTGGCGATGCGCATCGTCATCCGGGTGCCCAACGGTGGCGGCATCGGAGCCGTCGAGCACCACTCCGAGTCCCCTGAGGCCTACTTCGCGCACACCCCGGGGCTGCGGATCGTGACCCCGAGCTCGCCCGGCGACGCCTTCACCATGATCCGCCAGGCGATCGTCCACCCCGACCCGGTGCTGTTCCTCGAGCCCAAGCGCCGCTACTGGGAGAAGGCCGAGGTCGACGTCGACGCCCCGCTGCCACCGATGGCCGACCTGTTCCGCGCACGGGTCGTCCGGCGGGGCAGCGACGCCACGCTGCTCTGCTGGGGCCCGATGGTCCGCACGTGCCTGGAGGCCGCCGAGGCCGACACCCGCGACCTCGAGGTGATCGACGCCCGGTCGCTGGCCCCCCTGGACCTGCCCACGATCGTGGAGTCGGTGACGCGCACCGGCCGGCTGCTCGTGGTGCACGAGGCACCCGTGACCGGCGGGCTCGGCGCGGAGGTCGCCGCGTCGGTGACCGAGGCGTGCTTCTACCAGCTCGAGGCGCCGGTGCTGCGGGTCGGCGGCTTCTCGGTGCCCTATCCCCCGGCCCGGCTCGAGGACCTCTACCTGCCCGACCTCGACCGGGTGCTCGAGGCCGTCGACCGGGCGATGGCGTACTAGCCGGCCGATCCGCCGGCCCACGAGGAGGAGGCGAGCGTGCTCCACGAGTTCCGCATGCCCGACGCGGGCGAGGGCCTCACCGAGGCCGAGGTGCTGTCCTGGCACGTGGCCGTCGGCGACGTCGTGCGGGTCAACCAGGTGCTGCTCGAGGTCGAGACCGCGAAGGCCGCGGTGGAGCTGCCCAGTCCCTATGCCGGCACCGTCGTTGCCCTGCTCGCCGAACCGGGCGACGTGGTCCCGGTCGGGCAGCCGATCATCCGCATCGAGGACGCCGCCGACGCAGCCGCCGAGCCAACCGCCGAGGCGCCGGCGCCGCCGCCCACGGAGCGCCTGCACGAGGCGTTCGGTGGGGCGTTCGGGGCGGATCCCGCCGCGTCCGCCCCGGCGCCGTCCGCCCCGGCGCCGTCCGCACCGTCGCCGTCGGCACCGTCGCCGTCGGCCGCGGACCCCGCCCCGCCCGCCGGGCCGCAGGGCGGCCAGCGCCAGGCAGTCCTGGTCGGGTACGGCATCCGCGAGGGCAGCGCGAAGGGCCGGCGGCCACGGGCCACGCCGCACGGCGCCGAGCACGTCGAACCCGGCCCACCCGGGGAGGCTGCCCGACCGGTGCGCATCGGCGGGCTGGAGCTGGGCCGGGCGGTCGAGGACCGCCTCGGGGCGCGGACGGTGCGCGCCAAGCCCCCGGTCCGGCGGCTGGCGCGCGACCTCGGCGTGGACCTCGAGCAGGTGGTGCCCACCGGCCCGGAGGGCACGATCACCCACGACGACGTGACACGAGCCGCGCAGGCCGCAGCCCAGTCCGAGGCCGTGCCGCTGTCCCACGTGGCGCGGATGATGGCGCGCGCGATGACCGAGTCGGCCTTCAGCGCCCCCCACGTGACCGAGTGGGTGGACGTCGACGTCACGCGGATGATGGAGCTGATCCGGACCGCCCGGGGTCGCGAGGACCTCGCCGGCCTGGCGATCACGCCGCTGACGTTCGCCGCCCTCGGCCTGGCGCGGGCCGCCCGAGCCCACCCCACGATCAACGCGAGCCTCGCCGACGACGGCGAGCACCTGCTCGTGCACCGCTCGGTGCACCTGGGCATCGCCGTGGACTCACCGCGGGGCCTGGTCGTGCCGCGGATCCCCGATGCCGGCGAGCTCGACCTGCGGGGGATGGCCGACGCGCTCGGCCGGCTCGTGGCCACGGCGCGGGCCGGCCGCTCCCGGCCCGAGGACCTGCGCGGCTCCACGATCACGATCACGAACGTCGGCGTCTTCGGCATCGATGCCGGCACGCCGATCCTGAACCCCGGGGAGGTGGCGATCCTGGCCCTGGGCCGGGTCCTGGCCCGGCCGTGGGTCGTCGACGGCGCGGTGGTGGCCCGGGAGGTCACGACGCTGGCGCTGTCGTTCGACCATCGCGTGGTCGACGGGGCGCTCGGGTCGCGGGTGCTGCGGGAGGTGGCCGACTTCATGGCCGACCCCGCCACCGCCCTGGCGCTGGGCTGAGATGGCCGCACGCAGCGCGCCGCACGTGGCCCGTGCCGTCCGGCTCACCGGCGAGCAGCTGCGCGCCCTGCGCCTGCGCAGCCTGCTGCTGGGCCCCGACGCCGCAGAGGGCCGCGGCGTCCCCGAGGTGGTCACGTGGTTCGGCGCGATGCAGGCCCAGGACCTCAACAGCGCCACCTGGTCGCTGGGGCTGCGCACCGGGACCACCCGGGCGCAGGTGGATGCCGCCCTCGCGACCGGGGACCTGCTGCGCACCTGGCCGATGCGCGGCACGTTGCACCTGGTGCCCGGCGAGGACGCGCGCTGGATGCTCGAGCACCTGGGCGCGCGCTCCCTGCAGCAGGCCGAGCCGCGGCGGGCGTTCCTCGGGCTCGACCTGGCGGACGCACGGCGGGCCGCGGACGTGCTGGGCGAGGCCCTCGCCGACGGCCAGCCCCACCCGCGCTCGGCATGCCTGGCGGCGCTCGGGGCCGCGGGCATCGACCCCTCCGGCTCCCGCGGCTACCACCTGCTCTGGTTCGCCTCGGCCACGGGCCTGCTGTGCGTGGGCCCCAACCTCGGCCGGGAGCAGTCGTTCGTCCTGCTCGAGCGATGGGCACCGACCCAGGTCGCCCTGGACCGGCCCGAGGCGCTGGCGACCATCGCGGCCCGGTTCGTGCGCTCGCACGGGCCGGTGACCGCCCAGGACCTCGCGCGGTGGGCCGACCTCACCCTCACCGATGCCCGTGCCGGGCTGGCCGCGGTCCCGGGCCTCACCCCGTGCACCGACCCGGACGGCCGGGCCCTGCTGGTCGCCGAGCCGGCCCTCGACACGCTGCCGGATCCCGACGAGGCGCCACTCGAGGTGGGCCCGGCGCGGGCGCTGCCCGGCTTCGACGAGCTCGTGCTGGGCTATCGGGACCGCACGGCACAGCTCGACAAGGGGCACGAGGCCCTGGTGGTGCCCGGCGGCAACGGCGTGTTCTGGAACACCCTCGTGGTCGAGGGCCGCGTGGTGGGGACGTGGCGGCGGCGGGCGCTCACCCGGTCCGTCGCGATCACGGCGACGCCGTTCCGACGGCTGCCGCAGGCGCACATCGCGGCCCTCGAGGAGGCACTGGGCGGCTACGCCGACCACCTCGGCCTGGCCCCGCAGCTGACGTGGGCGGACCCGGTCGACGAGGCCGAGCCGGCGTGAGCACGCGCGCGCCGGGGCCCGCCAGCCTGCGTGAGCGCCGCGCGCGACCCACAATGACCGCGTGCGCGCCATGTGGAGTGGGAACATCGCCTTCGGGCTGGTCCACATCCCGGTGAAGCTGTACGCGGCCACCGAGGACCGCGACGTCCGGTTCCACCAGGTGCACCTCGCCGATGGCGGGCGCATCAAGTACGAGCGGCGCTGCCAGACGTGCGGGGAGGCCGTCTCGTTCGCCGAGATCGGCAAGGGCTACGAGGACGACACCGGCCGGCGCGTGGTGCTCACCGACGAGGAGCTCGACTCCCTGCAGGTCGAGCACGGCCGCGACCTGGAGATCGTGCAGTTCGTGCCCGCCGAGCAGGTCGATCCCATCCACTTCGAGCGTGCGTACTACCTCGAGCCGGCCAAGGGCGCCGCCAAGCCGTACGTGCTGCTGCGCCGCGCACTGGAGCAGACCGACCGGATCGCGTTGGTGATGATGACCCTGCGCAAGCGCTCCCGGCTGGCGGTGCTGCGCATCCGCGACGACGTGGTCGTCATGCAGACCATGCTCTGGCCCGATGAGGTCCGCGTGCCCGAGTTCCAGGGCATCGCCGACGACGACGTGGCCGTGCGGCCGCAGGAGCTGGCGATGGCCGGCTCGCTCGTGGAGAGCCTCGGCGGGGACTTCGACCCCAGCCAGTACCGCGACGAGTACCGCGAGGCGGTCCTGGCCCACGTCGAGCAGCGCCTCGCCGGCGAGGACGTCATCCAGCCGGTCGCCGCTGCCGCTGCCGAGGACTCGGGCACCGTGGTCGACCTCATGGCAGCGCTGCAGGAGTCGGTGCGCCGCCAGCAGCAGGCCCAGGCCACGGCCGGCGGCGCCGATGAGCCGACCGCTGACGAGGGGCCGGCGAAGCGGCCGCCCGCGAAGCGCGCGACGAAGCGGACCAGCCAGGCCAAGGGCGACGACGAGGACGGGCAGGACGCGGACAAGCCGGCGAGACGGCCGGCGACGCGCAAGAAGGCGGCTGGCTGACCCGACGCGCCGCCGCGGGCCGCACCGCTGCCAGGATCGCGCAGCGGCTCGTGGCCTCAGACCTGCTCGTTGAACGTGCGGGTCACGTCGTCCGGGTCGATCCCGTTCGCCTCGAGCAGGCGGTCCACCTTGGCCTCGATGCGGTCCTCGCCCTCCCGCGACTGCGAGGAGCCCCAGAACAGCAGCAGCGCCAGCCCGACGGCCTGCCACACCAGCTGCAGGAACTCCGACTGCCAGTTCTCCATCGTCGAGGCGAGGAACTGCGGCCAGAAGTCCGACATCTGGAACGGCTGCCCGTGCTGGGCCGCCTCGTTGCGCTCGACGACGAGCTGGGCGATGAACTGCCCGGACCATGCCAGCAGGAACAGCGCGCCGGTGACCAGGGCGAAGCTGCGGGCGCGCCAGAAGCCGGGGCGGCCGAGGTCGTGGTCGCGCAGGCGGGTCGGGCCATCGGCGGGACGCTCGGTGGTGGCCACGGTGACTCCTCTCCTCCACGGCCCGGGCGCGTGCCCGGGCCGCGCGTTCCCTACCCGCAGGGTGGTCCCTGATGCCGGCTGCACGCCCTCGCCGGGACCCTCCGCCGGTGCCCGAGCGCCACCCTGGCTACTCCGCCGCCCGCCCCAGCCGCAGGGTGACCGCGGCGCCCCCCTGGGGTGACCGCCCGCGCTGCAACGACCCCCCGGAGGCGACCGCGATGCGTTCGGCGATGGCCAGGCCGAGCCCGGTCGAGCCGTCCCGGGTGCCCGGTGCGGACCTGGGATCGAACCCGGTCCCGGCATCGCTGACCACGACCTCGACGAGCCCGTCCCCCGCCGGTGCCACTCCGACCTCGAACCCGACGCCCTCCTCGGTGTGGGTGAAGACGTTCTGCAGCACGATGTCCAGGGCCGTGCTGAGGTCGTAGGACGTCAGCCGCACGGGCAGCGGCCCACCCGTGGTGCCCCGGAGGACCATGGGGCGCTGCTGGAACTCGGCGAGCACCTGCCAGAAGGCGGCCCGATCGGCGAGCACCGCGGTGGCGTCGCACGCCGCGCGCAGACCCTCCCGGTCCGTGCGTCGGGCGCTCGTGATGATCTCGTCGGTCGTGCGCTGCAGGGTCAGCACGTCGTCGGCGAGGCGTTGGCGCACGGCGGGGTCCTCGACGGCGTCGACGTCCGCGGCGAGGACCGTGAGGGGTGTGCGCAGCTGGTGGGCCAGGGCGGCGGCCTCCTCGCGCTCCTCGGCGAGCAGCTCCTGCACCCGCCGGGCGAGGCGGTCGAGCGCCCGGCCCACGTCGTCCACCTCCACGATCGTCGAGCGCCCGGCACGGGCGTCCAGGTCGCCGGCGGTGATCGCGTCGGCCGCGGCCGCGAGCTGGCGGATCGGCTGGGCCGTTCGCCGCGCGAGCAGCCAGGCGGCCACCCCCGCCCCGACCAGCAGCAGTGCGCAGATGGCTGCGAGGGCACCGAGCCTCGGCCCGAGCCCCGCGTCGAGGCGATCGTCGTCGGCGACGACCAGCACCGCCCCGGCGGCACTGTCGTCGAACACCGCCGGGGACGCGGCGTACCCGGCCCGGCCGGTGTCCAGCGAGGCGGAGCGCCCCTGCCGCGCCGAGGCCACGACGGGCTCGGCCTCGGGTGGCACCGGGCCCCCCACGACCGTCCCCTCGGGGTAGACCAGCACGACCGTCCCCGGCTCGCCGGGCAGCTGGATCCTCGGCGCGTCGACACCGTCGTCCTCCTGGCCCGAGGGCTGTCGCGCCAGGGCCTCCCACCCGTCGGCCAGCACCCGCGACTGCTCGGCGAGCGTCGCGAGGTTGCCCGCGCGGACCAGGTCCCGGGCACTGAGCGCGAGCGGGATCACCAGGACCGTCACCGCGACGGTCACGACGGTGAGGGCGAAGACGACGAGCCGGCGCTGCATCAGCCGAGCGGGCCCTGGTGGGGCACGGGCGCGTCCTCGACACGGTCCTCCAGCAGGACCCCGACGCCGCGGTGGACGTGGATGAAGCGCGGATGGCTCGGGGCGTCGC
The DNA here is from genome assembly GCA_025456015.1 of Candidatus Nanopelagicales bacterium. Taxonomy (GTDB): domain Bacteria; phylum Actinomycetota; class Actinomycetes; order S36-B12; family CAIYMF01; genus Prado023. Next base: position 19,472 of record JALOLK010000029.1, read on the forward strand.
CGAGCTTGCGGCGCAGCCAGGACAGGTGGACGTCCACGGTGCGGGCCGCGTCGGTGCGCTGCCACACCTCGCGCAGCACCTCGGCACGGCTCACCACCCGACCGGGGTTCGACGCGAGGTAGGCCAGCAGGTCGAACTCCAGCCGGGTCAGCTCGATCGGCCGGCCGTCCACGGCGGCCGTGCGCCGCGCCCGGTCGACCACCAGCCCGCCGACCTGCAGCGGCGGATCGATCGCCACGTCGGGCTGGGCGGCGCCCCGCCGCAGCACGGCCCGGATGCGGGCCTCGAGGTGCGCGGGATCGTAGGGCTTGACGACGTAGTCGTCCGCGCCGGCGTCCAGCAGCCGGACGATCAGGCCCTCGTCGTCGCGGGCGGTCGCGACGATGACGGGCACCTGGCTGACCGCCCGGATCATCCCGAGCAGCCGCTCACCGTCGACGTCCGGGAGCCCCAGGTCCAGCACGACGACGCCGGGGGTCCCGACGAGCATGGCCTGCAGGCCGTCCAGGCCGCTGCCCGCGGACTGCACCGCATGCCCCCGGGCGTGCAGCGCACGCACGACCGCGGTGCGGATCCCGGGATCGTCCTCGACGAGCAGCACATGGGCCACGGGCGGAGCCTAGGCCGTGCGGTGGCGCACGAGGCGCAGCGCAGCGGCCGGGCACGAGGCGACCGCGAGCCGTGCGGCGCGCTCGAGCCCGCGCGGCACCTCGGCGCCGCGGGAGCCCACGCCCACGGGGTAGCCCCAGCGGTCCAGGTCCAGCCGCTCCCCCAGCGCCGCCGCGCAGACGCCCTGGCCGGTGCAGCGCTGCCAGTCCACCACGAGGGCCAGGCGTGCCGGCGGGCCGCTGCCCGGCCCCTCGTGGGTGGTGGGGGTGGCTGCCGCGGGATGCTGCCTCACGCGTGGGCTCCGATCAGGTCCAGGCCGCTGCGGATGGCTGCGACGGAGGCGCTGGGGTGCGCGCAGATGCCGCGGCCGTCGACCTCGGCGAGCAGGCCGTCGAGCGCGTCGCGCGCGACGACGCCGCTGGCCAGGCCGGCCAGCGTCCGGGCGACCTCGGGCAGTCCCCGCCAGCAGGGGCCGCACTGGCGTGCCGTGCCCGCCGCCAGCTCCTCGGCGACGGCGACGAGTGCCTGCACCGGCTCGACGTCGCCGGGCACCCAGACGAAGGCGCCCGCGCCCCAGCGCCCGCCGATCGCCGCCAGTCCGTCGCGGGTCAGCGGGGCTTGGGCCGCATCCGGCCACGCCACCCAGCGGCCGTGCCACCCCCCGGTGATGAGCACCCGCGGCGACCCTAGGATGCCGCCCGCGAGGTCCGCGAGGTCGGCCAGCGTCGCGGCCTCGGGCAGCTCGAGGACACCGGCCCGGTGGACCGCGCCAGAGACGCTGGCCAGCGCGGATCGGGTGGGCGCGCCGCGCACCGCCAGGGCGAGCCGCGCGAAGGTCTCGACGTTGCTCACCAGCACGTGCGGTCGGCGTCCGACGCGGCGCCCGGGCAGGCGCGGCGGGCGCCCGAGCTCGGCCGGCAGCCCCGACCCCCCGGCGATGGCCGAGACGACCGCGCTCGCCTCGCCGGCGACGAACCCGGCCGGCCCGACCGACACCACGACCGGCAGCCCGTCGGTCCGCTCGGCCAGGGCCAGCGGGAGGCTGGCGGCGAGGTCGGGCCGGTCCGCCGAGATCCGCACCACGACCCGGGGCGCTCCCAACGCCCGCGCGGCCGCGACGGCGCCGTCGAGGACCAGGTGCGGCACGTGCGCCAGCAGCACCCCGTCCTTGCCGCTGGCCCGCTCGCCCTCGGCGGCGTTCACGACGACGTGCGAGACCGGGCGGCCCGCGAGCGAGGCGAGCTTGCGACCCGTCGGGAAGGCGGCTCCCCCACCGCCCACGAGGTCGACGGCCTCGGCGGCGGTGACGAGCTGGTCGAGGGCCGCGGGCGGCAGGCCGTCCCAACGACCGACGTGCTCGGCCAGGGCCACCCGGCGCCCGGGCTGCACGCCGGCCAGCAGCAGCACGCCAGGCGCCAGGAGGAACCGGGGCAGGGGCCCCGCGCACCGGTCGGCCAGCGGCAGCCCGGGCAGTCCCGGCAGGGCGGCGACGGCGGCCGGGGCGTCGGCACCGGTGCCGGGCGGGGCCGCGCGCACGGGCACGGTCACCGCACGGCTCCTCGGCCCGCCACCACCGGTGGCCCCGCGGGCGCCACCGCCCGGGCCACGGGTGCGCGCGGGGGGACGAGGAGCCGCACCGCGGTGGCAGCCAGGACCAGACCGGCACTGGTGACCGCCATCCAGCGCATCGCTGCGGGGTCGCTGCCCACGAGCAGGCCGTGACCGACCGCCAGGGCCCACAGGGGCACGGCGACCAGGTGCACGCGCCGCCATGCGCGCGGGGCCCGCCGCCGCATCGCGGTGGTCACCAGCAACGCCAGCAGGAGGTCGACCGCCAGCGCACCGAGGGCCACGCCCCACCGCTGCCACCCCGAGACCCCGGGCAGCAGCGCGGCGGGCCAGTCCATCGTGATCCACGGATCCAGCACCGCCAGCACGACGTGCACGACGATGAGCACCGTGCCGGCGACCGCGGCGGCGCGATGCGCGGTGATCGTGGCCAGGCGCGTGGTCGGCCGCAGCCGCGGGCCCACGATCCCCAGCACCACGGACACGGTCAGCAGCCCGACCGCGACGAGCCCGGAGGCGCGCAGCACGAACCACATCCACGGAAGGTCCATCACGTCACCCGTCCATCCCCGGCCGGCCACCGCCCGACCACCTGCCGGGTCACGGGACCGGCGCCCAGCCAGGCGCTGAGCGCCGCGTCCAGCCCCCGCGCCTGCAACCACGCCGGCGCGGCCCCGTCGAGGAGCATCCCCCCGGTCGCGGCCGTGTTGGCCGCCGTCGCGCTGGCGGCCAGGACTGAGACCGCCCACCACCGCGTCACCGCGCTCGTGCCCGTGCGGGGGTCGATGAGGTGATGGGCCGGACCTGTCGGCGTCGTCCATCGCCGGTGCCCCTGGCCGCTGGTGGCCAGGCCGGCATCGTGGACCTCGAGGGGCACCGGCTGCGGCCCGGGCACGGCGTGGTCGGCCCCGACCACCCAGGGGGCGAGCGCACCGATCGCGCGCAGGTCACCGCCCATGTTCGCCACGACGTCCAGCCCTGTCCGGTCGGCGAGCCGCTCGGCGAGCTCGTCGGCCAGCCAGGCCTTGGCGGTCGCGCCGAGGTCCAGCGCGGTGCCGGCGGGGACCCGCAGCCGGCCGGGGGCCATCTCGATGCGCTGCCAGGCGTCGGGGAGGCACGCGGGCGATCCCGGGCTGGCGAGGACGACGGGCAGGGGCACCTCAGCCGCCGACCACGCCCGGTAGCCGGCTGCGTCCACGCACGCCCCGAGGCAGGGACTCACCAGGCCGTCACTGGCCTCGGCGGCGGCGACCCCCACGCGCACGAGCGTCAGCAGCAGCGGGGAGGCGGGCACCCAGCGCCCGGGCGCGGCGTTCGCCGCGGCGAGCCCCGAGTCCGTCCGGAACCGGCTGGCCGCCCGCTCCACGTCCTCGACCAGCCCGGTGAACGTGGCCCGCACGACGGGCAGCTGCTGGTCGAGGTCCACGCCCCGCACGCGCAGCACCAGCTCCGTGCGCCATCGGGCGTCCACGAGCTCC
>JALOLK010000030.1 GCA_025456015.1 Candidatus Nanopelagicales bacterium
CAGGCGGGCTGGGGCTTGGGCTGGCCCTCGATCTCGACCAGGCAGGCGCGACAGGCTGCGACCGGGTCCAGCAGCGGGTGGTCGCAGAACCGCGGGATCTCGATGCCCAGCTGCTCGGCGGCCCGGATGATGAGCGTGCCCTTGGGCACGACCACCGCGACGCCGTCGATGCTGGCCGCGACGTGGCCGGCGGGGACCGCGGGGACGGGCGGCTCGGGCGTCGGGGCGCCGGGGGGCGGCGGGGTCGCCACGGTGCCCGGGGCGGGCTGGGCGGGGCTGGTCATCGGGTGGCTCCAGCGGCGAGGACGGTGGCAGCGACCGGGTCGAAGGCCTGGTCGGCCGGGGTGTGGGTGCCGGCCAGCCATTCGGAGCGGAAGTGCTTGAAGGCGGCGGGGAACGGCGTGGCGGCGGCGTCACCGAGGGCGCAGAAGGAGCGGCCCATGATCTGCGCGCACAGCTCCTCGAGCATGCCCAGCTCGGCCTCGGTGCCCTGGCCTGCCTCGAAGCGCCCCAGCGTGCCGGCGATCCAGCCGGTGCCCTCCCGGCACGGGGTGCACTTGCCGCACGACTCGTGCTTGTAGAACTCCAGCCAGCGGGTGATCGCCTTGACCACCGAGACGGTGTCGTCGAACACCATGGGCGTGGCGGTGCCGAGCATGGTGCCCGCGGCGGCCATGTCCTCGTAGGTCAGCGGCAGGTCGAGGTGCTCGGCGGTGAGCATCGGCACGCTGGAGCCGCCGGGCAGCCAGAACTTCGGCTCGCCGCCGTGGCGCATGCCGCCGGCGTACTCGAGCAGCTGGCGCATGGTGGTGCCCAGCGCGACCTCGTAGACGCCGGGTCGGCGCACGTGGCCCGAGACGCTCATGAGCTTGAACCCCGGCGACTTCTCGGTGCCCCACTGGGTCAGCCAGTCGGCGCCGTTGCGCACGATGTACGGCACGTTGGCGATGGTCTCGACGTTGTTCACCACGGTGGGCGAGGCGTAGAGGCCGGCGACGGCCGGGAACGGGGGCTTCAGCCGCGGCTGGCCGCGCCGGCCCTCGAGCGAGTCCAGCAGCGCGGTCTCCTCGCCGCAGATGTACGCCCCGGCACCGGCGTGCACCACCAGGTCGAGGTCGAAGCCGGAGCCCTGGATGTCCGTGCCGAGCAGCCCGGCGGCGTAGGCCTCGCGCACCGCGGCGCGCAGCCGCCGGTGCACGTGGGGCACCTCGCCGCGCACGTAGATGAAGGCCCAGTTGGCCCGGATCGCGTACGAGGTGAGGATGCAGCCCTCGATGAGGGCGTGCGGGTTGGCCAGCATGAGCGGGATGTCCTTGCAGGCCCCCGGCTCGGACTCGTCGGCGTTGACGACCAGGTAGTGCGCCTTGCCGTCGCCCTGGGGGACGAAGCCCCACTTCATGCCGGTCGGGAAGCCCGCACCGCCGCGGCCGCGCAGGCCGGAGTCCTTCACCAGCTGGATCAGCGCGTCGGGGCCCATCTGGAAGCCCTTGGCGACCTGGTCGTAGCCGCCGTGCCGGCGGTAGCCGTCGATCGTGTAGCAGTCCGCCTCGTCCCAGTGGGCGGTCAGGACCGGGGTGAGCGTCATGCCGCCGGCCCCCCGCTCGTGGCCGCGGCCGACCCGTCGGCCGGGCCGATGCCGCGCTCGGCGGCGGCCCGCAGGGTGGCCAGCATGAGCTCGTCGGCGTGGCCGCCCTCGTCGGTCAGGCCGTCGTCGTCGATACCGGAGATCGTGCGCTCGGCGGCGCGGAAGCCGCGCACGACCGGGCCCCGGGTGCTCACGACCTCGGCACCGGCGGCCAGCTGGTCGAGCACCGCGACGGCCTGCTCGGGCGTGGTCTGGTCGAAGAACTCCCAGTCCACGGTCATGACCGGGGCGTGGGTGCACGCCGCCTGGCACTCGATGCGCTCCATGTCGAACAGCCCGTCGGGGCTCACCTCGTCGTGGCCGGCACCCGCGCGCTCGCTCACCGCCTGCCACACGGCGTCGCCGCCCAGCAGCGCGCACATGGTGTTCGTGCAGACGCCGATGTGGTGCTTGCCGGCCGGGCGGCGCTTGTACATGGTGTAGAAGCTCGACACGGCGGCGACCTCGGCCGTGCTCAGGCCCAGCGTCGCCGCACACGCCGCGATGCCCTCCGGGCTCACGTAGCCCTCCTCGGACTGCACCAGGTGCAGCATCGGCAGCAGGGCCGATCGCGCGACCGGGTAGCGGCCGGCGAGCTCGACGAGCTCGGCGCGGGTCTGCTCGGAGATGGACATCAGCGGTCCACGCCTCCCATCACGGGGTCGATGCTGGCCACGGCGGCGACCACGTCGGCGATCTGGCCGCCCTCGCACATCGCGGCCACGGCCTGCAGGTTGTTGAAGCTGGGGTCGCGGAAGTGCACCCGGTAGGGGCGCGTGCCGCCGTTGCTCACCACGTGGACGCCGAGCTCCCCGCGCGGGGCCTCGATCACCTGGTAGGCCTGCCCGACCGGCACGCTGAAGCCCTCGGTCACCAGCTTGAAGTGGTGGATGAGCGCCTCCATCGAGGTGCCCATGATCTGGCGGATGTGCTCCAGGGAGTTGCCCATCCCGTCGGCGCCCAGGGCCAGCTGGGCCGGCCAGCCGATCTTCGGGTCGTCGACCATGACCGGGCCGGGCTGCAGGCGGTCCAGGCACTGCTCGACGATCCGCAGGCTCTGCTGCATCTCGCCCAGGCGCACGAGGAACCGGCCGTAGGCGTCGGCGCTGGTCTCGGTGACCACGTCGAACTCGTAGGTCTCGTAGCCGCAGTACGGCATCTCCTTGCGCAGGTCCCACGGGTAGCCGGTCGAGCGCAGGATCGGCCCGGTGATGCCCAGGGCCATGCACCCGGTGAGGTCCAGGTAGCCGATGCCCGAGGTGCGGCCCATCCAGATGGTGTTGTCGACCAGCAGGTTGGCCGTGTCGGGCAGGCGCTTGCGCAGGGTGTCGATCGTCTGCTGGATGCGGACCTTGAGGTCCTGGCCCTTGTCGTCCTTGTCCGGCAGGTCCTGGGCCAGGCCGCCGGGGCGGATGTAGGCGTGGTTCATCCGCAGGCCGGTGACGAGCTCGAACAGGTCCAGGATGAGCTCGCGCTCGCGGAAGCCGAACGTCATGGCGGTCAGCGCGCCGAGCTCCATGCCGCCGGTGGCCAGGCAGACCAGGTGCGAGCTGATCCGGTTGAGCTCCATGAGCATGACGCGCGCGACGTTGGCCCGCTCGGGGACCTGGTCGCTGATGCCGAGCAGCCGCTCGACCGCCAGGCAGTAGGCGGTCTCGTTGAACAGCGAGGACAGGTAGTCCATGCGCGTGACGAACGTGGTGCCCTGCGTCCAGGTGCGGTACTCGAGGTTCTTCTCGATGCCGGTGTGCAGGTAGCCGATGCCGCAGCGGGCCTCCTGGACGAGCTCGCCCTCGAGCTCGAGGATCAGGCGCAGCACGCCGTGCGTGGAGGGGTGCTGGGGCCCCATGTTCACGACGATGCGCTCGTTCTCCTGCGCGGGGTCCAGGGTGATGCTGTCCCAGTCCCCGCCGGTCACGGTGAAGACCCGGCCCTCGGTGGTGTCGTAGCCGGGGGCGGCTGTCGCGGGGCCGGGATCCGCGGGCGCGGCGGCCTCGAAGGCCTCGCCGGACTCGTAGGTCGTGCTCATCAGCTGTACACCCTCCGCTGGTCCGGGGGCGGTGTCGTCGCGCCCTTGTACTCCACGGGGATCCCGCCCAGCGGGTAGTCCTTGCGCTGGGGGTGGCCGGGCCAGTCGTCCGGCATGAGGATGCGGGTCAGCGCGGGGTGGCCGTCGAAGACGATGCCGAACATGTCCCACGTCTCCCGCTCGTGCCAGTCCGCCGAGGGCCACACCCCGGTCAGGCTGGGGATGTGCGGGTCCTCGTCGGGGCAGGCGACCTCGAGGCGCAGGCGGCGCTTGTGCGTGATCGACAGCAGGTGGATCACGGCGTGCAGCTCGCGGCCCGCGTCCCCCGGGTAGTGCACGCCGGACACCGAGTGGCAGATCTCGTACCGCAGGCCCGGCTCGTCGCGAAGCGCCCGGCCGACCGCCTCGAGGTGCTCGCGCGCCACGTAGAGGGTGAGCTCGCCGTGGTCGACGACGACCTTCTCGATCGCCCCCGCCATCGGCAGCCCGGCGTCGGCCAGGGCGAGCTCGAGCTCGTCGGCGACGGCGTCGAAGTCCCCGCCGTAGGGCCGCGAGCTCGGCCCGGGCATCGTGATCGGGGCCACCAGGCCGCCGAACCCGGAGGTGTCCCCGGAGCCCGCGACCCCGAAGGCGCCCTGGCGCCGGCCGATCATCTCCGGGCCGTCGAGCACCGGGGCCAGGCCCAGGTCGACCGCGCCCACCGGCACGACGACGCTGGCCTCCTGGCCGTCCGCGACGCGCTGCTCCTCGACGGAGTCGGCCTGGTCGGCCGCCGGCGTCACCGGCGTGTCCCGTGCCTCGGGGGAGGCGGCGGGGACGGGCCCGCCGGCCGGGGTGTCCCCGCTCATCGCAGCAGGCCCTTCATCTCGATCGTGGGGGTGGCGGCCAGCGCCGCGGCCTCGAGCTCGAGCACCTCGGCCCGGCGGTGCGCCCCGAGCTTGGTGTCCATGATCTGGTCGTGCAGCTTGAGGATCGCGTCGATGAGCATCTCGGGCCGCGGGGGGCAGCCCGGCAGGTAGATGTCGACGGGCACGATGTGGTCCACGCCCTGCACGATCGCGTAGTTGTTGAACATGCCCCCGCTCGAGGCACAGACGCCCATCGCGATGACCCACTTGGGCCCGGGCATCTGGTCGTAGACCTGGCGCAGCACCGGGGCCATCTTCTGGCTGACCCGGCCGGCCACGATCATGCAGTCGGCCTGGCGGGGCGAGGCCCGGAAGACCTCCATGCCGAACCGGGCGAGGTCGTAGCGCGGCGCGCCCGTGGCCATCATCTCGATGGCGCAGCAGGCCAGGCCGAACGTGGCCGGCCACAGCGAGCTCTTGCGGGCGTAGCCGGCCAGCTTCTCGACGCTGGTCAGCAGGATGCCCGACGGCAGTTGTTCCTCGAGGCCCATCAGTCCCACTCCAGTCCGCCGCGTCGCCACACGTAGACGTAGGCGACGAGCAGGGTTGCGATGAACAGCAGCATCTCCACCAGGCCGAAGATCCCGAGCTTGTCGAACGTCACGGCCCACGGGTAGAGGAAGACGATCTCGATGTCGAAGATGATGAACAGCATCGCGGTCAGGTAGTACTTGACCGGGAAGCGCCCGCCGCCCATCGGCTGGGGGGTCGGCTGGATGCCGCACTCGTAGGCGTCCAGGCGCGCGCGGTTGTAGCGCTTGGGCCCGGTGATCCCGGCGACGACCACCGAGAACAGCGCGAAGCCGAACGCGAGGATGCCCAGGACCAGGATCGGTGTGTAGACGTTCACCAGGGGTCACCCATCCTTCCTGGCCGGGCGCCGGCATGGCGCGGGCGAGCACATCCTAGGGGCCCGCGGTGCCGGCTTCGTCCGAGTGTCGGCTGGTGCGGGCGTGGCTGGCGTCGACTGCTGTGACGCACGTCATGCGTGGTGGGCCGGCAGGGGCATCTCAGGCGGCTGGGGCCACCCGCGACAGGGTGTTGATGAGGCGGTCCATCGCGTCGGGGGCCTCGGTGTCGGTGAGGTTGGCCATGAGCTTGAGGGCCAGCTCGCGCAGCACCGGCACCGGCATGCCGTAGGTCGTGGCCAGCTTCATCACGCTGGGGTGCCCGATCGCGCGGACGAACCAGCGGCCCAGCGTGTAGTACCCGCCGTAGTGGGCCTTGAGGTCCTCGGCGTAGCCGTGCAGCTGGACCTCGCGGCCCTCGGCGCGGGGCTCGGCCAACGCGGCGTGGACACGGTCACCGGCCAGGGCGCCGGCCTCGAGGGCGTAGTCGATGCCCTCGCCGTTGAAGGGGTTCACCATGCCGCCGGAGTCCCCGACGAGCAGCATGCCGCGGGCGTAGTGCGGCTGGCGGTTGAACCCCATCGGCAGGGCCATGCCCTTGATGGGCACGGTGTCGGCGTGCTCGCGCAGCGCCCAGTGCTCCGGCGTCTCGCGCATCCAGCGCCGCAGGTGGTCGCGGTAGTCCACGTTCTGGAACGCCTCGGAGGTGTTGAGGATGCCCAGGCCGATGTTCACCGTGCCGTCGGCCAGGCCGAACACCCACCCGTAGCCCGGCAGCAGGGCGCCGTTGCTGCGCAGCTCCAGGTGCGACTCCATCCACGGCTCGGCGGCGCGCGGGCTCGGCGCGTAGGCCCGCACCGCCACGCCCATCGGCCGGTCCTCGCGACGGTCCAGGCCCATGGCGACGCTCATCCGCGAGGAGACGCCGTCGGCCGCCACGACGACCGGCGCGGTGTAGGTCACCCGCGGCCCGGCCGCGCGACCGCGCTCGTCGACGGGCTGGGCGAGCACGCCGCTGACCCGGCCGGTGCGCTCGTCGCGCACCGGTCCCAGCACCTTGAGGCCCTCCTCGAGCCGGGCCCCGGCCTTGGCGGCGTGCCGGGCGAGCAGCTCGTCGAGCTCCATGCGGGCGCGCACGAGGCCGAAGCTCGGGAAGCGCTCGAGCTCGGGCCAGGGCAGCTCGTAGGTGCGGCCGTTGGCGATGATGCGCAGGCCGTTGTTGCGGGCCCAGCCGGCCTCGGGCGAGATGTCGATGCCCATGTCGACCAGGGAGCGCACCGCGCGCGGGGTCAGGCCGTCGCCGCACACCTTGTCGCGTGGGAAGCGGGCCTTCTCGAGCAGCAGCACGTCGCGGCCGGCGGTGGCCAGGCGGTGCGCCGTGGCCGAGCCGGCGGGCCCAGCGCCGACGACGATGACCTCGGCATCCTGGACGGGCATGGGCACCTTCGCGGGCGGTCGGATGGGGTGGTGTGGGCACCAGCGATTCTAGTCGCGGCCCACCAGAGCGCCTGTCGAGCCGGGTGGCGCCATGCGCCCCAGCGGGCCCACCCGCTGTGTCATCCCAGTTGCGCGCTGGCTGCAGCTGGGATGACTCACGGCTGGGCGTCAGGCGCGGCGCCGGTGGCTCACCAGCAGCAGCAGCCCGCCGAGGAGCGCAGCCCACAGCGCGACCGCGACGAGCGGCAGGACGTCCGCGCCGGTGTCGGCGATCTCCTCGTCCTCGGTGCCACCGACGGTGCCGTTGTCGACCTCCTCCTCGGGGGCGATCACGGCATCAGCGGTGTTCGTCACCGAGCAGGCGACGGCCTCCCCCGGGCCCGGGGTGAAGGTCGGCCCACCGGAGCTGCAGGTGAAGGGGCCGGCCGTGAACCCTGGCACTGGGACCTCGACCACGGTGTACGTGGTCCCCGGCTGCAGGCCGGTCCAGGCCACGGTCGGGGTGCCGGGCGTCGCAGTCTTGGTCGCCACCTCGCCAGCCGGGACGGGGAAGATGGTGAACCCGAACGACCAGCCTGTCAGCCCCTGCGGGGAGACGGTCTTCGTCACACTCACCGAGGCGAGCTGGGTGTTCGTCACCGCACAGCTGACCGCCTGGCCGGGAGTCGGGGTGAAGGCCGCGCCGCCCGACCCGCACGTCAGGGCACCGGGGGCGAAGCCCGGCATGGCGCCCTCGGAGACCGTGTACGCGGTGCCCGGGACGAGGCCGGCCCATGCAACCGTGGGGGCCGCCGACGTCGCCGCCTTCGTGCCGGTCTCGCCGGCCGGCACAGGGCTGATCGTGAACTCGACGCGCCAACCCGTCGCCGTGCTCGGGTTCACCGTCTTGGTGACGCTCGCCGATGCGAGCTGGGTGTTGGTCACTCGGCAGGCCACCACCTCACCAGCGGTCGGGGTGAACGCGGATCCACCCGTGCCGCAGGTCAGCGCGCCACTGGTGAAGCCGGGCATCGCACCTTCGGTGACCGTGTACTGGGTCCCAGGCACCAGCCCGGCCCACGAAACGGTGGGCGCCCCGGCATTCGCCGACTTGGTCGGCGCCTCGCCGGCCGGCACCGGGCTGATGGTGAAGCCCACCGTCCAGCCCGTTGCGGTGGTCGGGTTCACCGACTTGGTCACGCTGACGCTGGCCAGCTTGGTGTTGGTGAACCTGCAGGTGATGTCGCTGCCGGGACGGGTCGTCACCGCCACGGCGGACCCGTTCAGGACACCCACCTCGCTGTCGTCCAGGGCGTCAACGCAGGTCACGTCACCGAGCAACCAGCCGGCGGCAACTTGGTCTTCGGTGAGGACCTCGGTGATGGTGTGGGTCTGGCCGGGGACGAGGTCGGCGAAGGTGGTGGATGGCGCACCCGGGTCACGCAGATCGAACGAGGCAGTCGCTCCCTCGGCCCCCAACCCGGTCCCCGTGAAGGCGAACGGTGTGTCATCGGCAGGTGCGGCATCCTTGACGACCGTCACCGATGCCAGCTGCGTGTTGCTCGCGGTGCAGCTGATCAGCTGGCCGGGCTCCGCGCTGAAGGTGCTGCCAGCGCCCTGCCCCGATCCGCAGACGATGGGCCCAGCCTGCCAGCCAGCCCTCGGGGTCTCGGTGATCGTGTACGGCTCACCTGGCGTGAGGTTGTCCCACCTGATGGTGGGGTCGGCAGCGGTCACGGATTGGGTGGCCTGGCTCGGGGTGAGCCCCCTGGCTGGGCTGATGGTGAAGCTGAAGGTCCAGTCGGTGGCGCCAGCCGGTAGCACCGACTTGGTGAGCTGCACTGCGGGCGGCCCGAGGTTCGTGATGGTGCACGTCGCCGTCAGCCCGGGGCCGACCGGGAACTCGAGGTCGACCTCCTGCTCCCCCGCATCGAACAGTGTCCGAGTGAAGGGCTCTCCGGTCATGGGGTCGATGCCGGTGCAGACCACGGTCTGCTGGGTCCAGTTCGGCGGCAGGCTCGATTCGGCCACCGCGAAGTCAGGGCCGGCCAGGACGTCAGTGATCGTGACGGGGTTGCCGGGGGTGGGCTCGCTGAGGTCGATCGGGTAGGTCACCGCCTCACTGGGCACCTGGAGCGCGCCGGACAGTGTCGGCTGGCCGGGCCGTACCGGGAAGTCACCGGAACGGGTGACCTCGAAGCCGAAGCTCGTCGCAGCCTGGGGCTGCGGGTTGGCGACCTTCTCCACCACGAGGGTGGCGCAGTTGGTGACGGACGGCAGCGAGGTGGGCCCGACGTAGTCCTTCAGGGTGGCCCTGTCGCTCTCGCTGGTCTCGGTGATCACGGGGCCGGCCAGGACCGTCCGACACGGCCCCGATGGCGGCAGGACACCGGATTCAGTCAGGTCCAGGGCGAACTCGCCGAAGGTGGCCGGTCTCCCAGACGCACCATTCGTGGCCGCCTGGATCACCGACTCCGGCAGCTGGGAACCGCGCACCCATGCCGTGCCGTCCCAGCTCCGCAGGAAGACCGCGACGCTGTTGTCGCTGTCGTCGTAGTTGAACTCCACCAGTCGATCGCCGGCGGAGTTGCCCGGCACGTCGTCAGCGAGCGTGAAGTGGACGAAGACCTCGCCGCGCTTGGCGGCATCCCGATCCCAGGCCCCGTAGAGGATCGTGTTGTAGGCGCCACCCACCTCGACCAGCTCGGACGCCAGGTACACCCCGCACAGGTCGCCCTTGTCCAGGACGTTCGCGGTGGTCACCAGACCCGGGAGGTCCTCGATGACGACCTGGCTCAAGCCGGTCCCTGGGACGACGGCGTCCTCCTTCACGCCCGAGCCGCATGCGTCGGCGGTACGGAACGGCTGCCCGCGCAGGCCCGTGGTTCGGTTCCCCTGCGGGGTCATGCCCGGGCCGTACGGGGCGTCCCAGTCGTTCGGGCCGGCGGTGTCACCGTCGATGGCGAAGGCGGTGAGGTCGCCGTTCCCCTGGGGCAGGGCGGCCTGCGCAGCGGGGACCGCGGCCAGCGTCATGGTCGAGCCGACCACCAGGCCGACCGCCGCGCATGACGTGATGAGCTGCTTGAACGACATGGACCGACCCCTCACCCGATGGGGGACGCCGAATGGCGCGCAACCCCACTTCCTGCCCTCACTGGAATGTACGGGAAGTCACCACGGGGACATCGGCCGAATGGGCGAATTGCTCAGATCAGGTGACACAGGGTGAGCACGCGAGACAGCGCCAGCGCCCTTCGGGGCCGTCAGGTCCCCATGTCGTGGGCCATCTCGTCGATGCAGACGCTGATCGCGATCATGAAGGCCGGGTCCGCGCCCTCGGCGACCTCGATGCCATAGGTGTCGCGGATCCGGAACCACTTCTTCGAGATGACGCCGACCTTGTGGCCGTCCTGCTCGATCTCGTACTCGTGGTCCACGAAGTTCCCGGTGGCCGTCAGCTTCGGCCCGCCCTCGACCTCGATGTTGAAGCGGTCGCGGAAGCCGATCAGGCGCTTCTTCACGGTGGCCTTGTGCCCACCCGGCAGCTCGATGACCATGGTGTCGCGGATGGTCATCATCCGTTCCTTGATCGAGGCGACCTCGGTGCCCGAGGCGTCCTCCAGCGTGAACGTGCTGCGGATGCGCAGCGCCTTGCCGTCCACCTTGAACGCCCGCTGGCCCTGGTCGTCCTCGACCCAGAAGTCGTCGCCGATCGCGAGCGCCTTCTCGCGCATCTGGAAGCGACGCATCGCCGGCCCGCCCCGGTCCCTGCCCAGCAGCCCCATGCCATCCTCCTGGTCTCGTCGGCGCTGCCACGCTACGCGAGACGGGGCTGCGCAGGTCGGTCGGGTGACACGGTGGCCGCACGGGATCCCCGGGACGAAGGTCCCGGTTGCCGGGGGACCTGTTCGGGAAGGTTCACCGGGGACCTGCGGCGACAATGGCTGCATCCCCCGGCACGCCATGCTGCCAGCGCCACCGACGAGCACAGGAGCACCCCCACGTGAGCCTCACCATCGACCGCCCGACGACCGGCACCGATCCCTGGCGCGGGTTCGACGAGGGCGCCTGGCGCGCGAGCATCGACGTCGCCGGCTTCATCCGCGGCAACGTCACCCCGTACGAGGGTGACGCGGCCTTCCTGGTCGGGCCCACGCAGCGCACGGAGGCGCTGTGGCGCTTCGTGGCCGACCTCATGGCCGTCGAGCGCGAGCGCGGCATCCTCGACGTCGACGTGCACACGCCGAGCACGATCACCGCGCACGCGCCGGGCCGGATCACCCCCGACATCCCCGAGCTCATCGTCGGCCTGCAGACCGATGCGCCGCTCAAGCGGGCGATCATGCCCAACGGCGGCTGGCGCATGGTCGAGGGGGGCTTGAAGGCGTACGGCTACGAGCCGGACCCAGCCGTGGCCGAGATCTTCACCAAGTACCGCAAGACCCACAACCAGGGGGTCTTCGACGCGTACACCCCGGCCATCCGCGCGGCGCGCTCCTCGCACGTCATCACCGGCCTGCCGGACGCCTACGGCCGCGGCCGGATCATCGGCGACTACCGCCGCGTGGCGCTCTACGGCGTGGACCGGCTCATCGCGGCCAAGCGCGCCGAGCTCGCCCGCCTGGACGACCGCCTGTCCACCGAGTCGATCATCCGCGACCGCGAGGAGCTCAACGAGCAGCTGCGCGCGCTGGGCGAGCTCATCGAGCTCGGCGACATGCACGGCCTGGACCTGCGCCGGCCGGCGGCGAGCGGCCACGAGGCGATCCAGTGGCTCTACATGGCCTACCTCGGCGCGATCAAGGAGCAGAACGGCGCGGCCATGAGCCTGGGCCGGGTCTCCACCTTCCTCGACGTGTACCTGCAGCGCGACCTCGACGCCGGCGTGCTCACCGAGGCCCAGGCCCAGGAGCTCGTCGACGACTTCGTCATCAAGCTGCGGATGGTGCGGTTCCTGCGCACCCCCGAGTACGACGCGCTGTTCTCCGGCGACCCGACCTGGGTCACCGAGTCGATCGGCGGCATGAGCGCCGACGGCCGCACGCTGGTGACCCGCTCGAGCTTCCGCTTCCTGCAGACGCTCTACAACCTGGGCCCAGCGCCGGAGCCGAACCTCACCGTGCTGTGGTCCCCGGCGCTGCCGACGGGCTTCAAGGAGTTCTGCGCCCAGGTCTCGATCGACACCTCGGCGATCCAGTACGAGTCCGACGACCTGCTGCGCGAGTTCAACTCCGGCGGCGACGACTGCGCCATCGCCTGCTGCGTGTCGAGCATGCCCGTGGGCAAGCGGATGCAGTTCTTCGGCGCCCGGGTGAACCTGGCCAAGACCCTGCTCTACGCGATCAACGGCGGCCGCGACGAGATCACCGGGGCCAAGGTCATCGACTTCGGCGAGCCGATCACCGCCGAGGTGCTCGACTTCGACGAGGTCTGGGCCCGGTTCGACGAGGCGACCACCTGGCTGGCCGACACCTACGTCAACGCGCTCAACGTCATCCACTACATGCATGACAAGTACGCCTACGAGCGCCTCGAGATGGCCCTGCACGACTACGACCCCGAGCGCACCCTGGCGTGTGGCATCGCGGGCCTGTCGATCGTGGCCGACTCGCTGTCGGCGATCCGGCACACCACGGTGCGCCCGATCCGCGACGAGACCGGCCTGGTCATCGACTACGAGCTCGACGGCGAGTACCCGGCGTTCGGCAACAACGACCCCCGGGTGGACGACCTGGCCGTGGACATCGTGCGCATGTTCATGAACAAGGTGCGCTCGTACCCGGCCTACCGCGACGCGATCCACACCCAGTCGGTGCTCACCATCACCTCGAACGTGGTCTACGGCAAGAACACCGGCGCGACGCCGGACGGCCGCAAGGCTGGCGAGCCGTTCGCCCCGGGTGCCAACCCGATGCACGGCCGCGACCGCAAGGGCCTGATCCCCGCGGCGATGTCGGTGGCGCGGCTGCCCTACGAGGACGCCCAGGACGGCATCTCGCTGACCACCTCGGTGATCCCCTCGGGCCTGGGCCGCACCCGTGAGGAGCGCGTCGAGAACCTCATCGACGTGCTCGACGGGTACGTGAGCAGCCGCGGGTTCCACATGAACGTCAACGTGCTCAACCGCGAGATGCTCCTCGACGCGATGGAGCACCCGCTGAAGTACCCGCAGCTCACCATCCGCGTGTCGGGCTACGCGGTGAACTTCGTGCGCCTGACCCGCGAGCAGCAGCAGGACGTCATCGACCGCACGTTCCACATGGGCGTCTAGTGGATCGACCCGCCCGATGACCCCGGACCCGGCAGCCCCGCTGCGCGCGCTGTCCCGGCTGGTCGACGCCCAGGGCCAGGCCGTCGCGTCGCCGACGGATGCCGCGGCCACGGGGTCCGGCGACGCCGGGCTGCCGGGCGCGGGCGGCCCGTCGATCGCTGGCGCCGCGCCGCCCGGGGCGCTGCCCCCCGAGGCCCCGTACGAGGACGAGTTCGACGTCGCGGACGGCTCGCGGATCGGGTTCGTCCACTCCACCGAGACGACCTCCGGGGTGAACGGCCCCGGCCTGCGCTACACGGTGTTCCTCTCGGGATGCGGGCTGCGCTGCCTGTACTGCCACAACCCCGACACCCAGGGCATGCGCCTGGGCGAGCGGACCAGCGCCCGACGGGTGATCGCCGAGGCGGGCCGCTACCTGGCCTTCACCCGGCGGCACGGCGGCCTGACCGTCACCGGCGGCGAGCCCCTGCTGCAGGCCGGGTTCGTCGAGGAGCTGTTCGTCGGGGTGCACGCCGAGTACGGCCTGCACACCACCCTGGACACCTCGGCCAACAACCAGCACCGGGCCAGCGACCGCCTCCTGGCGCACACCGACCTGGTCCTGCTCGACATCAAGGCGGGCAACCCCGCGCTCTACGAGCGGGTGAGCGGGGGCGGGCGGCTGTCCGATGTGCTCGACCTCGGCGCGCGGCTGCTCGAGCACGAGGTCGCCGTGTGGGTCCGGTTCGTGCTCGTGCCGGGCCTGACCGATGCGCCGGACCACGTCGCGCAGGTGGCCGACCTGGCCGCCGAGCTGGGCCCCATCGTGCAGCGCGTCGAGGTGCTGCCCTACCACCGGCTCGGCGTGCAGAAGTACGCCGCACTCGGTCGGCCGTACCCCCTCGAGGGCACCCCGACCCCAACGAACGACCAGGTCGAGCAGGCCCTGGCGACCTTCCGCGACCGCGGCCTCGTCGCGCTGGCCTGAGCGCGGAGCGCGCCACCACGCGCCACCTGCTCGGTCCGGGCCCCGGGAGGTGGTACGCATGGCCTCGACCCTGAGGAGGTCTGCCATGTCCGCATCCGCACCCGTCCCCGGTTCTGCTGCCGAGGCTGCCGCCGGCATCGCCAAGCTGTGGTGGCTGTTCCTCATCACCGGTGTCGCCTGGTTGGGCGTCGCCTTCATCCTGTTCCAGTACGACGCCGCGTCGTTGGCGACGGTCGGCTACCTCGTCGGCTTCATGCTGGTGTTCACCGGCATCGAGCAGTTCATGGTGGCCTCGGCGGTCGAGGGCTGGAAGTGGGCCTGGATCCTGTTCGGCATCCTGTTCGTGGTGGGCGGGATGTGGGTGGTGTTCAACCCGCTGGCCAGTGCGTTCGCCCTGGCCACGAGCCTGGGCGTGCTCTTCGTGCTCATCGGCCTGCTGTGGATCATCGAGGCGGTCGCCACGAGGAGCGCCAACCCGCTCTGGTGGCTGGGCCTGGTCTCGGGCCTGCTCATGGTCGGCCTGGCCTGGTGGGTCAGCCAGCAGAACACGCTCGAGAAGATCCTGACCCTGCTCACGTTCGCCGCGATCTGGGCGCTCATGCACGGGATCGGCGACTTCATCCGCGCGTTCCAGCTGCGCCGGCTCGGCAAGCTCGTGGCCCAGGGCGCCCCCGCCTGACGCGACCCGCGCCGCACAGCCCGGCGGCCACCGGCGACGGCGGCCGCCGGGCTCACACGAGGGTGGCTCCGGGCCCCGGGTGATCGGGGACAATGGCCCGGTGACCCGAGCCACCCTGGCCAAGGAGCCCAAGGACGTCCAGTCGATGTTCGACCACGTCGCGGCCAAGTACGACCTGACCAACGACGTGCTGTCCCTGGGACAGGACCGCTACTGGCGCCGTGAGGTGGTCCGCGCCGTGGGCGCGCGGCCGGGCCAGCGGGTGCTCGACCTGGCCGCGGGCACGGGCACGAGCTCGCTGCCGTTCACCCGGGCCGGCGCCCACGTGGTCTCCAGCGACTTCTCCCTGGGCATGCTGGCCGAGGGCCGGCGGCGCTACCCCCAGCTGCCGTTCGTGGCCGGCGACGCGATGGCCCTGCCGTTCGCCGACGGCAGCTTCGACGCGGTCACGATGTCCTTCGGGCTGCGCAACGTCGCCGACGTCGACGCGGCCCTCGCCGAGCTGCACCGGGTCACCCGGCCCGGCGGACGGCTGGTGGTGTGCGAGTTCAGCCACCCCACGTGGGCCCCGTTCCGCACCGTCTACGAGGAGTACCTCATGAAGGCCCTGCCGCCGATCGCACGGCGGGTCTCCAGTGCCCCGGACGCCTACGTGTACCTGGCCGAGTCGATCCAGGCCTGGCCCAGCCAGCCCGAGCTGGCGGCCAGGATCGCCGCGGCCGGGTGGGCGCGACCGGCCTGGCGCAACCTGTCCGGCGGGATCGTGGCGCTGCACCGCGGCACGGCCTGACGCCCCCGCGCTGCGCGCGCCCAGCGTCGGTCGGCCGCGGAGCCGGGCTGCCGGAGGGCCGATAAACTGGGCCACGTGACCGACGTGCTGCCCGCGACCATGCGCGGGCACGTCGTCAGCACGGTCGCCCTCGACGGGATCGACGAGGCCCTGTTGGACCTGCTGCCCAGCACAGGCGGCCACGCGTGGGTCCGCGACGGCATGGGGTTCGTCGGTTGGGGCACCGCGGCGCGGTTCACCACCTCAGGCACCGAGCGCTTCAGCCGGGCGCAGCGGTGGTGGAACTCGTGGTGCGCCGGCGCCCGGGTCGAGGACCACGTCGGCGTGCCCGGCACCGGACCCGTGGCGTTCACGTCGTTCACGTTCGACGCCGGCCCGCAGGAGTCGGTCGTCGTCGTGCCCACCGTGCTCATCGGTCGCCGTGGCGGGCGCACCTGGCTCACCACGGTGGGCACCGAGCACGGGGCCAGCATCGACACGGGGCCCGGGCATCGGAGCGCCGCGCCCGCCGGTCGGGTCACCTGGGCGCCGGGCAGCCGCCCGGTGGAGCGCTGGGCGGAGGCGGTCGCCGAGGCGATCACGCGGGTGGGCGCCGGCGAGCTGGACAAGGTCGTGCTCGCCCGTGACCTCGTCGCCGAGCTGCCCGAGCGGCTCGACGAGTCCGACCTGCTCCGCCGCCTCGCCGCGGCCTACCCGGAGTGCTGGACCTTCGACGTGGACGGCCTGCTCGGCGCCACCCCCGAGCTGCTGGTGCGCCGCGACGGGGACCGGGTCACCTCCCGGGTGCTCGCCGGCACCGTGCGCCGCCGCGGCGACGCCTCGGTCGATGCCGGCCTCGCCGAGGCGCTGCTGGCCTCCGACAAGGACCTCGAGGAGCACGAGTACGCGGTGCACTCGGTGGCCGAGTCGCTGGCCGCCCACTGCACCGACCTCGACGTCCCCGCCGCGCCGCACGTGCTCACCCTGGCCAACGTGCAGCACCTGGCCACCGATGTGTCGGGCCTGCTCGCCGACCACGCCCCCGCGCTGGCGCTGGCCGCCTCGTTGCACCCCACCGCCGCGGTCTGCGGTACCCCCACCGAGCGGGCGGCCGCGCTCATCCGTGAGCTCGAGGGGATGGACCGGGGCCGCTACGCCGGGCCGGTGGGCTGGATCGACGCCCGCGGGGACGGCGAGCTCGGGATCGCGCTGCGCTGCGCCGCCGTCGAGGGCTCGCCACGCGGGCCCGCGACCCGGCTGCGCCTGTTCGCCGGGTGCGGCATCGTGGCGGGGTCGAGCCCGCAGTCCGAGATCGCGGAGTCCGAGGCCAAGCTCGACGCGGTCCGCAAGGCGCTCGCCTCAGGCTGATCCGCTGGGGTCGACCGGCCCGCCGGGGGGTCGTGGCCGGTCGGGCTCGGGGTGCGCCGCGGCCCAGGCCCGGAACGCCTCCACCGCGGTGGGCAGGGTCGGGAACACCATCTCGCGGCCGATGAGGTCGAGCAGGTCCGAGCGCTCGAGCTGCAGCAGCAGGTCGTGCTTGGCGCGGGCCAGGCCGACCCGGATCCCGCGGGAGCGCAGCTCGTCGACCAGGCCGACCAGCAGGCGGATCGCGGTCGCGTCCACGTGCATGTTGGCCTCGACGTTGAGCACGACCCAGCGGACGGGCTGCTGCGGGGTGTCGTACTCGTCGACGGCGGCGAGCACCAGGGCGCGGAAGTTCTCGGCGTTGGCGAAGAACAGCGGGGCGTCGTAGCGGTAGACGACCAGGCCGGGGATGGTCCAGGCGTCGGGGTAGTCGTCGACGTCGTGCATGCCGGCCATGTCCGGCACGAACCCCTGGATCGCGTCGTGCGGCCGGGACATCCGGGAGGTCATCTCGAGCAGGGAGAGCACGACCGCGATCCCCACGCCGGCGAGGATGCCCAGCCACACGGTGCCGACCAGCGTGACCAGGGCGAGGGCGAACTCGCTGGGCCGGTAGCGCCAGAGCTCGCGGTAGTCCGGGATGCTCACCAGCGAGCGCGCGGCGAAGATGACGACGGCGCCGAGGGCGGCATCGGGCAGGTCCTGGATGAGCGGCCCGGCGAACAGCAGCACGAGCACCACGACCAGCATCGCGACGATCGAGTAGACCTGCGAGCGGGCGCCGCCGGACACCGCCAGCGCGGTGCGGGTGCCCGACGAGGAGACCGGGTAGGCCGACATGACGCCCACGCCGACGTGCACCGCGGACAGGGCCAGCAGCTCCTGGTTGGCGTCGAAGGGCTCGCCGCGGCGTGCGAACGCCCGACCGATGAGGGTGTTGTCGCTGTAGGCCACCACGGCCACGCCCAGCCCGGCCAGGGCCAGCGCGGAGACGTCGGACCAGCTCAGGGCCGGCAGCGTGGGGCTGGGCAGGCCCTGCGGCACCGCGCCGAGCACGGCCACCCCCCGCTCGGCCAGGCCGAGCACCGACGAGGCCACGATCGCGGCGACCATGGCGATGAGCGGCGCCGGGGCGGTGCGCCGCCAGGCGGCGACGCCGAACAGGATGGCCAGCGTGCCCAGCGCCACCAGGAACGTGGGCAGGTTGCCGGCCCCGGTGCCCACCTGCGAGGCGAACGAGCGCAGCTGGTCCACCACCGACGTGCCGTCGACCTCGATGCCGGTGACCCGGCCCAGCTGGCCCACGACCATGAGCACCGCACCGCCGGACAGGTAGCCGACCAGCAGGGGGTGGCTGAGCAGGTCGGCCACGACGCCCAGGCGCAGCAGCCAGGCCAGCAGCAGCCAGCCCGCCACCACGAGGGCCAGTCCCGCCGACAGCGCGATCGCGCGCTGCGGATCGCCGTCGGAGAGCTGGGCCACGACGCTGCCGGCCATGAGCGCGACCGTGGACTCGGGCCCGATGGCCAGCACCCGCGAGGAGCCGAACAGCCAGTACACGGCCATCGCCGCGACCGCTCCCCACAGGCCCACGACGGCCGGCACCCCGACGAGCCCGGAGTAGGCCAGCACCTGGGGGATCAGGTAGGCCGCGACCGCGGCCCCGACGAAGGCGTCCTGGCGCAGCCAGCCCCGCGGGTAGGTGCGCAGCATCCGCAGGCCCGGCAGGGCCGGCACGAGGGTGCGCGGCGTGTGGCGGGTGTGGCCCGCGGCGTCGTCGCGCTGTGGTGGCGCCATCGTCGTCGTTCACCTCCTGTCCACGCGCCGTTCACCCTCGGCGGCACTGTAGGGACTCGGCGGCCCCACGGGCGGGATCACCGGGGCGCGGCGGTGGACCGCCGGCCCCGGCCCCGCGCCCGGAGTTGGGAGCCGGATACCCCCCGGGGTACAGTGCGCACGACGTGGGCGTCCGGCGAGGAGGGCATGGCATGGGGTTCCTGGGCAAGCTGTTCGGTGGTGAGCGCGTGGACACGAGCGCGGCCACCCTCAAGCCCCAGGGCGTGCGCGTCATCGACGTGCGGTCCCGGGCGGAGTACCAGTCCGGGCACGTCGCCGGAGCCCGCAACATCGACGTGGGCGGCCCGCAGTTCGCCTCCTCGGTGAAGGGGCTGAACCCCAAGCACACCTACCTCGTGTACTGCCAGAGCGGCAGCCGCTCGGCACGGGCGGCCGGGGCGATGCGCTCCGCCGGGCTCACGGTGCTCGACGGCGGGGGCATCCGCAGCATGCAGGCGAACGGCTGGACCCTCGGGGCCTGAGGCCCGAGGCGGGGACGGCTCGGGCGGCCGGCGACCCGTTCGGCGGCGCTGCCCCGCCCCGGACGTCGCGGTGCGCGGCACGCTCAGCCGGCGCCGGCCGCCAGGCGGTCGGACACCGCGCCGCGCACCTGCTCGAACAGCGCCGCCTCGCCGGCCCGATCCGGCACGTCGACGACGATGACGTGCACGCCGCCGGCCGCGATCGCGACCCCGAGGTCGTGGGCGAGCACGTGCGGGTCCCCGACGCGGCTGGCCGGGACGCCGGCGGCCCTGGCGATCGCCGCGAGGTCGCGGCCCTGCCCGGTCCCGAAGAGCCGCTCGAAGGCGTGCCCGTGCTCGGTACGGCCCTGCTCGAGCTGGTGGAAGATCCCGCCCCCGTCGTTGTCGAGCACGACGAGCACCAGGTCGGGCCGCGGCTCCTCCGGGCCGGCCAGCAGACCGTTGTGGTCGTGCAGGAAGGCGAGGTCACCGAGCAACGCGACGGCCGGCCCCCCGCCCGCGGCCTGGTGGGCCAGGGCCGCACCCCAGGCGGTCGAGACCAGCCCGTCGATGCCGTTGGCCCCGCGGTTGCCGACCACGCGCACGCCGCGCCGACGGCCGGCCACCGCCTCGAGCTGGCGCACCGGCCATGAGGCCGCCACCAGCAGCAGCCCCTCCGCGGTCAGCTCCTCCCAGAGGCGCGCGACGGCCGCCAGCCCGCTGCGAGGCCCGACCTCCCTGATGCGGTGCACCTGCTCGGCGGCCTGCTCGGCGGCGGCCTGCCAGGCGGGCAGCCAGGCCGGGTCGACCATGGGCTGGTCGGGTGCCAGCGGGATGCCGTGCAGGACCCGCTCCACCGTGCGGACCGGGTCGCAGACCTCGCGACCCACGCTGGGCAGGTCCACGGCGACGTGCCGGCGGGCGGCGCGCAGCAGGTCCATCGTGGGCCGGGACAGCCCGAACAGCCCCGCGCTGAGCACCAGCTCGGGGCGGTGCCGCTCGAGGAACCCGTCCGCGCCGAGCACGAGGACCCCGTGGGGCAGGGCGGTGGGCGCCTCGTGCAGGTTCGCCGAGGGCTCGGCGATGATCGGCCAGCCGCAGGCCGCCGCGAGCTCGGCGAGCCATTGGTGGTGCCCACGCAGCGAGGAGCAGGGCAGGTCGCCGACCAGCACGACGCCCCGACCCGGCAGGTCCTCGAGCAGGGCGTCGATGGGCTGGGGGATGCACCCGTCGAGCGGCGGGCGACGGGCCCGTGGCGGTCGGGCGACGGTGGTGACGGCGCTGGGCGCAGGGCCGGCGTCGGGGACCAGCGGCGGGCGCAGGCCCACGTTGAGGTGGACCGGCCCGGCGTGGGCCGGGGTGGTGGCGTGGCTGCCCGGTCCGCGCGGCCCGACCGCCAGGGCGGCCGCGAGGGCGAGCCCGACCGAGGCGCGGGCGGCCCGCTGCGGGGCGTCGGGATCCTCCGCGTCGTGCCGGCGGGCAGCCCCCAGGTCCGCGGCGAAGCGCACCATGTCACCGAAGATCCCGACCTGGTCGATGGTCTGCGGCGCGCCCACGCCGCGGGCCTCGACCGGGCGGTCGGCGGTGACCGCGACCAGCGGGATCGCGCCGTAGGACGCCTCGACCACGGCGGGCATGAGGTTCGCGACCGCCGTGCCGGACGTGCACACCACGGCCACGGGATCACCGGACACCTTCGCCAGGCCCAGGGCCAGGAACCCGGCCGAGCGCTCGTCGATGCGCACGTGCAGGCGGAGCCGGCCCAGCCGGCTCAGCCGCAGCGCCTCGAAGGCCAGCGGGGCCGAGCGCGAGCCGGGGGCCAGCACCACGTCGCGCACGCCCTGGTGCACGAGCTCGTCGAGCACCGCGTGGGCGAGCGCGGTCGAGGGGTTCACGCGCCGCCTCCCGGCACCTGACGCCGACCCTCGCCCATGGTGGCCACCGTTCCCGCCCCGGCCGGCTCCCGCAACCCGAGCCCCCGAGGGCTGAGCGGCCCTGCGCTCCCGCCCGGCTCCCGGCCGGCCCTCACACCACCGTCAGCAGCCGCGCGCAGCGGGCCAGCCGCTCCCGCCACCACAGCGTGGCCTCCCCGCCGAGCGCGTCCGCGGCCCGGCCCAGCGCCGACTCGTCGGGCAGGCGCCGGGTCACCGCGAGGTGGCCGTCGCGTGGGACCAGCGTGGTGGCCGAGACGTCGTCGGCGAGCAGTAGGCCCGTCCCCAGCCCCGCGGCCCCGGCGAGGTCGGGCACGGCCGCGGCCAGGGCGATCCCGGCGCACAGGCCCACCGAGGTGTTCATCTCCCCGGAGACGACCACGGGCAGGCCGATCTCCTCGATGAGGCCCAGCGCCCTGGCCACCCCGCCCACCGGCGCGACCTTCACGATGAGGACGTCGCCGGCCGACCGCAGCGAGGCCGCGAGGCCGTCGGCGTACAGGTCGCGCGCGCGGCGCAGGCCCTCGTCGACCGCGATGCGCACGGCCACGTCGTCATCGACCAGGCGGTAGCGCAGCTCGGCGAGCTCGGTGGTGGTGCGGCAGGGCTGCTCGAGGTAGTCCAGCACCGGGCCGAACTCCGCGGCGAACATGCGGGCGGCGCGGCGGGCCTCGGGCACGGTCCACGCGCCGTTGGCGTCCAGCCGCAGCAGCGGGTCGCGCACGCCGGCCTCGGACAGCGCCGCCCGCACGGTCGCCACCCGGGCCAGGTCGTCGGCCAGCGCCGAGCCGGGCTCGGCCACCTTGACCTTGAACGTCGTGGCACCGGTGCGGGCCACCGCGTCGGTGACGTACGGCGCGAGGTCGTCGTGCGGCAGCGCCGGCACCACGACGTTGACCGGCACGCGATCGCGCACCGGTGCCGGCCAGCGGCCCCAGGCGGCCTCGACCGCGGCGGCCAGCCACCGGGCGGCCTCCCAGTCGTCGTACTCGGGGAACGGCGCCCACTCGGCCCAGCCCGACGGGCCGCAGAACAGCAGCCCCTCGCGGTGCTCCACCCCCCGGAAGCGCCGGTTGAGCGGCACCCGGAACGGCACGGCGACGGAGGCCAGCTCGGCGTGCCCCGGCTCGGGTCGGGCGGACGCCGGTCGACCCGCTGCCCGCCCCGGGTCGGCCGCCGGCACGTCGCCCTGCCCGGCCACGCCGCTCCCCTGCGGGTCCTGCGGCAGCGAGACCCCAGCGCCGGCCCCCATGCCGTGTGCGCCGACCATGCTCACGGGCGCTTCGGGAACTTGCCGAAGTCGGGGGTCCGCTTGCCCGTGTAGGCGTCGCGGCCCTCCTGGGCCTCCTCGGTCATGTAGAACAGCAGCGTCGCGTCACCGGCCAGCTGCTGGATGCCGGCCAGGCCGTCGTCGGCGGCGTTCAGGGAGGCCTTGAGCATCCGCAGCGCCAGCGGGCTCATGGTGAGCATCTCGCGGGCCCACTGCATGGTCTCCTCCTCCAGGGCCTCCAGCGGCACCACCGAGTTCACCAGCCCCCACTCGTAGGCCTGCTCGGCGCCGTACTGCCGGCACAGGAACCACACCTCGCGGGCGCGCTTCTGCCCGATCTGCCGGGCGAGCAGGCCCGAGCCGTACCCGCCGTCGAAGGAGCCGACCTTGGGCCCGGTCTGGCCGAACCGGGCGTTGTCCGCGGCGATCGTGAGGTCGCAGCAGATGTGCAGGACGTGGCCACCACCGATCGCATACCCGGCCACCATCGCGACCACGGGCTTGGGCAGGCGGCGGATCTGGATCTGCAGGTCCAGGACGTTGAGCCGGCCGATGCCCTTGTGGGCGACCTCGTCGTCGCCGATGTAGCCGTCGTTGCCGCGGATGCGCTGGTCGCCGCCGGAGCAGAACGCCCAGGCGGCCGGAAGGCGTTGCGCACCTCGGGCCGGTTGATCGTGATCTTGGCGACCCCGTCGCCGGACAGCTCGTAGCGGATGTCGCTCCACTCGCCCACGGGCTGCCAGTCGGCGGCCGGTCGCACGGTCGAGACGGCGGGGTCCCGGTGGGCGGGGCTGTCCTGGGTCACGACGGGGATCGAGGGGTAGCGGGTACGGGTGTCCACGGTCCCACAGGGTAGGGCACCACCGCAGCCCCGACGGGTGAACCACGGGGGGTATGGCGGCCGGTGCGGCGCGAGCGGGCGCGCGGGCACCGGGTGGCGCCGAGCCGGCACCCGGTGCGCCATCATCGGCAGGTGCAACGTCCGGCCCCCCGTCGTCGCGGCCCCCGCGCGGGGGCCGGGGAGGACACGCGCGAGGCGATCGTGGCCGCAGCCCGCGTGGAGTTCGCCCAGCACGGCTTCGCCGGCACGACGCTGCGGTCCATCGCCGCCCGCGCCGGCGTGGACCCGGCACTGATCCACCACTACTTCGGCACCAAGATGGGCCTGTTCCAGGCGGTGCTGGCCCTCGGCGTGGACCCGACCCGGCAGGCGCTGCCGGCGATGCTGGACGGGCCTCGCGAGGAGGCCGGCCAGCGCATCGTGCGGACCTTCCTGACCATGTACGAGGACCCGCAGTTCCGTGAGCCGGTGCTGGCCGTGATGCGCACCGCGATGACCTCGCGCGAGGTGGCTGCGCTGGCCGCGTCCTTCCTGCAGGACACGATGCTGCGCGGGCTGGTCACGCTGGCGGTCGGACCCGATCCCGCACGCCAGGTCGCGCTGGCGATGACCCACCTGATGGGCACGGTGCTCGGCCGCCACGTGCTCGGGCTGGCCGCCCTGCAGGGCGAGGTCGACGCCCTCGTCGACGAGCTCGCCCCCGTCGTGCAGCGCTACCTCGACGGTGCGCACCGCGACGTCACCGGCCCCGTCGGATCGTGACACCCGGACGCCCGGTGCTACATTTCACCACATGATGAATAGTGGCCCTGCGGTCGCCGTCGACCGCCTCACGGTCGTGCGCGGCAGCACGACCGCACTGCGCGAGGTGTCCTTCGCGCTGGCCCCGGGCACCCTCACCGGGCTGCTCGGCCCCTCGGGGGCGGGCAAGACCACCCTGATGCGCGCGATCGTGGGCGTCCAGCTGCTCCGCTCAGGCAGCGTGCAGGTGCTCGGGCTGGCCGCCGGGTCGGCCGCGCTGCGCGACCGCGTCGGCTACGTCACCCAGGACCCCAGCGTCTACGCCGACCTCACGGTGCGCCAGAACCTGCAGTACTTCAGCCGCATCCTGCACACCCCCGCCGCCGACGTCGCCCGCGTGATCAGCCAGGTGGAGCTCGACGGGCAGGCCGACCAGGTCGTCGCGACCCTGTCGGGCGGGGAGCGCTCGCGGGTGTCGCTGGCCGCGGCACTGCTCGGCTCGCCGCAGCTGCTGGTCCTCGACGAGCCGACCGTCGGGCTGGATCCGGTGCTGCGCCGCGACCTGTGGACGCTGTTCGGCCAGCTGGCGCAGTCCGGGGTGACGCTGCTGGTCTCCAGCCACGTCATGGACGAGGCGACCCGGTGCGACCGCCTGCTCCTGCTGCGCGACGGCGGCCTGCTCGCCGACGGGACCCTGGCCGAGCTGCAGGCACGGACCGGGCAGTCCGACCCTGAGCAGGTCTTCCTGCACCTCATCGACCACGGCCTGGGCGGTGCGGCGTGAACCCCCGCCTGCTGCTGGCCACCGCCGGGCGGGTGCTGGCCCAGCTGCGCCACGATCGGCGCACGATCGCGCTGCTGGTCGGGGTGCCGACCGTCCTCATGACGCTGCTCTGGTGGATCTACGACGGCGGCGGCGTGTTCGACCAGGCGGGCGCGCCACTGCTGGGGATCTTCCCCATGGTGATCATGTTCCTCATCACCTCGGTGACCATGCTGCGCGAACGCACGACCGGCACCCTCGAACGGCTCATGACGATGCCCATCCGGCGGGCCGACGTCGTGCTCGGCTACGCCGTCGCGCTGGGGTTCGCCGCGCTGCTGCAGACCGCGGTCGTGGCCACGTTCTCCATCTACGTGCTGGACCTGCAGGTGGCCGGGCCGGAGTGGATGCTGCTGGTCGTCTCGGTGCTCTCCGCGGTGCTCGGCGTCACGATGGGCCTGGCCGCGTCCTCGCTGGCCCGCACCGAGTTCCAGGCCGTGCAGTTCATGCCGGCGCTGCTGTTCCCGCAGTTCCTGCTCTGCGGCCTGCTCGTGCCGCGCGACGAGATGCCCGAGGCGGCCGAGGCGATCTCCAACCTGCTGCCCCTGAGCTACGCCGTCGACGCCGTGAAGGAGGTCGCGACCTCGCCGGACCCGACGATCTGGCCGGAGGTGCTCGTGATCAGCGGGTTCATCGTGGCGCTGCTCGCGCTGGGGATCGTGACGCTGCGCCGGCGCTCGGCGTAGGCGGGCGCGCGGGTCGTCCGGCATCGACCCCTGCCGGCCTGGCGCGAGCCCGCCACGGGGACGGGCCCGGCCCACACCGGGACCGGGCGCCCTCGGCGAGGCAGCCCTACAGTCGGGTCGTGCAGCGTCGAACGGCCACGCGGCCATGCGTGGAGGTGGCCGTGCCCCCGGGTCCGGATGGCCCTGCCGTGCTGCTGCCAGCGCTGCGGTCGGCCCTCACCGGGACCGGCCCGGCGATCGCGCCGCTGCCGGCTGCCGGTCCGGACGAGTACCGGGCGCGGCTGCGCGCGGGCGTCCGGCCTGACGAATCCGTGGCCGATGGGGTCGCCGTCGTCGCCGCCACGTCGGGATCGACCGGCGATCCCGCCGGCGTGCTGCTGCCCGGCTCGGCCCTGACGGCCGCGGCGCGGGCGCTCGCCGAGCGGGTCGGGGAGCCGGACGGGCACCGCTGGGTGGCGGCGCTGCCACTGCACCACGCCGGCGGGCTGATGGTCGCGGTGCGCAGCGTGGTCGCCGGCACGACGCCGATCGCGCTGGCCTCGCTCGGGGGTGCACGGCCCTTCACCGTGGCGGCGTTCGCTGCGGCCACCGAGGCCGCCGTGGCGTGCAGCCGCGCCGACGGCCGGCCGTTGGCGGTGTCCCTGGTGCCGGCGATGCTGGCCACCCTCGACGCCGCGGGGGCCGCGGGCTGGGACCTGCTCTGTGCCTTCGACGTGGTCCTGGTCGGTGGCGCCGCGGCGCCCCGCGCGCTCGTGGACCGGCTGCTCTTCGCCGGGGTGCCGCTGTGCCGCTCGTACGGCATGACCGAGACGTGCGGCGGGGTGGTCCTCGACGGCTGGGCGCTGCCGGGCTCGCGGGTCGAGACGAGCGCCGACGGGCGCCTGCGGGTGTGCGGCCCGCAGGTGGCGCTGGGCTACCGCGACGGGCGGGCCGCGGGCCGCTGGGGCATCGCGGATGATGGCCGGCGGTGCTTCACGACCGATGACCTCGGCACCGTCTCGCCCGAGGGCCTCGTCCAGGTGCTCGGCCGGGCCGACGACGTCGTGCAGATCGGGGGGGCCTCCGTGGCCCTGGGAGCCGTCGCCGAGGTGCTGCGGGGCGACCCGCGGGTGGGGGCGGCCGAGGTGGTGGCGGTGCCTGACGACCGGCTGGGCTCCCGGCTCGTCGCGCTGGTCGTGCCCACGCGTGGCGCGTGCAGCAGCAGCGACCGCACCCTCGTCGAGGAGCTGGCCGACGTGGCCGGCGCCCGCCTCGGCCGTGCCGGGCGGCCGGCCGTGCGGCTCGTCCCGCGGATCCCGCTGCTGGCGTCGGGCAAGCCGGACCGGGCCGCGCTGCTCGACCTGGCACGGGCCGCTGCAGGCTGACCCACCGCCCCCGCCCCCACCACCCCCACCCCAGCCGCCCGCACCCCACCCCAGCCGCCCCGCACCCGACCCCACCCGCCCGCACCGCAGCTGCGACTTGTGCCGGGATTGCTCGCGCATTCGGCGGTTGCGGCGGGTTTCGAACGTTCGATCCTCCCCAATCCCGGCGCAAGTTCCCCGGCGCAAGCGCGCACGTCGCCAGGAGGGGGCCGGCACCAGCGCCATGGGAGAATCCCGCCCCGTGACCACCCCCGCCCAATGGCTGGCCGGCGCTCGCCCGCGCACGCTGCCCGCCGCCGTCGCGCCCGTGCTCGTGGGCACCGCGGTCGCCGCGTGGGACGGCCGTGCGGTGTGGGATCGCGCGCTGCTCGCGCTGGTCGTCGCCCTGGCCCTGCAGGTGGGCGTCAACTACGCCAACGACTACAGCGACGGGGTGCGCGGCACCGACGCCCAACGCGTGGGCCCGGTGCGGCTCGTCGGGCAGGGGCTGGCGCCGCCCGCGGCGGTGAAGCGGGCCGCGATGCTGGCCTTCGGCGTCGCGGGGCTGGCCGGCCTGCTGCTCGTGGCCCTGTCCGGGCAGTGGTGGCTGCTGCTCGTCGGCGCGGCCGCGATCCTGGCGGCGTGGACCTACACCGGCGGGCCCCGGCCGTACGGCTACGCCGGGCTGGGCGAGGTGTTCGTCTTCGTGTTCTTCGGCCTGGTCGCGGTGGGCGGCACCGCGCTGACCCAGTCCGGCGTGCTGAGCGGGCTGGCCCTGCTCGGAGGCGTCGGGGTGGGGGCGCTGTCCTGCGCGATCCTGGTGGTGAACAACCTGCGCGACATCCCCGGCGACACGGTCGCGGGCAAGCGCACCCTCGCGGTGCGGCTGGGCGATCCGGCGACCCGGCGGCTCTACGCCGCGCTCGTCGGGGTTGCCCTGGCGGTGCCGGCGATCGTCGGGATGCTCGGGATGGTGCTCCCCGAGACGTGGCCGGCGACGGCGATCCTGGGCCTCGGGGGCGTCGTCCTCGCGGTCGCGCCGTTGCGGGCCGTGCGTGAGGGCGCGCTGGGCCCGGCCCTGGTGCCGGTGCTCGGTGGGACCGGGCGCCTGCTGCTGGGGTACGGCGTGCTCCTGGCCGCCGGGATCGCCCTGGGTGCCGTCACCCGCTGAGCCGCCGGACCGTCACCCGCTGAGCCGCCGCACCGTCACCCGCTGAGCCGCCGGACCCCGGCAGCCGGGGCGCCATGCCCCACCCCTGCCTGCGTGATCCATTCAGGTTCTCGCCCCACTTGGGGCCACAAGGTGAATGGATCACGCGGGGTTTGGGGGGCGGGGGCGGGGGCGGGGGCGGGCGGGCGAGGGCCGTGCCTCGGATCCCCCCGCGGTGGGGCGGGAACGGCACCGGGCTAGCCTGACGGCAGGCCTGCGGGAGCGGGATCCCTCGCCGGGAGCCGCCGCGACCGCCGCCCCGCCCGCCCGTCCCGAGGAGGCACTGATGCTGCTGCTGAACCCCGCCACGTACGACCCGACCTTCCTGGCCGAGGACGACCGCGCGGCGCTGCGCGACCTCGTCGCGTTCTTCGAGGCCAAGGGCCTGGCCGAGATGAAGGCCGAGTACCACGCAGGGACCTGGTACAAGGACTTCCTCGACCTCGTCGCGACCAGGCGGCTCTTCGCGCGGGTGGCGACGCCCGCCGAGGTCGGTGCGCTGATCGGCGACAACACCGCGCGCTGGGACACCGCCCGCATCAACGAGCTCAACGAGATCCTCGGCTTCTACTCCCTGGACCACTGGTACGCCTGGCAGGTCAGCGTGCTGGGCCTGGGTCCGGTGTGGACCAGCGCCAACGAGGGCGCCAAGCGGCTGGTCGGGGAACTGCTGCGCGACGGCGGGATCTTCGGCTTCGGCCTGTCCGAGCGCACGCACGGCGCCGACATCTACTCGACCGACATGATCCTGACCCGCTCCGCGGACGGCGCCGGCTGGGTCGCCAACGGCGACAAGTACTACATCGGCAACGGCAACGAGGCCGCCCGCCTGAGCGTGTTCGGCCGGTTCGCCGACGACGACCCCGAGCACCCCGGCGCGTACGTCTTCTTCCTGGTGGACACCAAGCACCCCGGCTACGAGCTGGTGCAGAACGTCGTGCAGTCGCAGATGTACGTCTCGGAGTTCGTGCTGCACGACTACCCGGTCGCCGAGGCCGACCTGCTGCACGTCGGCAAGCCGGCGTGGGATGCCGCCCTGGCGACCGTGAACGTCGGAAAGGTCAACCTCGGCTGGGCCTCGATCGGCATCTGCGAGCACGCCTTCTACGAGTCGGTCGCCCACGCCAACAACCGCGTGCTCTACGACCGGCGGGTCACCACCTTCCCGCACGTGCGACGCATGCTGGCCGACGCCTACGCGCGGCTGCTCGCGATGAAGCTGTACGCGGCGCGCTCCGCCGACTACCTGCGATCGGCATCGCCGGAGGACCGGCGCTTCCTGCTCTACAACCCGATCACGAAGATGAAGGTGACCAGCGAGGGCGAGCGGGTGATCAACCTGCTCTGGGAGGTCATCGCGGCGCGCGGGTTCGAGAAGGACACGTACTTCGAGTCGGCCGTGCGTGACATCCGCGCGCTGCCCAAGCTCGAGGGCACCGTGCACGTGAACCTCGCGCTCGTGCTGAAGTTCCTGCCGAAGTACCTCATGGCCGCAGCCGGCGGGGCCGGGCCGTACGAGCCGGTCGGGGTGCGCCGCGACGCCGCCGACGACGCCTACCTGTTCGCGCAGGGTCGCGCGTCGGGGCTGGGGCGCATCGAGTTCCACGACCCGCGCCCGGCGTTCGCCCGCTTCGCGCACCTGCCCAACGTGGCCACGTTCGTCGAGCAGATGACCGCCCTGGGCATGCTGCTGGCCACGGCACCTCCGTCACCGGAGCAGGCCGAGGACCTGGACTTCCTGCTGACCCTGGGACAGCTGTTCACGCAGGTGGTCTACGCGCAGCTGGTCGCCGAGGCCGCGGGGCTGGCGCTGTCCGACGACCCGGAGGGGAAGCGGGCGGGTTCGGTGTCGGACTGCTCGGACCTCACCGAGGCCCACGTGGACCGCATGTTCGCGGTCTTCGTGCAGGACGTGGCCGAGTTCGCGGTCGCGCTGCACGGCCAGCCCGCGGCGACGCAGGCCCAGCAGCAGGGCGCGCTGGCGCTCATCCGCCGCCCCTCGCTGCCCGCCGACGCCGAGGAGTCGTTCGTGGCCGAGGTGCTGTCCTACGACGGCGCCTGGACCATGACGCCCTGACCGCCCAGACCCCCCGGCCCCAGGCCCCCGGCCCTGGCGCGCCTCCTGCACCCCAACGCTCCCGATCTTGCTCGACTCTCCCGGAATTCGCGGAGAGCTGGCCAAGATCGGGAGAGTTCGCGGGGGGAGGGAGGCCGGCGGGCGGCCGCACGGCTTCAGCGGGGGGAGGGGGCGGTGCCGGTCTCCAGGCGATCAGCCAGCCTGGTGAGCTCGGCGTGCAGGGCCTGGTAGGACGCCAGGTCGTCGACGAGGTGCGCGGCCAGCTGCTCGGGCACCCCGGCTGCACGCTCGCGCAGCCCCCTGCCCGCCTCGGTGAGGTGGATGGTCACGCGCCGCTCGTCCGCCGCCTCGCGCTGGCGCT
This sequence comes from Candidatus Nanopelagicales bacterium, assembly GCA_025456015.1. Lineage (GTDB taxonomy): Bacteria > Actinomycetota > Actinomycetes > S36-B12 > CAIYMF01 > Prado023. The sequence goes on from JALOLK010000030.1 coordinate 30,457, forward strand.
GCACCAGGCCGGCCGCCTCGAGCCGGCGCAGCAGCGGCGACAGGGTGCCCGAGTCCAGGCACAGCCGCTCCCCGATCGCGCCCACGCCGAGGCCGTCGCGCTCCCAGAGCACGAGCATGACCAGGTACTGGGGGTAGGTCAGGCCCAGGTCGGCCAGCAGGGGACGGTAGGCCGCGGTGAGGTCCCGGCTGATCCGGTGGAACAGGAAGCACAGCTGGTTGCCCAGCTGCAGCTGCGGCAGGACGGGCTCGGTCATGCCGCCTGCGGCGAGAGCAGGGCCTCGATGTCGTCGGCGAGGGCGGCGGGCTCGGTCTTGGGCGCGTAGCGGGTCACGGTCTGGCCGTCCGGGGCCACGAGGAACTTCGTGAAGTTCCACTTGATCGACGAGCCGAGCAGGCCCTTCGTGCGCTCCTTGAGGAAGGCGAACACGGGGTGCGTGTCGCTGCCGTTCACGTCGATCTTCGTGCTCAGCGGGAACGTGACGCCGTGGTTGATCCGGCAGTACTCCTCGATCGCGTCGTCGTCGCCCGGCTCCTGGTTGGCGAACTGCCCGCACGGGAAGCCCAGCACGACGAGGCCCTGCGGGCCGTACCGCTCGTGCAGCGCCTGCAGGCCGTCGTACTGCGGCGCGAACCCGCACTTGCTCGCCGTGTTCACGATGAGCAGCGGCTGGCCGCGGAACTGGTCGAGGGAGACCGCCTGGCCGCGGTTGTCGGTGAAGGACAGGTCGTAGATGGAGGTCATGAATCGATTGTGCACTACTGAGTTGTGCACAGCAAATCGACGGGACCGACGTGACCGACCCGCGACTTCCGCAGGGACCCGATCACACCTCGCGTCGACTCCGTACCACCGAAGCCGCGCCCAGCACCACCAGCAGCAACGCGAGCCCCACCTGTCGGGCTACGTCCGCACCGGAATCAGCGAGGCCCCCGCTGGCGCCACCATCGCCGCCCCCGGCGGAGCCCCCGCCCTGGTCAGGTGAGGTGACCACCGCGTCGTCGGAGACCACGGTCCCGTTGCCGCTGACGATCGAGGCGACGTTGCGCACCTCGTCACCGGCGTCGGCGACCAGCCGCGCGGCGAGCTCGAACGACGCCTCGCCGCTCACGGCCAGGGACGCCGCGTAGGTGCAGGTCACGGTCTGTCCCTGCGAGCACACCCAGCCGGCCCCCGCGACGGCCTCGAACACCAGGCCCTCGGGCAGTGGGTCGACCACCACGATGGGCGCAACGGTGGCGTTGGGCCCGGTGTTGCCCACGGTGATCGTGTAGGTCACGAGGTCGCCATCGACGCCCGCGACCGACTTGTCCAGCGTCAGCACCGAGACCGGGATGACCACCGTCGGGTCGGCGTCGGCGCTGTTCGTGGTCGTGGTCTCCTGAGAAGGAGTCGCGACGCTCGCCGCGTTCACCACGGAGGGAGCCGCCTGCGGTCCAACCGCGACCACCAGCGACACCGCG
>JALOLK010000031.1 GCA_025456015.1 Candidatus Nanopelagicales bacterium
CGGGTCAGGCCGGCCGCGGGCTCGATGACGTAGGGCACCCAGCGCTCGCCGGTCTCCTGGTCGAAGTACGACAGGTCCACGCCGGACTTCTCGCCGTGCGTGCGCAGGTCGAAGTCGGTGCGGTTGGCGATGCCCTCGAGCTCGGCGAACTCCGAGCCGGCGAAGGTGAACCGGTACTCGATGTCGACGGTGCGCTTCGAGTAGTGCGAGAGCTTCTCCTTCGGGTGCTCGAACAGGCGCATGTTCTCGGGGTTCATGCCGAGGTCGACGTACCAGTCCCAGCGGGCCTTGATCCAGTACTCGTGCCACTCCTCGTCGGTGCCGGGCTTGACGAAGAACTCCATCTCCATCTGCTCGAACTCGCGGGTGCGGAAGATGAAGTTGCCCGGCGTGATCTCGTTGCGGAAGCTCTTGCCCGTCTGACCGATGCCGAACGGCGGCTTCTTGCGCGAGGTGTTCGCGACGTTGAGGTAGTTCACGAAGATCCCCTGGGCGGTCTCCGGGCGCAGGTAGTGCAGCGCGCCGGCGTCCTCGACGGGGCCGACCATCGTGCGCAGCATGCCGTTGAAGTCACGCGGCTCGGTGAACTGCCCGCGGGTGCCGCACGCGGTGCACACGATCTCCTCGAGGCCGCTCGGCGCCCGGCCGTGCTTCTCCTCGAAGGACTCCAACAGCTGGTCGGCCCGCCAGCGCTTGTGGCACTGCTTGCACTCGGTGAGCGGGTCCACGAAGGCGCTGACGTGGCCGGAGGCCTCCCAGACCTGGGGCGCGAGGATGACCGAGGAGTCCAGGCCCACGACGTCGTCGCGCCCGCGCACGACCGCCTGCCACCACTGCCGTCGGACGTTGTCCTTGAGCTCCACGCCGAGCGGGCCGTAGTCCCAGGCCGAGCGCGTGCCGCCGTAGATCTCCGAGCTGGGGAACACGAAGCCGCGGCGCTTGCTGAGGTTGACGACGGCCTCGACGCGGGCGTCGGGCTTGGTCGGCTTGGCCATGGGGTCACTCCAGGTGGTCCGGGGGGCGGGGGCCTCGCGTGCCGGGCCCCGGTTCGCCGCCCAACCCTACCTGCCGCAGCGCGGCCCGTTCGGCGACAATCTGCCCATGGCCAAGAAGCGCGCGCACCGCCCGGAGGGCTATCCCAGCCCGCCCACCCAGTCCCGACCCGCCGCCGCGGCCCCGCGCCCATCGGGCCCCCCGACAGGTGCGGGGGGCCGATCGGCGGCCCCGCGCAGCGATGCGCGGGTGCGGTTCGAGGAGCTCAGCGCGCCGGTGCTGGTTCGGATGCAGCTGCTGCCGGCGTGGCTGGTCCCGGTGCTCCTGGGGATCATGCTCTTCGTCGGCCTGGCCGTCCGTGCCCCGTGGGCCGGCAGCCTGCTCGTGCTCATCGGGTTGTTCCTGACGTGGCTGACGGCGGTCTCCTGGCCGGTCGTCTCGCCGGGCAGCCGGGCGCTGCGGGTGCTCGTGAACGTGGCGGTGCTGGGCATGGGCGTGGCCAAGCTGGTGGGTGCGATCTAGGTCCGGTCAGCTGGTGGGCACCGGGTTCGGCTCCGCGCCGCCGTAGCGACGGTCGCGGGAGGCGAACACCTCGCAGGCGTACCAGAGGTGGCGCCGGTCGAAGTCGGGCCACAGGGTGTCGAGGAACACGAACTCGGCGTAGGCCGACTGCCACAGCAGGAAGTTCGAGGTGCGCTGCTCGCCCGACGAGCGCACGAACAGGTCCACGTCGGGCATGTCCGGCTCGTCGAGGTAGCTGGCGAAGACCGCCTCGTCGACGTCGGCCGGGTGCACCCGGCCCGCCCTGACGTCCGCGGCCAGCGCGGCGGCGGCGTCGGCGATCTCGGCGCGGCCGCCGTAGTTCACGCACATGGCCAGCGTCATGCCGGTGTTGCCGGCGGTGAGCTCCTCGGCCCGCTCGAGCTCGCTGATCACGCTGCCCCACAGGCGGGGCCGGCGGCCGGCCCAGCGGATGCGCACGCCGAGCTCGTGCAGCTGGTCGCGACGGCGCCGGATGACGTCGCGGTTGAAGCCCATGAGGAAGCGGACCTCATCCGGGGAGCGCTTCCAGTTCTCCGTGGAGAACGCGTAGGCCGACAGGTACGGCACGCCGAGCTCCAGCGCCCCGTGGACGACGTCGAGCAGCGCCCCCTCGCCGGCCTCGTGCCCGGCGGTGCGCGGCAGGCCGCGGTCCTTCGCCCAGCGGCCGTTGCCGTCCATCACCAGCGCCACGTGCCGCGGGACCAGCTCGGCCGGGATCGCCGGGGGTCGCACCCCAGAGGCGTGCGGCTCGGGACGGGTGCGTGCGGAGCCCGTCGGCGGCTGACCGTTGCCCTGGACCATGCGCGCATCCTCCCGCCGATCACGGCCGTGTCGCACTCCGCGCACCCGCGGGCCTCCTCGCACCCTCGCCCGGATCGCGTTCGGTCTCGGTCGCCCCGGAGCCGATCCCGTTCGATCTCGGGGCACCCATCTGATCGAGACCGAACGGGATTGCCCCGCATCGCCAAGCAGGCCCATCAGGTGCGATCCTGCCGACGTGGTCGACGAGCAGGACCAGCGCAGACCAGCCGGGTCGGAGGCTGACGGCCCCGGGCACCCCGTCTGGGCCAACGCGCACCGGGTGACCGACTTCCTCTACGTCGGCGGCTCCCTGCGCAGCGGTGACGCCGACCCGGCCACCGTGATCGGCGAGCTGCGCGGCCAGCACGGGCTCACGCACATCCTCGACTGCCGCACCGAGACCTCGGATGCCGGGCTGGTGGCCGCGATCGCCCCGGACGTCGTGTACCACCAGGCCGGCACCGAGGACGACGCCGACGGGACCGCCGAGGGCTGGTTCGACAGCGGGGTGGCCTTCGCCCGCGAGGCCCTCACCGTGCCCGGTAGCGTGCTGCTGGCCCACTGCGCACTGGGCCAGACCCGCGGGCCGTCCATGGCCTACGCGGTGCTGCTCGACCAGGGCTACGACCCCGGCGAGGCGCTGCTCATGATCACGCAGGCACGGCCGCAGGCGAAGGCGCACTACGCCGAGCACGCCCTTGAATGGCACCTCACCCGGACCGGGGCCTCGCAGGCCGAGCGCCAGGCGGCGTTCGAGTCCCTGCGCGCCGCACGCGGCCGCACCGGCGGCTGGCACCACCGCCGCCACTGACCGTCCCCGCCCCACTGCCGCGTCCCGGCCCCACTGCCACGCCCCGCCCCCACTGCCACGCCCCGCCCCCACTGCCACGCCCGCTCGCCAGCCTCCGGCCGCCGTCACGCGGATCGCGTTCGGTTTGCGTCACCCCGGGGCGGGTCGCGATCGGTCTCGGAGCGCCCAACCAACCGAAACCGAACGCAACCGGAGCCGCTCCACCGACCCCCGGCCCCGGTGCAGCCGGACGGGTGAATGGAGACCTGGCGCCGCCCCGCGCGGATCGCGTTCGATCTGCGGCGCCCGGAGGCGGATCGCGATCGGTCTCGGAGCGCCCAACCAACCGAAACCGAACGCAACCGGAGCCGCGCCACCGACCCCCGGCCCGGGTGCAAGCCGGACGGCTGCTGGCAGCCCGGCATCGGGCTCACGGATCGCGTTCGATCTGCGTCACCCGAGGGCGGATCGCGATCGATCGTGGAGCCCTCTGTTGATCGAGACCGAACGCAATCGGCGCAGGGTGCGGGCGGAGGGTGCGGGCGGAGGCGCCGGGCGGAGGGGGGCCAGGGTCAGGTGCGCTCGACCAGGGGCAGCGACTTCAGCTGCCGCTCGAGGTGCCACTGCAGGTAGGCGCTCACCAGGCCGGAGGCCTCCCGGCGGGCGCGCTCCTCGGAGGCGTCGGCCACCACCCAGTCCCCGGCCAGCAGCGCGCCGAGCAGTTCCAGGGTGCCGGGCCGCGGCGTGGCCGAGCCGGGCACCCGGCAGTCCGCGCACAACGCCCCGCCGCCCGGCAGGCTGAAGCTGCGGTGCGGCCCGGGCTCGCCGCACCGGGCGCAGCCGTCGAAGGAGGCCGCCCAGCCGGCCACCGCCAGCGAGCGGACGAGGTAGGCATCGAGGACCAGGCCCGGGGCGTGCGCCCGCTCGACGAGCGCACGCAACCCGCCCACGAGCAGCTGGAACTGCTGCACGGCTGGCTCGCGCTCCTCCGGGGTGAGCCGCTCGGCGGTCTCGCAGATCGCCTGCGCCGCGGTCCAGCGGGGGTAGTCCCCGGCCAGGTCGGCCCCGAAGGAGTAGAGGGACTCCGCCTGGTTGATCGAGTCCAAGGAGCGGCCGGTGTGCAGCTGCACGTCGACCAGGCCCATGGGCTCCAGCCGCGCGCCGAACCGTGACGCGGTACGTCGCACCCCACGCGCCACGGCCCGCACCCGCCCGTGCTCGCGGGTGAGCAGGGTGATGATCCGGTCGGCCTCGCCGAGCGGGTGCGTGCGCAGCACGACGGCGGAGTCGCGGTACGTGGGCACCGGCCCATTCTCGCCCCTCGCGGACGGGACTGGCCGGCAATCGGGCCCGGCCCCGGGGGATGTCCGGCGCCGGCCCCTCCGGTGTCGCAGCGCCGCCGTACTGTGGCCCCCGTGGAGCAGCGGCCCAACCCGCCGGGGGCGCACGGGAGCACGCCCGTCGAGCCGGTCCCAGCGGTGGACCTGCGCGCACAGGCGGATCCTGTCGCCGATCCGCCACCGCCGGTCGTCACCACCGTCACCGCCACCGGCCTGCACGGCGGCGCCGACCACGCGGTCCCTCCGGACGGGTCCTCGGTCGGGGTCCACCTGACCCCGGGCCGCTCGCGCCGCGAGCCGCTGCTCATCGCCTTCGACAACGCCCGGCTCTACCGCTCGGCGCTGCTGCTGGCCGCGGTGTTCCTGGCCGTGCGCCTGGCCATCTGGGCGTTCGGCCGGATCGACGCGCTGCTGCTGTCGGTGCTGCTGGCCTGGCTGCTGGCCATCTCGATGGAGCCGGTCATCCGGGCCCTGCACGCCCGGGGCCTGCGCCGCGGCACGTCGGTGGGCATCGTGCTCATCGGTGGGTTCCTCGCGGTCACCGGGCTGGTCGTCGCGTTCGGCGGGGCGTTCTTCTCCCAGATGGCCGACCTCGCCCAGTCGATCCCCACCTTCGCGCGCACGTTCATCTCGTGGCTCAACGAGACGTTCGGCCTCACCTTCGACCCCAACGCGCTGGCCGACACCCTCAACACGAACACCAGCCAGATCGCCAACATCGCCACCGACCTGGCCGGCGGCGTGGTGGGCATCCTCAGCGCCCTGGCCGGTTGGATCTTCCAGCTGGCCGCCGTGGCCCTGTTCGCGTTCTACTTCGCCGCCGACGCCCCGCGCCTGCGCCGCGCGATCGGGCGACTCATGCCGGCCAGCCGTCAGGAGGTCTTCGTCTCCGTGTGGGACACCACGGTGAGCAAGACCGGCGGGTACGTCGTGAGCAAGGCGCTGCTCGCGCTGATCTCCACGGTCGCCCACGCGATGGCGTTCGCCTGGCTCGACGTGCCCTACTGGCTGCCGATGGCGCTCTGGGTCGGCGTGACCAGCCAGTTCCTGCCGGTGATCGGCACCTACCTCGGCATCGCCCTGCCGCTGCTGGCGACGGTCTTCACCGAGCCGAGGACGGCCCTGGTCATCGTCATCTTCGCCACGCTCTACCAGCAGCTGGAGAACTACATCCTCGTGCCGCGCGTGAGCCGGCGCACCATGGACATCCACCCGGCCGTGGCGTTCGCCTCGGTCGTGGTCGGCATCGCCCTGTTCGGCTGGATCGGGGGCCTGGTGGCCATCCCGCTCACGGCGGTCATCGTCTCGGTGGCCTCGGCCTACGGCCACCGCTACGAGCTGATCCCGGAGCTGGCCGAGCTCGAGGCCGCCGAGCGGGCCCCCAGCGCCGCGGACGCCGAGCCGACCGTGGATCCGTCGCAGCCCGACCCTGCCTGAGCCGCGGCCGGTCCAGCGCTCAGAAGCCCAGGCGGCGCAGCTGCTTGGGGTCGCGCTGCCACTCCTTGGCGACCTTCACGTGCAGGTCCAGGTACACCGGCGTGCCGAGCATGGCCTCGATGCTCGCCCGCGCCCGGGTGCCCACGTCGCGCAGCCGGGCCCCCTTGGCGCCGATGACGATGGCCTTCTGCGAGGGCCGCTCGACATAGAGCTCGGCGAAGATGTCGAGCAGCGGACGGTCCTCGGGCCGACCCTCGCGCGGGACCATCTCCTCGACGACCACGGCGATCGAGTGGGGCAGCTCGTCGGTGACGCCCTCGAGCGCGGCCTCGCGGATGAGCTCGGCGACCAGGATGGCCTCGGGCTCGTCGGTGAGCTCGCCCTGCGGGTAGAGCGGCGGACCCGGCGGCAGGGCCGCGACGAACTCGGCCACGACGTCCTCGAGCTGGTCGCCCCGGGTCGCCGAGACCGGCACCACCGCCGCCCAGGGCACCCCGGCCTCCTCGCCCAGCGCCCCCACGGCAGCCAGCTTCGCGGCGAGCGCGGCCCGGTCCACCCGGTCGGTCTTGGTCACCACGGCCAGCACCGGGGTGCGCCGGCCCCCGTGGGTGGCCCCGGCCAGCCGGCTGGCGATGCGCCGGTCCCCCGGGCCGATCGCCTCGTCGGCCGGCAGGCACAGCGCGATGGCGTCGACCTGCGCCCACTGCTCCTCGACCATGGCGTTGAGCCGCTCGCCGAGCACGGTGCGCGGGCGGTGGATGCCCGGGGTGTCGACGAGCACCACCTGCGCCTCGGGCCGGTGGATGATGCCGCGGATGACCCGCCTCGTGGTCTGCGGCTTGCTCGAGGTGATGGCCACCTTCTGCCCGACCAGGGCGTTGGTCAGCGTGGACTTGCCCGCGTTGGGTCGCCCGACGATGGCCACGAACCCGCTGCGGTGCCCGGGCGGTCCGGCGTCCAGGCTCATCCCCGGCCCCCGCCGTTGGCGCCCGCGGACCCCGTGGCCCCCGGGATGCCGGCCGGCTCCGCGCCCGCGCCCGGCACCACCGGCTCGGCCAGGATGGTCGTGACCCGGTTGCGCCGGCCCGCGGCCTGCTCGGCCGTGAGCACCCAGCCGTGCTCGGTGATCGAGGTGCCCGGCACCGCCACCTTGCCCAGCCGCTTGGCGATGAGCCCAGCGATCGTGTCCACGCCCTCCTCATCGGCGTCGATGTCGAAGCCGAGCAGCTCGGCGGCGTCCTCCACGTGCATCCGCGCGCTGAGCCGCAGGCCCCCGCCGGCCAGCCGCTCGGACTCGGGCAGCTCGGTGTCGTACTCGTCGGTGATCTCACCCACGATCTCCTCGAGCACGTCCTCGATGGTGACCAGCCCGGCAGTGCCGCCGTACTCGTCGATCGCGATGGCGATGTGGACCCGGCGGCTCTGCAGGTCGCGCAGCAGGTCGTCGACGAGCATCGAGTCGGGCACGAATGTGGCCGGGCGCATCCGCGAGTCGATCCGCTCGGCGTGCTCGGCCTCGCGGTGCTCGAAGATCCGCCGGACCACGTCCTTGAGGTAGAACACGCCGACCACGTCGTCGGGACCCTCGCCGATGACCGGGATGCGCGAGTAGCCCGAGCGCAGCGCCAGCGACATGGCCTGGCGCAGGGTCTTGTGCCGCTCGATCCAGACCATCTCCGTGCGCGGGACCATCACCTCGCGCACCCGCGTGTCGCCCAGCTCGAAGACCGAGTGCAGCATCGCCGCGTCCTCGTCGTCGATCACCTGGTCGGCCTCGGCGAGGTCCACCAGCTCGCGCAGCTCCGCGGTCGAGGAGAACGGGCCCTCGCGGTAGCCCCGTCCGGGGGTGAGCGCGTTGCCCACGAGGATGAGCAGCGAGACCAGCGGGCCGAGCACCGCCGCGGCCATCATGGCGAACTTGGCCGAGCGCAGGGCGATCACGTCGGCGTGCTGGCGGCCCAGCGTGCGCGGGGCGACGCCGAGGGCCACGAACATGACGACCGTCATGATCGCCAGCGCGATGCCCAGGCCGGCCAACGGCCCCCAGGCGGGGGCCTCGACGCACAGGTAGGTGACCAGGGCGGTCGCGGCGACTGCGAACGTGGTGTGCAGGAACAGCACGACGTTGACGTAGCGGGCCCGCTCCTCGATGAGATCGCGCAGCCGCTCCGTCGCCTTGCCGGGGCGCTCGCGCACGAGCTCCTCCACCCGGCTGCGCGACACGCGCCCGATCGCGGTCTCCGCGGCCACGAGCAGGCCCGCGAGCAGGACCGCGGCGATCGCCAGGGCCAGCAGGGTCCAGTCGAGGTCGCTCATGGCCGACCCGCCGTGGGGCCCGCGCCGCCGGCCTCGCGCCAGGCGACGAGCAGCTGGTCCTGCAGGCCGAACATCACCGCGTGCTCCTCGGGCTCGGCGTGGTCGTGGCCGAGCAGGTGCAGGATCCCATGGGCCAGCAGCAGCTCGAGCTCGGCGGCGACGCCGTGGCCGGCCGCAGCCGCCTGCTCAGCGGCCACCACCGGGCACAGGACCACGTCCCCGAGCACGCCCGGCCCGGCGACGGCCCCGGGCTCGGGGATGCGCAGCTCGTCCATGGGGAAGCTCAGCACGTCGGTGGGCCCGGGCAGGTCCAGCCACTGCTCGTGCAGGGCGGCCATCTCCTCGACGTCGACCAGGCTGAGGGCCAGCTCGGTGTCGGGGTGCAGGCCGAGGTGGGCGAGCACGAACTGGGCCTGCGCGACGAGCGCGTCGGCATCGACGGCGACGGCCGGCCGCGGCGTGCCGCCGGCAGCAGCCCCCGCCCGTCGGTCGTCGACGTCGACCACGGCCATCAGCGCCGCCGCTGGGCCGGGCGGGTCGCGCGCGGACCTCGCGGCGCACCGCCCTGGGCCTCGTCCCACCGGCCGTAGGCCTGCACGATGTCGGTGACCAGGCTGTGCCGGACGACGTCGTGCGCCGTCAGGTGGTTGAAGCTGACGTCGCGCACGCCGTCGAGGATCCGCTGCACGACCTTGAGCCCGGACTCGGTGCCGCCGGGCAGGTCCACCTGGGTCACGTCACCCGTCACCACCATCGTGGAGCCGAAGCCCAGGCGGGTGAGGAACATCTTCATCTGGTCCGGCGAGGTGTTCTGCGCCTCGTCGAGGATCACGAAGGCATCGTTGAGCGTCCGCCCGCGCATGTAGGCCAGCGGGGCGACCTCGATGGTGCCGGAGGTGAGCAGCCGGGGGATCGAGTCCGGGTCGAGCATGTCGCGCAGCGCGTCGTAGAGCGGCCGCAGGTAGGGATCGATCTTCTCCGACAGCGTGCCGGGCAGGTAGCCCAGGCGCTCGCCGGCCTCGACTGCCGGACGGGTCAGCACGATCCGGTTCACGCGCTTGGCCTGCAGCGCCTGGACGGCCTTGGCCACGGCGAGGTAGGTCTTGCCGGTGCCCGCCGGGCCGATGCCGAACACGATCGTGTGCTGGTCGATCGCGTCGACGTAGCGCTTCTGGTTCAGCGTCTTGGGCCGGATCGTGCGTCCGCGGTTGCTCAGGATGTTCGCGGTGAGCACCTCGGCCGGGCGCTCCTCGGGGGCGGCGCGCAGGATCGCCAGCGCACGACGTGCGGCGTCCGGGCTCATGCCCTGGCCGGTGCGCACGATCGACACGATCTCGTCGAAGAGTCGCTCGGCCAGGTGCAGGTCGGCTGCGGCGCCGCTCAGGGTGATCTGGTTGCCGCGGACGTGGATGTCGACGCCGGGGAACTCGGACTCGATGGCGCGCAGGACCTCGTCGCCGACCCCGGTGACCGCGACCATGTCCAGGCTCGCGGGCACGATCACGGTGTGCTGGATGCGCTCGGAGCGCAGGGAGGGTTCAGTCATCTCGGCTCAAGGGTAGGCCGGCCGGGGCCCTGCCGCGCCACACGACCGCAATCGGCCCAGCCCGTGGCCCCTCGGCAGCGGCTCAGCCGGGGGGCCAGGCGTGCGGCCGACCGCCCAGCACGTGCGCATGCAGGTGCTGCACGGTCTGCCCGCCGTCGGACCGGGTGTTGATCACGACGCGGTAGCCGTCGGCCAGGCCCTCGCGCGCGGCGACCCGGGCGCACTGGGTGAGCAGGTCGGCGGCGATGCCCGGATCGGTGGCCACGGCCTCGTCGAGGTCGGCGACGTGCCGCGTGGGCACCACCAGGACGTGGGTCGGCGAGACCGGCGCGATGTCGCGGAACGCCACGGTGGTCTCGGTGCGCTCCACGATCGTGGCCGGGATCGTGCCGTCGACGACCTTGCAGAACAGGCAGTCCGTCATGGCGGCATCCTGCCGCACCGCGCCGCTGTCGCACCCCCGCAGCCGGCGCAGGCACCGTGCCGAGCCCGGATCGCGTTCGATCTGCGCCGCCCAAGGCGGGATCGCGATCGATCTGCGAGCCCCCGCTGGTCGCGAACCGAACGCGATCCGGGGCGGGGCGGGACGGGACGCCGGGACGGGGCGGGGCACGCCGGGGCGGGGCGGGACGGGACGGGACGGGGCGGGGCACGGCGGAGCGGGCGAGCCGGGCGGGGCGGCGGGGCGGGAGTGAGCGAGGTGAGGTGGACGTCAGGACCAGCGGCCGGTGCGCGACAGCACGATCCCCGCGGCCACGGCACCGGCCGTCGAGGTGCGCAGCACGCTGGGGCCGAGCCGGACCGCGCGGGCCCCGGCCGCGACCAGCCGGTCGAGCTCCTCCGGGGCGACGCCGCCCTCGGGGCCGACGACCAGCACGATCTCGCCGGCGCCCGGCAGTGCGACCGCCCCCAGGGCCTCGGCGGCCTCCTCGTGCAGCACGAGGCCGACGGCAGCACTGCGGATCCGGGCGACCAGCTCGTCCGTGCTGGCCAGGGGGGCCACCACCGGGTGGCGGGCCCGGCGGGCCTGCTTGCCGGCGGCACGGGCAGTGGCCGCCCAGCGCGCGGGACCCCGCACGGCCTTGTCGCCCACCCAGCGGACCACGCAGCGCTGCGCCGACCACGGGACCACCTCGTCGACGCCCACCTCGGTGAGCACCTCGACCGCGAGCTCGCCGCGCTCGCCCTTCGGCAGCGCCTGCACGACCACGACCCGCGGGTCGGGCTCGGCCGCCACGATGCGCTCGAGCACCCGGGCCTGCAGCGCCTCGCGGCCCTGCACGGCCTCGACGACCACGCGCAGCAGGGTGCCGGCCCCGTCCGCGAGGTCGATCCGCTCCCCCACCGCCGTGCGGGCAACCGTCACCGCGTGGCGGCCCTCCGGCCCGTCGAGGCGGACCAGGGCCCCGGGCTGCGCCGCCGCGGCCACCTCGGGGGCGACCAGGTAGAGCGCGGCGCTCATCGGCCGCTGAACGCGTCCTTGATGCGCGAGAACAACCCCTGCTGCTCCGGGGACTGGAACGTCGCGGTGGACTCCACCTGCTGTTCGTTGCGCAGGGCCGCGAGCTCGCGCAGCAGCTCCTCCTGGCGGGCGTCGAGACGGGTGGGGGTCTGCACGTCGACGTGCACGAGCAGGTCCCCACGGCCCGAGCCGCGCAGGTGCGGCACGCCCCGGGCGCGCAGCGTGACGACGTGCCCGGCCTGGGTGCCGCGGCGGATCTCGACCTCCTCGACGCCGTCGAGGGTCTCCAGCGTCAGCACGGTGCCCAGGGCGGCGGCCGTCATCGGCAGCGCCACCGAGCAGTGCAGGTCGTCGCCCCGGCGCTGGAACACCGGGTGCGGCCGGGTGCTCACCTCGACGTAGAGGTCCCCGGCCGGCCCGCCCCCGGGGCCCACCTCACCCTCGCCGGAGAGCTGGATGCGGGTGCCGTCGTCGATGCCGGCCGGGATCTTGACCTTGAGGGTGCGCCGGGTGCGCACGCGGCCCTCGCCGCTGCACTCCGCGCAGGGGTGCGGGATGACCGTGCCGTAGCCCTGGCACTGGGGGCACGGCCGCGAGGTCATCACCTGGCCCAGGAACGAGCGCTGCACGGACTGGATCTCGCCGCGGCCCCGGCACATCGAGCACTCGCTGGGCTGGTAGCCGGGCGCGCACCCGGTGCCCGTGCAGGTCGAGCAGACCAGTGCGGTGTCGACCTGCAGCTCCTTGACCGCGCCGAACGCGGCCTCGGCCAGGTCGATGGTCACCCGGATCAGCGCATCCTGGCCGCGACGCACCCGCGGCTTGGGCCCGCGGGCCTGGCCCCCGCCGAAGAAGGCGTCCATGATGTCGCCGAAGCCGAAGCCCTGGCCGCCCGGCCCGAACGGGTTGCCGCCGGGGCTGCGCGGGTCGGCGCCCAGGTCGTACATCTGGCGCTTCTCGGGGTCGGAGAGCACCTCGTAGGCCGACGTGACCTCCTTGAAGCGCTCCTGCGTCGCCGGGTCGGGGTTGACGTCGGGATGCAGCTCACGCGCCAGCTTGCGGTAGGCGCGCTTGATCTCGTCCGCCGTCGCATCCCTCGGCACGCCGAGCAGCGCGTAGTAGTCGTTGGCCACGGGCTCCAGTCCTATTCGGTGCGCAGCAGCTGGCCGAGGTAGCGGGCCACGGCCCGCACCGACGCCATCGTGCTCGGGTAGTCCATGTGCGTGGGGCCCACGACGCCCAGCCGGGCCACGGAGTCGCGCGTCGGGCCGTAGCCGGCGCTCACCACGGACGTGCCGCTCATGCCGGCGACCGGGTTCTCGTGGCCGATCGTCACGGTGATGTCGGCACCCGTCTCGCCGAGCAGGCGCAGCAGCACCATCTGCTCCTCGAGCGCCTCGAGCACCGGCTGCAGGCCCCCGAAGCCGTCCACGTACCGGGTGAGGTTGGCCGTGCCACCGAGGACCACGCGCTCCTCGTGGCGCTCGACCACCGTCTCGAGCAGCGTGGCCAGGACCACCGACACGGTCGGGCGGCTGGCCTCGTCGAAGCGCTCGGGCAGGTCGGCGACGCGATCGGCGACACCGGTGAAGGCCCGCCCCCCGACGGCCTCGTTGAGGTCCACGCGCAGCCGCGCCAGGGTGGCGTCGTCCAGCGATGCCGGCACCTCGACGACCCGCTGCTCGATCCGGCCGGTGTCGGCGATGAGCACCAGCAGGATGCGGTGCTCGCTGAGCGTGACGAGCTCCACGTGGCGCACCGCGGAGCTGGTGAGTGAGGGGTACTGCACGAGCGCCACCTGGCGGGTGAGCTGGGCGAGCAGCCGCACGCTGCGCCCCATGACGTCGTCGAGGTCGACCGCACCGCCGAGGAAGCGCTCGATCGCGCGGCGCTCGGCCGGGCTCAGCGGCTTGACCGCCGACAGCCGGTCGACGAACAGCCGGTAGCCCTTGTCGGTGGGGATCCGCCCGGCGCTCGTGTGCGGCTGGGCGATGAACCCCTCCTCCTCGAGCACGGCCATGTCGTTGCGGATCGTGGCCGGCGAGACGCCCAGGGCGTGGCGCTCCACGAGCGCCTTGGACCCCACCGGCTCGTGGGTGCGCACGTAGTCCTCGACGATGGCCCGCAGCACCGCGAGCTTGCGTTCGTCCAGCATCAGCGGGCCTCCTCCCACGCGATCCGCGCCCGGCGCTCCACCACGGCTTAGCACTCGGCCGACCGGAGTGCCATTCTACGCCCGACCCGCGATCGCGTTCGATCTCGTGAACGGGTGGCACGATCGCGATCGGTCTCGGTGGGTCGATCGCGCGCGAACCGAACGCGATCGGATCGGGGCGCCGCACGACCGCCACTGGGCATGGGGCGCCCGGCGCGGCCAGAATCGGGCCATGCTCATCGTGCATGTCGACGTCCACGTGGTGCCCGACCGGGTCGCGGCGTTCCTCGAGGCCACCCGTGCCAACGCGGCGGCCTCGCTGGCCGAGCCCGGCGTGCTGCGCTTCGACGTGGTCCAGGACCTCGCCGACCCCGCGCACGTCGTGCTCGTGGAGGTGTACCGCGACGAGGCCGGGGCGGCGGCCCACAAGGAGACACCCCACTACGCGACGTGGCGCGACGCGGTGGCCCCGATGATGGCGGTCCCGCGCTCCTCGGTGAAGTTCGCGGCGGTGGCCCCGGTCGAGCCGGAGGGCTGGTCGACCCCCGCGTGAGCCGGCCCCCCGACACCGCCACGGGCGGCGGGCCCCTCGCCCGGGCCGCGTGTCGCGGGGCTGGGCGGCCGCCCCGCCGGCTCCCATGACGGCGCCGTTCGACCTGGCCCTCCCCGCGCGCATCTCCTTCGGCGCCGGGCGGGCCGCCGAGCTGCCCGCGATCGTGGCGGGGCTCGGCGAGCGGGTGCTCGTGGTGACCGGCGCCACGCCGCAGCGCGTCGAGCCTCGCCTCGCCCCGCTGCGCTCAGCGGCCAGCGCGCTCGCGGTCGTCAGCGTGGCCGGGGAGCCGACCGTCGACGACGCCCGTCGCGCCGCTGACCTCGGCCGACAGGTCGATGCCGACGTCGTGCTCGCCATCGGCGGGGGCAGCGCGATCGACCTGGCCAAGGCGACGGCGATGCTGCTGGCCAACGGTGGCGACCCGATGGACTACCTCGAGGTGGTCGGACGCGGGCAGCCGATCGTCCAGGATCCGCTGCCACTCGTGGCTGCGCCCACGACCTCCGGGACCGGGGCCGAGGTCACCGCCAACGCCGTGCTCGCGGTGCCCGAGCACGGCGTCAAGGTGAGCCTGCGCCACCCGCGGATGGTGCCGCGCCACGCCGTCGTGGACCCCGAGCTCACCCTCGGCTGCCCACCCGCGGTCACCGCGGCCGCCGGCATGGACGCCCTCACCCAGTGCCTCGAGCCCTACGTCTCCAACCGGGCCAACCCGATGACCGACGGCTGGGCACGTACCGGCCTGCTGGCCGCCGGGCGGTCGCTGCGGGCCGCCCACGCCGACGGCTCCGACCTCACGGCGCGCACCGACCTGGCCCTGTGCTCGCTGGTCGGCGGGCTGGCCCTGGCCAACGCCAAGCTGGGCGCCGTGCACGGCTTCGCCGGGGTGCTCGGCGGTCTCACCGGAGCGGCCCACGGCGCGATCTGCGCGGCGCTGCTCGCCCCGGTCTGCCGGGCCAACCTGGCCCGGGCCGACGCCGCACTGGTGGCCCGGTTCGACGACGTCGCCCGGTGGCTCACGGGTGATCCTGACGTGTCGGCGGAGGACGGCATCACCTGGATCGAGCGGCTCGTGGCCGACCTGGGGATCCCCCCGCTGGCTGCGCACGGCCTGCGGGCCGACCAGGTCGACGCGGTGGTCGCAGCGTCCGCGCGGGCGAGCAGCATGGCCGGCAACCCGGTCGCGCTCACCGACCACGAGCTCGCGGCCATCTATCGCGCAGCCCTCGGGGAGGCCCGGCGGGTCCCGGGCCGGGGGGACGGCGACGGCTAGGGTCAGCCGGGTGCACGACCGCTACGGACCCGACGTCCTCGCCGCTGGCCGCCACCCACGGGCGCCACGGGTCGCCGAGGTGCCCGGCGAGCTCGGCCTGGTGGTCGAGTGCGCGAGCTCGGGCTGGTGCGGCGCGGTGATCGGCTGGGAGAGGACCGCCACGGGCTGGGCGGTGCGGCTCGAGGACCGACGCGGCGCCCGACGGGTGTTCCCCGCCGAGCCGGCGGCGTTCCTGCTGGAGGGCCGCACCGTGACGCTGGTGCGCCCGCCCGCGCACCCGCCAGCGGCGACCGCACCGGCCAGGACCGCCTCGGGCTCCATCGCCGGCCCGCGTGGGCCGGCCAGGGTCGCCCGGGAGTCCCGCATCTGGGTCGAGGGACGCCACGACGCTGAGCTCGTCGAGCGGGTCTGGGGTGACGACCTGCGCGAGGTGGGGGTCGTGGTCGAGCCACTCGGCGGCATCGACGACCTGGCCGCGCTCGTCCCGGCCTTCGCGCCCGGCCCGGGTCGGCGCCTGGTGGTGCTCGTCGACCACCTGGTGGCCGGCTCGAAGGAGTCCCGCATCGCGGCCGAGGTGGAGCGGCGCTGGGCGCCGCACGCCCGGGTGCTGGGGCACCCGTACGTGGACGTGTGGCAGGCCGTGAAGCCGGCAGCGCTGGGGATCCCTGCCTGGCCGGTGGTGCCCCGCGGCCAGCCGTGGAAGGCGGGGGTGTGCGCGGCCCTGGGCTGGCCCCCCGACGAGGCCGCGGCCTGGCGACGGATCCTCGGCGCGGTCCGCAGCTACGCCGACCTCGACCCCGCGCTGCTGGCCCGGGTCGAGGAGGCGATCGACCTGGTCACGGCGCCGGACGCGTGAGCCGCCGGCCGCGCACGGAGCGGCACCGGCGGCACCTGCGGCATCGCGGGCCGGCCGCGGCGTAGCCTGCAGGCGTCGTCCCGACGCCAAGGAGTGCCATGACCCAGCCGCCCACCCCGCCGGACGAGCCGCTCGGCGGCGCCCTGACGCCCGAGCCCGAGGAGCCGAGCGCCCCGACGCCGCCGGGCCCTGCGGACGACGTCCCGCCGCCGCCCCTGCCGCCCCCGACCGGGCAGCCGGCGTTCCCGCCGCCACCACCCATGGCCGGCCAGCCGGGCGCCTACCCGCCGCCGCCGGGCGCCTACCCGCCGCCGCCGGGGGCGTACCCGGCCGGACCGGGCGCCTTCCCGCCCGCCTTCCCGCCCGGCCCCGGCGGCTACGCGATGAGCGCGGTCAAGCCGCACCGCGGCGCGCTGGTGCTGGGCCTGGCACTGGCCGGCATCCTGTGCTGCGCCCCACTGGCCTTCGTCGCCTTCTTCCTGGGCCGCGCCGACCTCGCGGAGATGGACGCCGGACGGATGGACCCGAGCGGGCGCAGCACCACGAACGCCGGACGCATCGTCGGGATCGTGGGGATGGGCCTGTTCCTCCTGCAGCTGGGCTACCTGGCCCTGAACTGGGGCACGCTCTTCCCGACCGTGTGACGCGTGCGGGCCGGCTCCCTCAGGGGACCAGGCGGCGCACCACGGCGTCGGCGAGCAGCCGGCCGGCCCGGGTGAGGACCAGCACCGCGCCGCGCCGCAGCACCAGGCCGTCGGCGACCAGGTCGGCCACCTGGTCGCGACCCGCGTCGGGCACCAGCACCAGCGGCAGCCCCTCGGCCAGGCGCACCCGCAGCAGCACCTCCTCGAGGGCCCGGGCGTGTGCGTCGAGCCTTTCGCGGCCCGCCCCCGGGCTGGCTCCTGCCGCGATCCGCTGCAGGTACGCAGCGGGGTGCTTGACGTTCCACCAGCGGGTCCCGGCCACATGGCTGTGCGCCCCCGGGCCGACGCCCCACCAGTCGTCGCCGTGCCAGTACCCGAGGTTGTGCCGGCAGGCGTGCCCCGGCCCGGCCCAGTTCGACAGCTCGTACCAGGGCAGCCCCGCACCGGCGAACCGCTCGTCGGCCAGCTCGTACATGTCGGCCATCAGGTCGTCGTCGGGCACCGCGACGCTGCCGCGCCGGACGGCCGCGGCCAGTCGCGTGCCGTCCTCGACGATGAGGGCGTACGCCGAGACGTGCTCGACCCCCGTCGCGAGCACCGCGTCGACCGTGGCGGCCCAGTCGGCCAGGGACTCCCCCGGCGTGCCGTAGATGCAGTCCAGGCTGACCTGCTCGAACCCGGCGGCCTGCGCCCACCGGACCGCCTGGGCGGCCGCGCCGGGGGTGTGCGTGCGCTCGAGCACCGCCAGCACGTGCGGCACCGCGCTCTGCATCCCGAACGAGATCCGGGTGAACCCGGCCTCCCGGAGGGCGGCCAGCGCGGCCGGGTCCACGGAGTCGGGGTTGGCCTCGAGGGTGACCTCGGCGCCGGGGGCGAGGCCGAACTCGGCATCGATCCGGCGCAGCACCCCGGCCAGGGCCGAGGGGGCCAGCAGCGTCGGGGTGCCGCCGCCGACGAAGACGGTCTGCACCGGCACCTCGCGCTGCCCGAGCACCGACCGGGCGAACCCCACCTCGCTGGCGAGGTGCTCGCCGAAGGTCGCCCGGTCGACGCCGGATGCCCCGGCGAGCTCCGGGGCCGTGTAGGTGTTGAAGTCGCAGTACCCGCACCGGGAGGCGCAGAACGGCACGTGCACGTAGATGCCGAACGGCCGCTGCCCCCAGGCCGACACCGACCCGGCGGGGAGCGCGCCGTCGGGTGGCGGGACCTCCCCGACGGGCTGCTGCGGCATCGGGCCATTGTGGCTGACGCAGCGCAGCCGCGTGCCCGGGTTACCGTGTGCCCCATGCAGCGGGCAGCCAGGGCACGGCGGGCGGCGGGGCAGCCGCGCCGCTCAGCTGCCGTGGTGACCGTGCTGGCGGGCCTGCTCCTGGCCGGGTGTGGGGGGACGCCCGAGCCGCTGCCGACCATCGGCTCCCCCACGCCCACGCCCACCCAGGTCACGGTCGCCGCCGACCGGTCGGCCCAGCTGGCCGAGCAGTGGGACCTCACCGGGGCCGACCTGCCGGCCGACTGGCCCGACGTGCCGGTCCCCCGCGGCACCGAGGTGGTCACCGCCTACGCCATCGGCTCGGAGCCCCGTCGGACCTGGACGGCCACCTTCCTGGCCGATCGCGGCACCGCGCTGGACCTGGCCGAGCCCGTCGTGGCGGTGCTGCGCGAGCGCGGGTACGTCCCGATCGCCGAGTACGTCGGCGCCGCCTCGACCAACACGGGCCTCTACAGCTTCGCCGCCCCCAGCTTCGCGGTCTACGTCGTGCTCGGCGAGGACGACGGCCGGCCCAACGTGGTGCTCACCGTCCGGGGTGCGGCCAGCCTGGCCGAGGCGGGGGTGGGCGCAGGCGTGGGCGCAGGGGTGGGCACCCCGAGCAGCCCGGCCCCGTCGGCACCGCAGGCGTCGGCTCCGCCTGCGGCCTCGGGCGGTCCGGCCCCCTCCCCCAGCCGCTGACCGCTGCGCCTGCCACCCATGCCACCGGGCCCCACCCGATGCGCTCGGATGGGGCCCGGTGCCGGGACTGCTGAGGTGCTCAGTCCTGGTACATCTTGTCGAGCAGGTCGGCGAAGTGCTCCTCGACGACCTTGCGCTTGACCTTCAGGCTCGCGGTGAGCTCGCCCTCCTCCTCGGACAGGTCGCGCGGCAGGATCGTGAACTTCTTGATCGTCTCCCACCGGTTGAGCTGGGCGTTGAGGGCGTCGATGTCGGCCTGCACGCGGGCGTGCACCTCCGGGGACTGCGTGAGCGTCGCGAAGTCGCCGGACAGGCCGCG
Organism: Candidatus Nanopelagicales bacterium; assembly: GCA_025456015.1. Taxonomy (GTDB): domain Bacteria; phylum Actinomycetota; class Actinomycetes; order S36-B12; family CAIYMF01; genus Prado023. The sequence goes on from JALOLK010000031.1 coordinate 18,977, forward strand.
CTCGTCGGCGAACTTCTGCAGCGCCTCCGGGTCCAGGGAGACCAGGGCGGTGGCGTAGTTGCGGTTGTTCGCGTGGACCACGAGGTTCGAGGCCAGCGGCGAGATCACCTTGAACTGCGCGGCGATCTGCCCCGGCGCGATGTACTTGCCGCCCGAGGTCTTCACCAGGTCCTTCTTGCGGTCGGTGATCTTCAGACGGCCGGCCTCGTCGAGCACGCCGATGTCGCCCGTGGCCAACCAGCCGTCGGGCAGCAGCGCCTCGGCGTTCGCCTCGGGCAGGTTCCAGTAGCCCTGCATGACGTGCGGACCCTTGAGCAGCACCTCGCCGTCGTCGGCGATCTTCACCAGCGTGCCGGGGAACGGCTGGCCGACGGTGCCGAAGGCCATGTCGTCGGGCCGCACGATGCAGGCTGCCGCGGTGTTCTCCGTCAGGCCGTAGCCCTCGATGATCGGCAGGCCCGCGGCGTCGAACCAGCGCGCCACGTCCTTGTTCAGGGCGGCCGAACCGGACACGAACAGCCGCACCCGCCCGCCGGTCAGCGCCTTGATCTTGGAGAACACCAGCTTGTCCGCCACCGCCATCTGCAGCCCGGCGAGCGGCCCGGCACCCTGACCGGCGCGCTGCTTGGCCTTGATGTCGGCACTGGTCGCGAACGCCCACGAGAAGATCTTGGCCTTCGCCCCGCCACCGGCCTTGGCCTTGGCATTGGCGCCCTGGTAGATCTTCTCGAAGATGCGCGGCACGCCGGCCATGACCGTCGGCTGCACCACCGGCAGGTTCTCGACGATCTTGGGCACCCGGCCGTCGGTGTAGGTCACGAAGCCGATCTGGTACTGCGCGGCGAGCAGCACCTTGCCGAAGACGTGGGACAGCGGCAGCCACAGGAAGTGCACGTCGTCGGGCACGAGGATCCCGAGCGCCTCGATGCTGGAGGCCTGGAACACCCAGTTGCTGTGCGGCAGCATGACGCCCTTGGGGCGGCCGGTCGTGCCCGAGGTGTAGATCATCGTGGCCAGCGTCGCGGGCGTGATCTCCCCGACGCGGTCCTCGACGACCTTGGGGTCCTCGGCGAGCCTGGCCACGCCCAGCTCGCGCACCTGGGCCCAGGAGATGACGAAGTCCCCGTCGCCCTCACCGTCGACGAGGATGACCTTGGTGAGCTCGGCGATCTGGCCGCGCTGCGACAGTGCCTTGTCGGCCTGCTTGGCGTCCTCGGCGATGAGGAACCGGGCGCCGGAGTCGTTCATGATGTAGGCGAAGTCGTCGTCGGAGGTGCTCGGGTAGATCGTGGTGTTCGCGCCGCCGGCGAGCATGACGGCGCCGTCGGCCAGGATCCACTCGGTGCGGGTGCTGCAGGCGATCGCCACCCGGTCCTCGAGGTTGAGCCCGAGCGCGATGAGGCCCGCGGCCAGCTTCATCATCTCGTCGCCGGCCTCGCGCCACGTGATCGTGGACCAGGCGCCGTCCGTCGGGCTGCCGAACGCGGGCCGGTCCGGTGACGCGGCGACGCGGTCGAGGATCAGCCGGCTCAGGTTGGGCGCGGTGGGGGGCAGCGGCGTGTCGAGCGAACCGGACATCTGGGTCATGCAGGGCCTCCAGGCTGGGGGGTGGGGGAACAGCAGGCAAACGTCGACGTGACGTAGGACACTCTGCCGCCCGTCCTGCACCGTGGCAACAGCAACGCGCCATGAATTTCACGAATTGCGCGACGGGACTGGCGATCCCGGACCAGCTGGGCCCCCCGGGCCGTGGTGACGTGCCGAGCGCCCGGCCGACCCCCGGGTGGGGGTCGGCCGGCGCCGGATCAGGCGTACATCGCCTCCAGCTGCTCGGCGAAGTGCTCCTCGACGACCTTGCGCTTCACCTTCAGGCTCGCGGTGAGCTCCCCGGCCTCCTCGGAGAGGTCGCGGTCGAGGATCGTGAACTTCTTGATCGTCTCCCAGCGGTTGAGCTGGGCGTTGAGGGTGTCGATGTCGGCCTGGATGGCCGCACGCACCTCCGCGGTCTGGGACAGCGTGGCGAAGTCACCGGTCAGGCCCTTGTCGGCGCCGAACTTCTCCAGCGCCTCGGGATCCAGCGAGACCAGCGCGGTGGCGTAGTTGCGATCGTTGGCCACCACCACGAGGTTCGACGCGAGGCTGGAGATCACCTTGAACTGCGCGGCGATCTGCCCGGGGGCGATGTACTTGCCGCCCGAGGTCTTCACCAGGTCCTTCTTGCGGTCGGTGATCTTCAGACGGCCGGCCTCGTCGAGGACACCGATGTCGCCCGTGGCCAGCCAGCCGTCGGGCAGCAGCGCCTCGGCGTTGGCCTGCGGCAGGTTCCAGTAGCCCTGCATGACGTGCGGGCCCCGCAGCAGCACCTCGCCGTCCTCGGCGATCATCACCTGGGTGCCGGGCAGCGGGGAGCCGACCTTGCCGAAGACGATGTCCTCCGGGCGGACCACACACGCGGCCGCGCTGTTCTCGGTCAGGCCGTAGCCCTCGAGGATCGGCAGGCCGGCGGCGTCGAACCAGCGGGCCACGTCGCCGTTGAGGGCCGCCGAGCCCGACACGAACAGCCGCACCCGCCCGCCGGTGAGCGCCTTGATCTTGGAGAACACGAGCTTCTCGGCGAGCGTCATCTTCAGGCCTGCGAACGCCCCGGCGGACTGCCCCGCGCGCTGCTTGGCCTTGATGTCGGCCGACGTCGTGAAGGCCCAGTCGAAGATCTTCGCCTTGGCCCCGCCGCCGGCCTTCGCCTTGGCGTTGGCGCCCTGGTAGATCTTCTCGTAGATGCGCGGGACCCCGGCCATGACGGTGGGCTGCACCTTGGGCAGGTTCTCGATGAGCTTCGGCACGCGGCCGTCGCAGTAGGTCGGCATCCCCACCTGGTACGCCGCCGCGATGAGGACCTTGCCGAACGAGTGGGCCAGCGGCAGCCACAGGAAGTGCACGTCGTCCGGAGTGAGGATCTTCATCTGGTCGATGCTCGCGCCCTCGAAGACCCAGCAGCGGTGCGGCAGCTGCACGCCCTTGGGCCGCCCGGTCGTGCCCGAGGTGTAGATCATGGTGGCCAGCGACTCGCTGGTGAGCTGGGCGACCCGCTCGTCGATCGCGTTCGGCGCATCGGCGAGGTGCTTGGCACCGAGCTCCTTGACCGTGTTCCAGCTGAGCACGAAGTCCCCGTCACCCTCGCCGTCGATGAGGATGATCTTCACGAGATCGGGCAGCTGGTCGCGCTGGGACAGCGCCTTGCCGGCCTGCTTGGCGTCCTCGGCGACCAGGAAGCGGGCGCCGGAGTCGGTCATGATGTAGCCGAAGTCGTCCTCGGCCGTGCTCGGGTAGATCGTCGTGTTCGCGCCGCCGGCGAGCATCACGCCACCGTCGGCCAGGATCCACTCGGTCCTGGTGTTGGAGGCGATGGCGACCCGGTCGGCGGGCTGCAGGCCCAGCGCGATGAGCCCGGCGCCGAACTTCGTCATCTCGTCGCCGGCCTGTCGCCAGGTGTAGGTGAGCGACCAGTCGTCGTTCGGCCCCGGCGAGGCGAACGCGAGCTTGTCGGGGGTGGCAGCCACCCGCTCCTGGATCGCACGGGCGACCGTGTCGGCGTGGGGCGGGAGGGGCGTGTCGAGCGAACCGCTGATGGTGGGCATCCGTACCTCCGGTGGGGTGGCGAGTGGGCTGGCTGCCACTCTGCCCCTCGGCGCGCCGGGGAGGCAACCGGGGACCGACCGCGGCCCGGCCCGGGGGCCCGCCTCCGCGGACTACTTGCCCTTGGCGCCGGCGGCGTCACCCTCCGTGTTCAGCGCGGCGATGAAGGCCTCCTGGGGGATCTCCACCCGGCCGACCATCTTCATCCGCTTCTTGCCCTCCTTCTGCTTCTCCAGCAGCTTGCGCTTGCGGGTGATGTCGCCGCCGTAGCACTTGGCCAGCACGTCCTTGCGGATCGC
>JALOLK010000032.1 GCA_025456015.1 Candidatus Nanopelagicales bacterium
CCGTCGTGGACGTCGTCGTGGCGTTCCTGTTCACCAGGCCCGTCGTGGCGATCCTGGCGGCCACCCGCTGGTTCCAGTCGGGCAGCAAGTGGACCGGCGTCGACCCGGAGCGGCTCGGCGTCCCCGATCGACCGCCGGCGTCGCGTCCCGCGGCCCCCGCAGGAAGGCGGTAGCCATGTCCCGCATGAGCCGGTTCGGCAACGCGCTCTACTCCGGCGAGCGGTCCTACGACTTCGTGGGTCGCCGACGCCGCTGGTACGCGATCTCCGGGGCCATCTTCCTCGTGGCCCTGGGCGGGCTGCTGGTGCGCGGCCTGAACCTGGGCATCGAGTTCACGGGCGGTGCGGAGTTCCAGGTCCCCTCGGCCAGCTGCACGATCGCCGAGGCGCGCTCGGCGGCTGAGGGCGCCGGCGCCACGGTGTCCACGGCGACCCAGCTGGGCAACGAGTCGATCCGGATCACCACCGAGGCGGTGGAGCAGGGCGAGAGCCTGGCGATCCGCGAGGCGCTGGCCACCACCTGTGGCGTGACGGTGGAGGACGTCTCGGCCCAGGTGGTCGGACCCACCTGGGGTGGGGAGATCACCCAGAAGGCGGTCACCGCCCTGGCCGTGTTCCTGGGCCTGCTCGCGGTGTTCCTGGCGATCTACTTCGACTGGCGCATGGCCGTGGCCGCCATCGTGGCGCTGATCCACGACATCGTCATCACCATCGGCGTCTACGCCCTGTTCCAGTTCGAGGTCACGCCCAGCACCGTCATCGGCGTGCTCACGATCCTGGGGTACTCGCTGTACGACACCGTCGTGGTGTTCGACAAGGTGAAGGAGAACACGCGGGGGATCCTCGGCCAGAGCCGGCAGACCTACTCGCAGGCCGCGAACCTGGCCCTGAACCAGACCCTGGTCCGCTCGATCAACACCTCGATCGTGGCGCTGCTGCCCGTGGCCTCGATCCTCGTCGTGGGCGCGGGCCTGCTCGGCGCGGGCACGCTCAAGGACCTCGCACTGGCGCTGTTCGTCGGCACCGCCGCGGGCACCTACTCCTCGATCTTCATCGCGACCCCGTTCCTGTGCCAGCTCATGGAGCGCAACCCGCAGATGCAGGCCCTGGCCCGGCGGGTGCAGTCGCGCGGCGGTGGGTCGGCGAGTGCGGCACGGCCGAAGGCGACCGCCGCCGGGGCAGGCGGCCCCACGGGCGGCACCACCGCCACGGCCGTCGTCGAGGACGAGCCCGAGGCCGACGCGGACGACGAGGCCCTGCAGCGGGCCAGGGCGCGGCGGGCCAGCGGCCCGCGCAACCAGCCCAAGCGCACGACCAAGTCCCAGCGCTGAGCGCAGGCGCGCCCCGCACCGCTCCCGCGGGACGCCCCAGCAGCGCGGGAGCCGGCTGCGCCGACCCTGCGTAGACTCGCCCGCAGGAGGTCCTCGCCGTGGCAGATCCGGAGGTGGTCGGGGGACTCGAGCCCGTCGTCGAGTCCACCCTGCGCTCGCGCCTGTCCCGGATGATCAGCTCCACCCCGGCCAACCCCGACCTCGACCCGGTCCTGCGCACGCTGCGCCAGTTCCACCCGCGCAGCGACACCAAGGTGGTCGTCCAGGCCTACGAGACGGCCGCGCACCTGCACCGCACGCAGAAGCGGCGCTCCGGCGAGCCCTACATCACCCACCCGATCGCGGTGGCCCAGATCCTGGCCGAGCTGGGCATGACCGCCCCGACGCTGGCCGCAGCACTGCTCCACGACACCGTCGAGGACACCGGGTACACCCTGAAGTCGCTGCGCGCGGAGTTCGGCGAGGAGATCGCCGCCCTCGTCGACGGCGTGACGAAGCTGGACAAGGTGCAGTACGGGGAGGCCAGCGCCGCGGAGACCGTGCGCAAGATGGTCGTGGCCATGGCCCGCGACATCCGCGTGCTGGTCATCAAGCTCGCCGACCGCCTGCACAACATGCGCACCCTGCAGTACCTGTCGCCGGAGAAGCAGGCGATCAAGGCGCGCGAGACCCTCGAGATCTACGCCCCGCTGGCCCACCGCCTGGGCATGAACACGGTGAAGTGGGAGCTCGAGGACCTGTCCTTCGCCACGCTGCACCCCAAGATGTACGAGGAGATCGTGCGCCTCGTCGGGCAGCGCGCGCCGGCCCGTGAGCAGTACCTCGAGCGGGTGATCGGTGACATCGAGACACGGCTGCGCGAGGCCCGGATCCGCTCCACGGTGACCGGCCGGCCGAAGCACTACTACTCCGTGTACCAGAAGATGATCGTGCGCGGCCACGACTTCTCCGACATCTACGACCTCGTCGGGGTGCGCATCCTCGTCGACTCCGTGCGCGACTGCTACGCCGTGCTCGGCACGCTGCACGCCACCTGGAACCCGCTGCCCGGCCGGTTCAAGGACTACATCGCGATGCCGAAGTTCAACATGTACCAGTCGCTGCACACGACCGTCATCGGCCCGGAGGGCAAGACCGTCGAGGTGCAGATCCGCACCCACGAGATGCACCGCTCGGCCGAGTACGGCATCGCGGCGCACTGGCGCTACAAGCAGACCGAGGTGGGCGGCAAGCTGGGCCCGGAGGACCTCGGCTGGCTGCGCCAGCTCGTCGAGTGGCAGCGCGAGACCGAGGACCCCGGCGAGTTCCTCGAGTCGCTGCGCTACGACCTCGGCGCCACCGAGGTGTTCGTGTTCACCCCGCGGGGCGACGTCATCGCCCTGCCGGCCGGCTCCACCCCCGTGGACTTCGCGTACGCCGTGCACACCGAGCTGGGCCACCGCTGTGTCGGCGCCCGCGTGAACGGCCGCCTGGTGCCCCTGGACAGCCCCCTGGCCAACGGCGACTCCGTCGAGGTGTTCACCACGAAGGCCGAGGGGGCCGGCCCCAGCCAGGACTGGCTCACGTTCGTGCGCAGCCCGCGTGCCAAGAGCAAGATCAAGGCCTGGTTCTCCCGCGAGCGCCGCGAGGAGGCGATCGACAAGGGCAAGGACCAGCTGCTCAAGGCGATGCGCAAGGAGGGCGTGGCGGTGCACCGCCTGCTGAGCACGACGGCCCTGGGCACCGTCGCGGCCGACCTGCGCCAGCCCGATGTGAGCGCCCTCTACGCCGCCATCGGGGAGGGCCGGATCAGCCCGCAGACGGTGATCCACCGCCTCGTCGCGACTGCGGGGGGGCCGGCGGCGGCTTCGGACGACGCCGCCGAGGCGGTGACCCCGCAGGGCATCCCCAAGCTCAAGCAGCGCTCGGACTCCGACCCCGGGGTCACGGTCATCGGCTCGTCCCTCGGTGACGTCTGGGTGAAGCTGGCCCGCTGCTGCACCCCGGTGCCCGGCGACGAGATCACCGGCTTCGTCACCCGGGGCAGCGGGGTCTCGGTGCACCGCACGGACTGCGTGAACGTCGCGGCCATGGCCTCGCAGGCCGAGCGGTTCGTGCCCGTGGCGTGGTCGCCGGGGGCCTCGTCGGTGTTCCTGGTGAACATCCAGGTTGAGGCGCTGGACCGCTCCCGGCTGCTCTCCGACGTCACCCGCGCGCTGTCCGACCAGCACGTGAACATCCTCGCCGCCTCGGTCACGACCACGAAGGAGCGGATCGCGATGTCGCGGTTCACCTTCGAGATGGGCGATCCCAAGCACCTCGGCTCCGTGCTGCGCGCGGTGCGCAACGTGGAGGGTGTGTTCGACGCCTACCGGGTCTGACGTCCGGCCCGGCTCAGCCGGCGGAGTACTCCGCCAGCGAGGACTCCGCGGCCGCGAGCAGCGCCTGGGTCTGGGTGATCCGCCCCTGCAGGTCCGCGGCCTTCGCCGCGTTGCCGGCGGCCTGCGCCGCGGCGGCCTGGGTCTCGAGCTTGGCCAGGGAGTCCCGGAACGTCTGCACCGTGGACTCGGCGAGCGCGCGCTTGGCCGGGTCGGTGCGCCGCCACTGGTCGGCCTCGAACCGGTGCACGGCGTCCTCGACCCTGCGCAGCCGGCCCTCGACGCGGTCGCGATCGGCGAGCGGCACGTGGCCGATCGCGTTCCACCGCTCACCGATGCCGCGCAGCGCGGCACGCGCCGCGGCCAGGTCGCGGATCGGCAGCAGGGCCTCGGCCTCGGCGGCCAGCGCCTCCTTGGCGGTGAGGTTGGCGCGCTGGTCCTCGTCGCGCTCGGCGGCCACGGCGTTGCGCGCGGCGAAGAAGGCGTCCTGCGCGGCACGGAACCGGGCCCAGAGCTTGTCCTCGTCGGTGCGGCCGGCGCGGGGCGCGGCCTTCCACTCGTCCATGAGGCCGCGGTAGGCGCGCGTGGTCTCGTTCCACTCCGTGCTGCTCGACAGCGCCTCGGCGCGGGCGATGATCGCCTCCTTGGCCGCGGTCGCCTCCTTGCGGGTCGCGTCGAGCTGGGCGAAGTGCGCCCGCCGGGCCCGGTCGAACCCCGAGCGCGCGCTGCTGAAGCGCTTCCAGAGCTCCTGCTCGACGTCGCGGGTGGCCTTCTCGCCGCGCGGCAGGGCGCTCCACTGCGTCTGCAGCTCCTTGAAGCGCTCGCCCGTGGCCTTCCACTGCGTGGACGTGGCCAGCTGCTCAGCCTCCTCGGCGATCGCCCGGCGGGCCGCCAGCACCTGCTCGCGGGCGGCCTCCTTGGCCGCTGCGGCCTGCACGCGACGGGCCTCACCGGCGGCCTCCAGCTGCTCGGCCAGGCCGCCCAGGGCGGCCAGGTCGCCCACCACGTGCGGCGTCTCGAGCTGCTCGCGGAGCTTGGCGGTGACGACGGCCACGGACTCCGGGGAGCCCTTGCCGTCCTTGAGCCGGGTCAGCAGCAGCTCGGCCTCCACCTTGAGGCCGTCGTACTTGCGCTCGAAGAAGGCCAGCCCGGCGGCGGGGTCACCGGCAGCCCACTGCCCGACGGCCACCTCCGTGCCGTCCGGCCGACGCACGTACACGGTGCCGTCGTCGGCGACCCGGCCGTGCTCGTGCTCGATCATGCGCGCACCCTCCCAGATCCCCCGGGCCGCGTCACCCCGCCCGGTGCGTGGGCCATCATCCCATGCCACGGGCAGATGCGGCCCGCCCCGGCTGGTTCGCCCGCCGCTCAGCCCAGCGGCGGGGCCACCTCGGTCGACAGGATGCCGATCGCCGCCGCGGGGGCGCCGTCGCCGCCGCCACCGGCCACCCCGGCCCCGGCGACCTGCTGCACGACGTCGAGGCCCTCGGTCACCTCGCCCCAGATCGTGTAGTTGGGGGGCAGCGTGGTGTCCTCGTAGACGATGAAGAACTGGCTGCCGGCCGTTCCCGGCCCGGCGTTGGCCATGGCGACCGTGCCGGCGGGGTAGTTGGCCTGCTCGTCGGCAGGCAGGTTCTCGTCGGGGACGCTGAACCCCGGGCCACCGCTGCCGGTGCCGGTCGGGTCGCCGCACTGGAGCACGAAGATGTTCTCCGTGGTGAGCCGGTGGCAGATCGTGTCGTCGAAGTAGCCGTCCTGGGCCAACGAGAGCATCGCGTTCACCGTCTCGGGAGCCTGGGCCGGCAGCGTCTCGATCGTGATGTCGCCGCAGTTCGTGGTCAGGGTGAGGGTGTGCTCGGCACCGTCCTCGAGCGCGGCAGCCGGGGCCTGCTCGTACTGCTGGGGCTCCGCCGGGGGTGTCGGCGCAGGGTCGCAGCCGATGTCCGCGGTGGGCGCCGGGCTCGGCGAGGCGCTCGCGGTCGGCGTGCCGGAGGCCGACGGGTCCGGGCTGGCCGCCGTGTCGTCGCCGGCTGGCCGGGTGAGCAGGAAGATGCCACCGAGGGCGACCACGCCGACCAGGGCCACGACGGTCCAGGTGATCCGTTGGCGCCGTCGGGAGCGGGCCGCCCGCTCGGCCCGACGGGCGGCCTGCCGCTCGTACTTGGCGGCCGCCAGCTCCTTGCGCCGCTTGTTCGTCGCGCCGGTCCCCGGCTTGTTGGGCTTGGCCACGTCGTGGGTGCTCCTCGGGCGGATGCGGACGGATCGGGTGCGAGTGTAGGTGGGTCCCTCGCCCGCGCCGCCGCGCCCCGCCGCCCCGGCCCCGCCCCGCCCCGCCGCACCGGCCCCGCCCTGCCCCCCGCCCCGCCCCCCCGCCCCCCGGTCGTGATCCATTCAGGTTCTGGGTCCAAGAGGAGCGACAACCTGAATGGATCACGCCAGGAGGGGAGGGGAGGGGAGGGAGGGGAGGCAGGGGGAGGAGCAGGCGTGGATTCGGTCGGCCTGCGGGAGGGCCGATACCCTTGCCGCGCCGTCCCCCGCGGGTCCTGCCCGCAGCCGCGACGGCTCGCGCCGCAGGAGGAGCAGTCATGCTGATCGCCGGGTTCCCGGCCGGCCCGTTCGGCACCAACTGCTGGGTGCTCGCACCGGGGCCACGCGCCGAGTGCGTCATCGTGGACCCCGGCATGGACAGCCGCGCCGGCATCGAGGCGATCGTGGCCGAGCACGGGCTGCGCCCCATCGCCGTGCTGCTCACCCACGGGCACCTGGACCACATGTGGTCGGTCCTGCCGGTGTGCGACGGCTACGACATCCCGGCCTGGATCCACCCCTCGGACCGGCACCTGCTGGCCGACCCGTGGGCAGGGGTCTCCGGGGAGACCCGCATGATGTTCGCCAGCGTCGTCGGCGCCGCGGACTTCGCCGAGCCGTCCGAGGTCCGCGAGCTCGTCGACGGGGCCACCGTGGAGCTGGCCGGCCTGCGGTTCATCGCCGACCACGCGCCCGGGCACACCGAGGGCTCCACGGCCTTCCGCCTGCTCGAGACCGGCGCGCAGCCGCTCATGTGCTCCGGGGACCTGCTGTTCGCCGGGGCGATCGGGCGCACCGACCTGCCCGGCGGCGACCCGGCGGCGATGGACGCCTCCCTGGCCCGCGTGGTGCTCACCCAGCCCGACGAGATGCTCGTGCTGCCCGGCCACGGCGAGACCACCACCATCGGCACCGAGCGCCGGGTCAACCCGTTCCTGCGCGGCCTGCAGCCCTCGGGGCCGCGCGGATGAGCCGGCCCGGCCCGCTCTCCGGGTTCCCCGAGTTCCTCCCCGCCGACCGGATCGTCGAGCAGCACGTCCTGGACACCGTGCGGCGGGTCTTCGAGCTGCACGGCTTCGCCTCGATCGAGACCCGGGCCGTCGAGCCCCTCGAGCAGATGCTGCGCAAGGGCGAGATCGACAAGGAGGTCTACGTCCTGCGCCGGCTGCATGCCCCCGCCGACGAGCCCGATTCCGGCCTGGGCCTGCACTTCGACCTGACGGTGCCGTTCGCCCGCTACGTCGTGCAGCACGCGGGTCAGCTGGAGTTCCCGTTCCGGCGCCACCAGGTGCAGAAGGTCTGGCGCGGGGAACGGCCGCAGGAGGGCCGCTACCGCGAGTTCACCCAGGCCGACATCGACATCGTGGGCCGCGACACCCTGGCCTTCCACCACGAGGTCGAGGTCGCGCTGGTCATGGCCGAGGTGTTCCGCGCGCTGCCGATGCCGCGGGCCGAGATCCTGGTGAACAACCGCAAGCTCGCCGAGGGCTTCTTCCGCGGCGTCGGCGCGGAGGACCCCCCGGCCGTGCTGCGTGCCGTGGACAAGCTGGACAAGCTCGGGCCATCGCGGGTGGCCGAGCTGCTGCAGGCCGAGGCGGGGCTCTCGGCCGGCGCCGCCGAGCGGTGCCTGGCCCTGGCCGGCATCCGCAGCGCCGACACGTCGTTCGTGGCCGCCGTCCGGGCGCTCGGCGTCGAGCACCCCCTGCTCGACGAGGGCCTGGCCGAGCTCGAGGCGGTCGTGGCGGCCGCGGCCGCGCGGATGCCCGGAGCGGTCGTCGCGGACCTGAAGATCGCCCGCGGGCTGGACTACTACACGGGCACCGTCTACGAGACGCGCCTCGTCGGCCACGAGGACGTCGGCTCCATCTGCTCGGGCGGGCGCTACGACGCCCTGGCCACCGACGGGCGCACCACCTACCCGGGGGTCGGCATCTCGCTGGGCGTCTCCCGGCTGCTCGGCGTGCTCGTGGGCCGGGGCCTGGTCCGCGCGACCCGCTCGGTGCCCAGCTGCGTGCTGGTGGCGGTCACCGACGAGGCCAGCCGTGAGCGCTCCGAGCACGTGGCGGGGGTGCTGCGCGCCCGTGGGATCCCCACCGAGGTCGCCCCGAGCGCGGCCAAGTTCGGCAAGCAGATCCGGCACGCCGACCGGCGGGGGATCCCGTTCGTGTGGTTCCCGGGGGCTGCGGGGGAGCCCGACTCGGTCAAGGACCTCCGCTCGGGCGAGCAGGGCCAGGCCGACGCCGGCACCTGGTCGCCTCCCGAGGCGGACCGCCACCCGCGCGTCGTGCGCGTCGACCCCACCACCCCTGAGGAGGGCACCCGATGATCCGCACCCACGAGGCCGGCACGCTGCGCGCCGAGCACGTCGGGCAGACCGTGACGTTGGCCGGCTGGATCGGCCGGCGCCGCGACCACGGCGGGGTCGCGTTCCTGGACCTGCGCGACGGCTCCGGCGTCGTCCAGGTCGTGGTGCACGACCCCGCGGTGGCCCACCCGCTGCGCAACGAGTACTGCGTGCGCGTGGTCGGCGAGGTCGTCCGCCGGCCCGAGGGCAACGAGAACCCCGAGCTGGCCACCGGTGCCGTCGAGGTCATGGTCGCCGAGCTCGAGGTGCTCTCCGAGGCTGCCCCGCTGCCGTTCCCGATCGACGAGCACGTGGAGGTCGGCGAGGAGGTGCGGCTGCGCTACCGCTACCTCGACCTGCGCCGGCCCGAGCCCGCCCGGATCCTGCGGCTGCGCTCGAAGGTCAACCAGATCGCCCGCGAGGTGCTGTTCGACCGCGACTTCCTGGAGATCGAGACCCCCACGCTCACCCGCTCGACCCCCGAGGGCGCCCGCGACTTCCTCGTGCCGGTGCGCCTGCAGCCGGGCAGCTGGTACGCGCTGCCGCAGAGCCCGCAGCTGTTCAAGCAGCTGCTCATGGTCGCGGGCATGGAGCGCTACTTCCAGATCGCGCGCTGCTACCGCGACGAGGACTTCCGCAAGGACCGCCAGCCGGAGTTCACCCAGCTCGACATCGAGATGTCCTTCGTCGAGCAGGCCGACGTGCTCGAGGTCGGCGAGGCCGTCATCCGCGCGATCTGGTCGGGCACCGTGGGCCACGCCATCGGCGCGATCCCGCACATGACCTACACGGAGGCGATGCGCCGGTTCGGCACCGACAAGCCCGACCTGCGGTTCGGGGTCGAGCTCGTCGAGCTGACCGACTTCTTCGCCGACACGACGTTCCGCGTCTTCCAGGCGCCCTACGTGGGTGCCGTGGTGATGCCCGGCGGCGGGTCGCAGTCACGGCGCACGTTCGACGCCTGGCAGGAGTGGGCCAAGCAGCGCGGCGCCCGGGGGCTGGCCTACGTCACGATCGCCGAGGACGGCACGCTCGGCGGGCCCGTGGCCAAGAACCTGTCGGCGGTCGAGGTGGCCGGGCTCGCCGCCGCCACGGGGGCCCAGCCCGGGGACTGCATCTTCTTCGCCGCCGGCGCCGCGGCCGAGGCGCGCGCCCTGCTGGGTGCGGCGCGGCTGGAGATCGCCGAGCGCGGCGGGCTCATCGACGCCGACGCGTGGTCGTTCCTGTGGATCGTCGACGCGCCCGTGTTCGAGGCGGTCGTCGACGACGCGGGCACCCCCGGGTGGACCGCGGTGCACCACCCCTTCACCTCGCCGAACGCGGACTGGGTCGACCGGTTCGAGGAGGCGCCCGGGGAGGCGCTGGCCTGGGCCTACGACCTCGTGTGCAACGGCAACGAGATCGGTGGCGGGTCGATCCGTATCCACCGGGCCGACGTGCAGCAGCGGGTGTTCTCGGTGCTCGGCATCGACGAGCAGGAGGCCCGCGACAAGTTCGGCTTCCTGCTCGACGCGTTCGCCTACGGCCCGCCGCCGCACGGCGGCATCGCCTTCGGCTGGGACCGGATCGTCATGCTGCTCACCGACGCGGCCTCCCTGCGCGAGGTCATCGCGTTCCCGAAGACCGGGGCGGGGCACGATCCGCTCACCGGCGCGCCCACGCCGATCACCGCCCAGCAGCGGCGCGAGGCCGGGATCGACGCGGTGCCCGAGCCGGCCGGACCCCGCCCGGCGCCGCAGTCCTGATGCGCGCCTAGGCTGGACGCGGCAGGCCGGGAGGAGGCAGGGCTCATGGGCGCGCGGATGTGGCTGGCGGGGCTCGTCGCGGTCCTGGCGGTGCTCGTCGGGGGTGGCCCTGCGGCGGCCCACTCGGACCTCGCCTCGAGCGACCCCGAGGACGGCGCGGTCCTCGCCCAGCCCCCGACGTCGGTCGCCTTCACCTTCAACGAGTCGCTGCTGCCGCAGGGCAACGCGATCACCCTGACCGACACCGCGTCGGGACAGCGCCTGACGGTCGCCGCGGCCGACGTCGACGGCGACACCGTCTCGGTGCCCTGGCCGCAGGCCGCGCCCGCTGGGCAGTACCGCGCGGCCTACCGGGTGGTCTCCGCCGATGGGCACCCGATCGCCGGCTCGATCACGTTCACGGTGCAGGCGGGCGCGTCGGCCAGCCCGGACCCCTCGGCCAGTGCCTCCGCGCCGACGGCCACGCCGACGCCGGCCCCGAGCGCCGGGGCCCCGGTGGCGACGCCAGTGGACACCCCGCTGGCCTCGCCCCAACCCGCTGCCGCCCCCGGCTCCGACGCCGACGCGAACATGGCCGTGTGGGCGCTGGGGGTCGGCGTGCTCGTGCTGGGGTCGGTCGGGGCAGCGACCTGGTACGCCCGACGGGCCCGGCGCGCATGAGCGCCCCGACCCGCCTCGAGCCCCCGCCGGCGACGACGGCACCGGGGCGCGGGGCGCTGCCCCGGGTGGTCTGGGTCGGGGCCGCCGTCGTCATGCTGCTGGTCGTGGCGCTCGCCGCCGGCATCCGCTGGGAGCCCACCCCCGACGGCCTGCCGGATGCCGGGCGCCTCGTCGTGGACGGCATCCCGCTGCTGCGGCTCGTGCAGCTGCTCGCCGGGGGAGCCCTGCTCGGGTTCACCCTGTCCGCCGTCGCGCTCGACCCCGGGGCCAAGGGGCCCTCCGCGGGGGTGCTCACCGGCGAGGGGCGACGGGACCTCACGGTGGCCGTCGTGGCCGCCGCCCTGCTGTCCCTGGCCAGCGGCGTGCTCGCCCTGCTCACCCTGGCCGACATCCTCGGGGTGCCCCTGGGCGAGGTGCTCGCCCCCGGCGTCGTCACCACCTACCTGTGGGACGTCGACGTCAGCCGGGCGCACGCGTCCGCAGCCGTGCTCGCCCTCGCGGTCGCCATCGGCCTGGGCCTCGCGCGCACGCTGGGTGCGGCTGCAGCCTGGGGCGTGGTCGCCGCGATCGCCGTGGGACTGCCCAGCCTCACCGGCCATGCCGTGGGCCTGGGCGGGCACTCCCTGGCCCTCATCTCCGGATTCGTCCACGCGATCGCGACCGCGGTGTGGGGTGGTGGCGTCGTGGCGCTGGCGACGCACGCGGCGCTCGGCACGCCGGGCCTGGGGGAGCGGGTCCGTCGCTTCGGCGTGGTGGCGATCATCAGCGTCGTGGCGATCGCGGCCACCGGTGTCGCGAGTGCGGTGACGCGGCTCGCGGCACCCTCCGAGCTGCTCACCACGGCCTACGGGCGCATGGTGCTGGCCAAGGTGCTGGCGCTGGTCGTCGCCGGGATCGTCGGGCTCTGGGTGCGGCGGGCCTGGCAGGCCGTGGCGGCCGACCCGCGGGCGGCCCGCCCCCGGCCCGGTCGCATGCTCATCGAGGTGGCCGCCCTCGGCTCCGCGCTGGGGCTGGCCGTGGTGCTCGCGCGAGCGCCGTTCCCCCGGGAGCCGGTCGAGCTGCCCAGCTACGGCGAGTCGCTCATCGGCTACCCCTACCCACCGGCCCCGACCGTGGCCCGGGTGGCCCTGGGCTGGCACCCCGACTGGGTCTGGCTCACCGTGAGCCTGCTGGCGATCGGGCTGTACCTGGCCGGCGCCTGGCGGTTGCACCGGCGCGGTGACGCGTGGCCGGTCGGGCGGCTGGTGGCCTGGGTCGCCGGTTGGTCGGTGGTCATCTGGGCGACGTGCTCCGGGGTCGCCTGGTACGCCCCGGTCTCGTTCGCGCTGCACATGATCAGCCACATGGCGCTGGCCATGCTCGCGCCGGTGCTGCTGGTCCTCGGCGGGCCGATCACGCTGGCCCTGCGCGTGCTGCCGCCGGCACCTGATGGGGCCCGCGGACCCCGCGAGTGGATCACCTGGGCGCTGCACTCCCGGCTGACCCGGTTCGTCACGCACCCGGCGTACGTCCTGCTGGTCTTCACCGTGGGGCTGTACGGGCTGTACTACACCTCGCTGTACGAGGCGCTCATGGCCTCGCACCTGGGCCACTTCGCCATGCAGGTGCACTTCCTGGCCGCCGGGTACCTCTTCTACTGGGTCGTCATCGGGGTGGACGCCGCCCCGCACCGGCTGTCGTACCCGGCCCGGCTCATCCTGCTCATGGCCTCGCTGGTCATCCACTCGCTGTTCGCGGTGCCGATGATGATGACCGAGGTGCCGATGGTGCAGGGCTGGTACGACCTGGTGCAGCCGCCCTGGCTGACCGATCCCCTGCGTGACACGCAGATCGCCGGTGCGATCGCCTGGGGCTTCGGGGAGATCCCCACGCTCGCGGTGGCGATGGCGCTGGGCGTGCAGTGGGCCCGCTCCGACGAGCGGGAGGCCCGTCGCGGCGACCGCCGGGCCGACCTCGACGGCGACGCCGAGCTGCGCGCCTACAACGAGCGGCTGGCCCAGCTGCACGCCCGGCCCCCCGGCGAGCGCCCCGACGCCCCCTGACCGCCTGCCAGCACCCGACGGGTCAGGCGGGGCCGGGGGCCTCGCGGGTGGGCAGGACGTCGGTGGCGGCGTCCTCGCTGGGGAGAGCCCCCGTCGTCGACCCGTGCTGGTCGCCGGCCGTCGCCTGCGCCGGGGTCGGCGGGGCCTCGGCGACCACCGCGCCGGAGCGCGCCTGCTCGAAGGTGCGCCCGGCGCCCTCGACGACCTCGACGAGGAGCAGGCCCAGGGCCACGGCGAGGGCGGTCCAGAGCACCTGCGCCGGGGTGAGCCGGTCGGCGGCGAACAGCGCCCAGATGCCCAGGGCGATCACCACGGCCCGCAGCGTGGGGACGAACATCGGGTGCTCCGAGGTGAACCGGCCCACCCACGTGTCCGCCAGCGGCCGGCTCCAGCGGTGGACCGGGGTGGTCACCATCGTGCGCACCCGCCGACCCGAGCTCGTGCCGCCGCCGAGCCAGCCGGCCGCCAGCGCGGCCAGGCCCAGGGCGGTCACGACCAGCAGGGCGTTGGCCAGGAACCGCAGCAGGGTCGTCGTGAGGCTGGCGAGCAGGCCGCCGTACTCCGGCGGCGCCGCGGCGACGAGGCTGGCCTCGCCGAGCACCAGCGCGACCCACGTGAGCCCGCCGCCGAGGGCCAGGCCCAGCCCGGCCCACATCACCCCGCGCGCCCGTGGCCGCCACAGCACCGCCCCGAGCACGAACATGATCAGCACGGCCGCCCACAGCCAGCCGGCGACCGGCAGCACGATGCGCAACACGTCCACCGCGGTCTGCAGCCGCGGGGTGTCGGCGAGCACGACGTCGCGGCCCGGGACCCGGTCGAGCTGATCGGCGAACGGCACGCCCTTGGCCACCAGCTCGGCCTGCACCCGTTCGGCCGCCAGCTTGGTGTTGAGCACGATCGTGCCCTCCTGCAGGGTCACCGCAGCCTCGGTGGTGTCGCGGTTGATGGCCGCCACGAAGGCACCCTGGACGTCGGTGGCGATCGCGGTCCAGACCTCGCCGAACTGCTCGCTCTGCGTGTAGGTCTCCACGCCCGACTGGATCGCGCTGTTGATGCCGGCCGCCAGGGAGCTCACCACCGCCTCGCTGTCGACCAGGCCAGCCAGCGGCCCGCTCAGGTTGCCCAGGACCTCGTTGAGGCGGGTCTCGGCATCGAGGGTCTCGATGAGCGAGGCGCTCACCTCGGTGGCCACAACCTCACGCACCTCGGGATCCTCGGCGAGGGGCTCGATCGTGTCCACGAACGTCTGGGTGTCCGTGAGGGTCTGCTGGGCCCACAGGCCGATCACGGCCACCGGGGCGAGCAGCGTGGCGAGGACGATGAGCAGGGCGGCGATGATGCGGCGGGCCATGCCCGCAGGGTACGCCGGGCGACCAAGCGGTCGCCGTTGTCGACGTGTGACCCGCGCGATGGGCGTGGCCGCAGGGGCATGCGCGCGTCGGACCGGGCCGGACCGGCCTACCATGGCCCGGTGCCCGGGCCCACGCGTTCCACGCCCGACGGCCCCTCCCTGTTCGACGCCCCCGACCTCGCCGACCGCTCCTCCGATGCCGGGGCGCCGCTGGCGGTCCGGATGCGCCCCCGCGACCTCGGCGAGCTGGTCGGCCAGGCCGAGCTGGTCGCGCCGGGCTCCCCGTTGCGCCGGCTCGTCGAGGGCTCCGGTGCCAGCTCGGTGATCCTCTGGGGGCCCCCCGGCACGGGCAAGACGACCATCGCCTCGCTCATCAGCCGGGCAGCCGGGCGCCGGTTCGTCGAGCTCAGCGCCGTGAACGCGGGCATCAAGGACGTGCGCGCGGCCATCGACACCGCGCGGATGTCCGGCGTGCCGACCGTGCTGTTCATCGACGAGGTGCACCGCTTCACCCGCACCCAGCAGGACGCCCTGCTGCCGGGCGTGGAGCACGGCTGGGTCACCCTCGTGGCTGCGACCACCGAGAACCCGTCGTTCAGCGTCGTGGCGCCGCTGCTGTCGCGCTCCCTGCTGCTCACGCTGCGCTCGCTGACCGACGAGGAGGTGGCCGGCCTGCTCGAGCGTGCCGTGGCCGACGAGCGCGGCCTGGCCGGCCGGGTGCGGCTGGCCGCCGACGCCCGCGGCGACCTGGTCCGCTACGCCGGCGGTGACGCGCGCCGGGCCCTGACCTACCTCGAGGCCGCCGCCGAGGCGGTGGGCGTGGACCCCGCCGCGGCGGGCAGCGAGGCTCCCGAGCTCACCGCCGAGCACGTGGCGCGTGCCGTGCAGCGGGCGCTGGTCCGCTACGACCGTTCGGGCGACCAGCACTACGACGTCATCTCGGCGTTCATCAAGAGCGTGCGGGGCAGCGACGTCGATGCCGCCCTGCACTACCTGGCACGCATGATCGAGGCGGGCGAGGACCCGCGCTTCATCGCCCGGCGCCTGGTGATCCTGGCCAGCGAGGACGTCGGCCTGGCCGATCCGAGCGCGCTGGGCGTGGCCACGGCCGCCATGGGCGCGGCTGCCCAGATCGGCCTGCCCGAGGCCCGGCTGCCGCTGGCCCAGGCGACGATCCACCTCGCCCTGGCGCCGAAGTCCAACGCCGTGATCCGCGCCATGGACGCCGCCCAGGCCGACGTGCGCGCCGGGCGGGTCGGCACCGTGCCCCCGCACCTGCGCGACGGCCACTACGCCGGCGCCGCCGACGCGGGCGTGGTCGGCTACCGCTACCCGCACGACGACCCGGCCGGCGTGCTGGCCCAGCAGTACGCGCCGGACCCGGTGCGCGGCCGCCGCTACTACGAGCCGACGGGGCACGGGGTCGAAGCCCGCCTTGGTGAGCTCGTCGAGCGGCTGCGGGCGACGATCGACGGGTCCGACGACGCCTGAGGCGCCGCCCCGTCCCCGACTGTCCGACTGGCCGCCCCCGGCCCGACTTGCGCCGGGTTTCGTCGCAGTTCCGCGGGTTGCGCCGGTTCTCGATCAGGGTGACGCCCGCGAACCCGGCGCAAGTCGTGATGGGGCGCGCCGGTGGGGCGTGGGGGGAGTCGGCCCGGGGAGGTGGCGTGAGCGCGGCCGCGGGTTGGGGGGCAGCCGCCGGGCCCGATGCGCCGATTCGGCCCGCGGTTCGGCCGCGGTTTAGGGTTCGCGCATGAGCCGGGTCTTCTGGATGGCCGTGGGAGCGGTCGGCGGCGTCGCGGCCTACCGCAAGGGCACCCGCGCCGTGCACCGGGCGCGCGAGCTGGGCCCGCTGGGCACCGCGCAGGTCGCCGCGGCCACCACCAGCAGGCTCGCCGGCCGCACCGCCCACGGCCTGGGCCGGCTGCAGGACATCAAGGCCCAGCGCGAGGGCCGCCTCGTGCTCGGCAGCGCCGAGACGGTGGCCCCGGCGAGCCCCACGGCCCCGGTCCCCGACGCCGAGGAGTGGGTCCCGGTCCCGCCGCGCCGATCCCCGACGGCCGGCGCGGCCCCGGTGGCCCCGACGATCGCCCCGCCGCGGGCGGCACCGACCGGCGCCCCGAGCGCCACGGCCCTCCGCCCGCCGGCCGCCTCCCGCACCACCCGGACCCGCCGCGGCTGAGCGCAGGCGCGCCGCACGCAGGCGCCGAGCCCAGGCACGGACGTGAACCACGAGATGGGACCGCACATGAGCTTCGAGTACATGGACTCCGCCGAGATCCGCCGGCGCTTCCTGGCGTTCTTCGCCGATCGCGGCCACACCCCCGTGCCCAGCGCCAGCCTGCTGCTCGACGACCCCACGCTGCTGTTCGTCAACGCCGGCATGGTGCCGTTCAAGCCCTACTTCCTGGGCCAGGCAACCCCGCCCTACCCGCGGGCCACGAGCGTGCAGAAGTGCGTGCGCACCCTGGACATCGAGGAGGTCGGCAAGACCACCCGACATGCCTCGTTCTTCCAGATGGCGGGCAACTTCTCGTTCGGCGACTACTTCAAGGCCGGGGCGATCCCCCTGGCCTGGGAGCTGCTCACCGGGTCACTGTCCAACGGTGGCTACGGCTTCCCCGAGGACAAGCTCTGGGTGACCGTCCTGGGCGACGACGACGAGGCGATCGACATCTGGCACACCATCGCCGGGGTGCCGATGGAGCGCATCCAGCGCCGCGGCCTGGCCGACAACTACTGGCACATGGGCGTGCCCGGACCGGGCGGGCCCTGCTCGGAGATCTACTTCGACCGCGGCCCGGAGCACGGCCGCGAGGGCGGCCCCGAGGCCGACGAGGACCGCTACCTCGAGGTCTGGAACCTCGTGTTCATGCAGTCCGAGCTGTCCGAGGTGCGCACCAAGGTCGACTTCGACATCCGCGGGGACCTGCCGAACAAGAACATCGACACGGGCATGGGCCTGGAGCGGATGGCCGCGATCCTCCAGGGCGTGGACAACATCTACGAGATCGACACGACCAAGCACATCCTCGACCGTGCGATGGCCCTGTCCGGCGCGGCGTACGGCCGCGACCACAAGGCCGACGTCGACCTGCGCGTGGTCGCCGACCACGCCCGCACCTGCGCGTTCCTCATCGGCGACGGCGTGCTGCCGGGCAACGAGGGCCGTGGCTACGTGCTGCGCCGCATCATGCGCCGGGTCGTGCAGAAGATGCGCCTGCTCGGCGCGCACGATCCGAGCATGGGGGAGCTGGTCGGTGCCGCGATCGAGGCGATGGGCCCGCAGTACCCCGAGCTGGTGACCGACGCCGGCCGCATCACGAGCATCGCCGTGGGGGAGGAGGCCTCGTTCCTGGAGACCCTCGGGCGGGGCACGACGCTGCTGGAGACCGCAGTCGCCCGGACGAAGGCGTCCGGGGCGACCGTGCTGCCCGGCGACCAGGCGTTCACCCTGCACGACACGTACGGGTTCCCCATCGAGATCACCCTCGAGATGGCCGCCGACGCCGGCGTGCAGGTGGACGAGGACGGGTTCCGCCGGCTCATGGCCGAGCAGAA
Source organism: Candidatus Nanopelagicales bacterium (assembly GCA_025456015.1). Lineage (GTDB taxonomy): Bacteria > Actinomycetota > Actinomycetes > S36-B12 > CAIYMF01 > Prado023. Next base: position 17,701 of record JALOLK010000032.1, read on the forward strand.
GCAGCGCGCGAAGGCCGACGCCCGTGCCCGCAAGGCCGGCCTCACCCCGGCCACGGTGTACCGCGAGGTCATGGACGCCTCCGGGGTCACCGACTTCACCGGGTACACGGAGGTGGTCAGCGAGGGCGTGCTGCGCGGCCTGCTCGTGGACGGCGCGGTCGTGCCGGCCGCGGGTCCGGGCACGCACGTGGAGGCCATCCTCGACCGCACCCCGTTCTACGCCGAGGGCGGCGGGCAGATCGGCGACCAGGGCCTGATCCGGCTGGCCGACGGCACGCTGCTCGAGGTCTACGACGTGCAGCAGCCCGTGCCCGGCCTGTTCGTGCACCGGGCGACGGTGGCCGACGGCGAGGCCGCGGTCGGCACCGCGGCGATCGGCGAGGTGGACCTGCCGCGGCGCCTGGCGATCAGCCGCGCGCACACCGCGACGCACATGATCCACAAGGCCTTCCGGGAGATCCTCGGCGAGACCGCGACCCAGATGGGCTCGGAGAACGCCCCGGGTCGGCTGCGCTTCGACTTCCCGAACCCGGCGCCGGTCCCAGCGGCGGTCATGGCCGACGTCGAGGACCGCGTGAACAGCCTGCTGCTCGACGACCTCGAGGTCACCGCGCAGGTCATGACCCAGGACCAGGCCCGGGCGATCGGCGCCATGGCGCTGTTCGGGGAGAAGTACGGCGACCGGGTGCGCGTGGTCTCGGTCGGCGACTGGGCGCGCGAGCTCTGCGGCGGCACCCACACGAACCGCTCCGGCCAGCTCGGCGTCGTGAAGTTCCTCTCCGAGGCCTCGATCGGCTCGGGCGTGCGCCGGATCGAGGCGCTGGTCGGCGCCGACGCCTACCGGCACCTCGCGCGGGAGCACATCCTGCTGGCCAACCTGTCGCAGCTGGTGAAGGCCCGGCCCGAGGAGCTGCCCGAGCGCATCGGCGGCCTGCTCGAGCGCATCAAGGAGGCCGAGGCGCAGATCGCCGTCATGCGCAAGGCCACGGTGCAGGCCAACATCGAGGGCACGATCGGCCAGCGCCACGACATCGGCGACGTGCGCGTGTGGACCTATGCGATGCCGCCCGGGTCGTCGGCCGCGGAGCTGCGCGAGGCCACGAACGTGGCCCTGCAGATGGTCGCCAGGGACATCCCGGTCGTGCTCGTGGGGGCGGCCGTCGAGGGTCAGAAGGTGTCGCTGCTCGTCACGGTGAACGGGCCCGGCCAGGCCCGCGGCCTGAGCGCCAGGGAGATCCTGGCCGCGGCGCTGCCGGCGGTGGGCGGCCGGGGCGGCGGCAAGGCCGACGCCGCGCAGGGCGGCGGCTCGAACCCGGCCGGGGTCGACGACGCGCTGCGCGCCGCGCGCGAGTTCCTGGCGGCGCGCGCCTGATGCGCCCTGGCGTGCGCATCGGCGTCGACGTCGGATCGGTGCGCATCGGGGTCGCCCGGACCGACCCGGACGCGATCCTCGCCGTGCCGGTGCGCACCGTCGAGGCGGGTGCCTCGGCGGCCGACGAGGTCGCCGCGATCGTCGCCGAGCACGCGGCCATCGAGGTCGTCGTCGGGCTGCCGCTCACGATGGCCGGGCGGCCCGGCCCGGCGGCCGCGGCGGCGCGCACGTTCGCCGAGGCGCTGGCCGCCCGCGTGGCACCGCTCCCGGTGCGCCTGGTCGACGAGCGGCTCTCCACCGTGTCGGCCACGCGCGGCCTGCGTGAGGCCGGCCGCACGGCGCGCTCGGGCCGGGCCGTGGTCGACCAGGCGGCCGCCGTCGTGATCGTCCAATACGCTGTTGACACCGAGCGCGCCACGGGGCGCGCCCCCGGCACCCCCGTGGAGGCTGCCCGATGAGCAACCTCGGACTCCAGATGTCCCCGCGGTCCGACGCGCCCCAGGGGCCCCGGCACCGCGGGATGGCGTGGCTGGCGATCCTGCTGAGCCTGGGCGTGCTGGCGGGCATCGGTGTCGTCGTGAAGGTCGGTCTGGACAACCTGCCGTCGATCGGCGCCGGCCCCGCGGACTACGAGGGCGACGGCACCGAGCCGGTCATCGTGAGCACCGTGGCCAAGGGCGACACCGTGGCCGAGATCGGGCGCACCCTCAAGGCCGACGGCGTCGTCGCCTCCGTCGACGCCTGGCTGGAGGCGGCCAAGCGCGAGTCGAAGATCACCTCGGTCGGCCCCGGCCAGTACGAGATGCTCACGCGGATGAGCGCCGAGGCCGCGGTGGCGCGCATGGTGGACCCGGACAGCCGCGTCGTCGACGAGCTGCTGCTGCGCGAGGGCCTGCGGATCGACCAGACCTTCGCGACGATCAACGAGGTCACGGGCATCGGGGAGAAGCAGCTGGAGAAGGCCTCGACGAGTGGGGACATCGGCCTGCCCGCCTATGCCAAGGACAACGCGGAGGGGTTCCTGTTCCCGGCGACCTACGAGCTGGTGCCCGACGAGAGCGCCAAGGAGGTGCTCACGCGGCTGGTCAAGCGCTGGAGCAGATCGGCCGAGAAGCTGCAGCTCGAACAGGGCGCGGCACGCCTGGGCCTGGAGCCCTACGAGGTGCTCATCGTCGCCAGCCTCGTGCAGGCCGAGGGCCACCCCGGCGACTTCGACAAGGTCGCGCGCGTCATCTACAACCGGCTCGACGAGGCGACGTGGGGCGGCACCTACGGCTACCTGCAGCTCGACGCGACCGTGAACTACGCGCTGAAGACGTCGGAGATCAACCTGAGCACCCAGCAGCTGCAGGAGACCGAGTCGCCGTTCAACACGTACAAGTACCCCGGGCTGCCGCCCACGCCGATCAACTCCCCGGGGGAGGCGGCCATGGAGGCCGCGCTCAACCCGGCCGAGGGCGACTGGCTCTACTACGTCACGGTCAACCCGGAGACCGGCGAGACGAAGTTCACCAACGACTACGACGAGTTCCTGGGCTTCAAGTCCGAGCTGTCGGCCTGGCTCGACGCCAACCCGCAGTGAGCGGTGGGGCGCGCCGGGCGGCGGTGCTCGGCAGCCCGGTCGCGCACAGCCTGTCGCCGGCGCTGCACCGGGCCGCCTACGCCCAGTTGGGCCTGGACTGGCGCTACGACGCCCTCGAGGTGGCCGAGGCCGAGCTCCCGGGGTTCGTGGCGCGGTGCGGTCCCGAGTGGGCGGGGCTGTCGCTGACGATGCCGCTCAAGCGCGCGGTGCTGCCCCTGCTCGACGAGGCGAGCGCCGTGGTGTCGCTGGTGGGTGCCGCGAACACGGTGGTGCGCACGGACGACGGGCGCTGGCTCGGCCACAACACCGACGTCGCCGGGATCGTCGCAGCGGTGCGCGAGGCTGCCGCCGATGCCGGGGTGCGGCTCGGCGCGCGCGCGGCCGGGGATGCAGGCGACACGGGGGATACCGCGGCCGCCGTCGCCTCCGGGGTCGCCGGGGTCCCTCTCCGATCAGCAGGCGTCGGACCGGCCCTCGTGCTCGGCGCCGGGGCGACGGCCGCCAGTGCGCTGGCCGCGGTTGCGGAGCTGGGCTGCCGGTCGGTCCGCGTGCTGGCGCGTCGGACGGGCATCGCCGAGGCTGAGCTCGGCGGGCTCGCCGAGGCGCTCGGGCTGTCGGCCACCTTCGGCCCCTGGCCTTCCGTCGGGGAGCGGCTGCCGGACGTGGCGGAGGCGCGGGTCGTGCTGTGCACCGCCCCCGCGGCGGCGAGTGATGCCCTGATGGCGGCGATCCCCACGACACCCGGCGTGCTGCTCGACGTGAGCTATGCGCCCTGGCCGCGACCGCTGGTCAGCGCATGGCGGGCCGCGGGTGGGGCCGCGGTCGCGGGCGACGTGATGCTGCTGCACCAAGCGGTCGGCCAGGTGCGCCTGATGACCGGGTGCGAGCCGGACGTCGCCGTCATGCGGGCCGCCCTGCGCGCCGAGCTCGCACTGCGCACCTCTGCGTCTGCGTAGTCGAATCGCACATCTGAGTTGTCGGAATCGACGACGCAGGGATCTGGGGGCGGCGAGCGAGGGCTGTGGGCGCGCTCAAGGTCGGCCCGAGGCCTGACGACATGCACTGCAGTGAGGTGGGGCTGACCCACGTCCGACGTCCGTCGACCCGTCGATGCAGGAGGGCAGTGCCCGTGACCATGAACCTCTCCGGCAACCTCGGATCCTTCGGGCTCGACGAGGTGCTCTCGCTGCTCGCGATGGGCGGGCGGACCGCGCGCATGCACGTGACCGGCCCGCACGCGCTCGGCGTCGTGCACCTGGTCGACGGTGAGGTCTCGTCGGCCTCGTCCGACGTGCGGCGGGCGGGCCTGCTGCGCCAGGTCGTGGCCGCCGGCGAGGTGCCGGTGAGCGACCTGGCCGCCGCGCTGGAGGTGGCCGACCCGGTCCGCGGGCTGGTCGACGCCGGTGCGGTGGACGCCGACCGCGTCCGTGGCCTGGCGCACGAGGCGGTCGTCGACGCGATGGCCGAGATGCTCGCCTGGCGGGACGGCCAGTTCGCCGTGTGGACCGGCGAGCCCGATGCCGGCGACGTGGGGCTGCGCGTGCCGGTCGCCGAGGCCCTGGACCGCGCGCGCGAGCGGGCGGACGCCTGGACCCGGGTGCGCGAGGCGCTCCCCGCCGACGACGCGGTGCTCTGCCTGGCACCCGACCTCGAGCAGCCCATGACCCTCGACGTCGAGGACTGGTCGGTGCTGGCCCGCGTTGACGGCCGGCGCACGCTGGCCGAGGTGCTCGCGGCGGTGGGGATCGCGCCCCTGGTGGCCAGCGACCGCATCGTCGGGCTGCTCGCCCGTGGCGTCGTCCGGGTGCGGCCCGAACTCGTCGCCGAACCCGACGCGGTCGTCGCGCTGCTGGACCGCTTCGAGGCCGACGGCGGGGCACCCCCGCCGCAGCCGGAGGATCCGCCGCTGCTGGTCCTCGTCGATGAGCCGGACGATGCCGTGCCCGAGGTCGTGGCGGCCATCGAGGAGCCCGCGGAGCGCGAGGTCCTGGCGTCGGCGGGGTCCGCGGACGACGCCGTGCTGCCCGAGGACGGCACGGAGGCGCTGGCGGGCTGGACCGAACCTGCCGCCCTCGAGGAGACCGTCAGCCCGGAGGCCTTCGCGGTCGCCGCCTCCTTCGAGCCCGTCGGGGTCGAGGCGCCCGCTGTCGCGGAGCCGGTGGGGTTCGACCTGCCGGCCCCGTTCGAGCCCGTGGCCTTCGACGAGGTCGTGGCCGCGACGCCCTTCGAGGCACCCGAGGCGGTCGGGGTCCCCGAGCCTGTCGAGTTCGCGCAACCGGCGGCGTTCGGCGAGCCCGCAGCGTTCGCCGAACCCGCAGCGTTCGCCGAGCCCGTGGCGTTCGCCGAGCCCGTGGCGTTCGCCGATCCGCTGGACCCCGCCGCTGACGAGGCCAGCGCCCCGGCCGTGCAGTGGTCGCCGTGGGCGCAGGCGCTGGGCCTGGGTGCCCCCGCCCCCGAGGGCGATCTCGTCGTGGACCCGCTGGCCGGTCCCGGGATCGCCGAGATGATCGCCGGTGCCCACGGCCTGTCCGATGTGGAGCACGTGCTCGTGCCGCCGGTCCCGATGGCCCCCGAGGCCAGCGCGGTGCCGGACCCTCGCGCACCCCTGGTCGAGACCTGGGCTGCGCAGGACGCCGCGGCCGACCTCCCCGTCATGGTCGAGCCGGACCCGGACGCCGACACCGTGGTGCCTGCGGGCATCCCGCAGCCGGGGCTGCTCGCCGACCTGATGCCACGGGGCGAGTGATGCCCGCGCCGCCGTCCGCGGTGGCGCCGACCGGGTCGCACGTCCGACCGGCCGCGGGGGAGCGTGGGCCGTGAAACAGCTCGGGGACGTGTTGCTCGAGCGGGGGCTCGCGACGCTCGAGCAGGTCCGTGGTGCCAGCGAGGAGCAGCGCCGGGTCGGCCGCAGCATGGGCCGGATCCTGGTGGATCGGGGGGTGCTCAGCGAGGCCGACCTCGTCGCCGCGCTGGCCGCGCAGATCGGGCTGGAGTACCTCGACCTCGGCGAGGCGGTGCTCGACCCGTCGGCGACCGCGCTCGTGCCCGGCCCCGTCTGCCGCCGGCACATGGTCGTGCCCGTGCGGTTCGAGGGCGGGCGGCTGGTCATCGCGATGGCCGATCCCGCCAACGTCATCGCGCTGGACGACCTGCGCACGCTGGCCAAGGTCGAGCTGCGCCCCGTGGTGGCGACACGTGGCGACGTCCTCGCGGCGATCGATCGTGCCTACCGCGCCGGCGACGAGCTCGACAGCCTCACGAGCACGATCGACGCCAACGCGGTGGAGGAGGAGGACCTCTCCAAGGTCAAGGAGGTGGTCGAGGACGCCCCGGTCGTCAAATTCGTGAACCTGCTCATCACCCAGGGCATCCAGGACGGCGCCTCGGACATCCACCTCGAGCCCACCGAGCACGACCTGCGGGTCCGCTTCCGCATCGACGGCGTGCTCCACGAGGTGATGCGCTCGCCGAAGTCGATCCAGTCCGGCGTCGTGAGCCGCCTGAAGATCATGAGCGACATCAACATCGCCGAGCGGCGCATCCCGCAGGACGGCCGCCTGAGCGTGAACGCCTTCGGCCGCAAGGTGGACCTGCGCGTCGCGACGCTGCCGACGGTGTGGGGCGAGAAGGTCGTCATGCGCATCCTGGACAACGCCACTGCGATGCTCGACCTCAAGGACCTCGGCTTCTCCTCGGGCAACCTCGAGCGCTACCAGCAGAGCTTCACCAAGCCCTACGGCATGATCCTGGTCACGGGCCCCACGGGTTCGGGCAAGTCCACGACGCTGTACTCGACGCTGCACCGGATCAACCGCCCCGAGGTCAACATCATCACCGTCGAGGACCCGGTGGAGTACCGGCTGCCGGGCATCAACCAGGTGCAGACCAACGCCAAGGCCGGGCTGTCGTTCGCCGCCGCGCTGCGCTCCATCCTGCGCGCGGACCCCGACATCGTGCTCATCGGTGAGATCCGCGACCACGAGACCGCGCTCATCGCGATCGAGGCCTCGCTCACCGGCCACCTCGTGCTGGCCACGCTGCACACCAACGACGCGCCGTCGGCGGTCACCCGCCTCATCGAGATGGGCATCGAGCCGTTCCTCGTGGGCTCCGCGCTGGACTGCGTGCTCGCGCAGCGGCTGGCACGACGGCTGTGCAGCAAGTGCAAGGAACCGTACGAGCCGACCCCCGAGACGCTGGTGGCCGCACGGTTCCCCTGGCAGCAGGGGGAGCCGGTGCCCACGCTGCACCGGTCGGTGGGGTGCGCGTCGTGCGCGCGGACCGGCTTCAAGGGCCGCCTCGCGCTGCACGAGGTCATGCGCGTGAGCGAGGCCGTCGAGCGGCTCACCGTGGAGCGGGCGTCGTCCTCGGCGATCGAGCGGGTCGCGCACGAGGAGGGCATGGTCTCGCTGCGCCTCGACGGGATGGCCAAGGTGCTGGCCGGGATCACCTCGCTGGACGAGATCCTGCGCGTCGTCGTCTGATCCCGCTGCGGCACCACCCGAGTTGCGGGGGGCTCGCTCAAGTCACCGGGCCCCGCGCTCCGATGCTGGCTGCAGAGGGGCTCGCCCCCTGCTGCTGGCATCTGGAGGGAACATGGACGAGGTCGTGCCGGGCTTGGCCCCCGAGGTCCGCGGCTCCGCGGCTGGGCCCGAGCGGGCACCGGGCGTGCCCTCGGCGGCCATGGCGGCCGACCCCCGGTGGGCGCAGCTCGCCCCACCGGCCGCGGGGTTCGTCGCCGCGCAGGCCGCACAGGCGCCCCCGATGCAGTCCCGGCCGGTCCAGGCCCCCCCGGCGCCGACGGCGCCGGCGCAGGCGCCCTCCATGCAGGCGCCTCCGGTCCAGGCGCCTCCGGTCCAAGCGCCGCCCATGCAGGCCCCGGTGCAGGCGCCCTCCATGCAGGCCCCGCCGATGGCCCCCGCACCCCCAGCCGCGAACCGCCCGGTCTTCGAGCTGGCCCCCGACACCCACGGGCCCGACATCGGCCTGGCACCCGACGTCGTCGGCACGCTGCCCAGCGTCGAGGTGCGCATCTCCGAGTCGCGCGACACCGACTACGCCAGGCAGAGCACGGAGGACGAGGTCCGCACGGACGACTTCTCCCTGCCGCAGGCCCTCATCACCATGCTCGAGATGCGCGGCTCGGACCTGCACCTGGCCGCTGGCGCGCCCCCGACCGTCCGCGTCGACGGCAGCCTGCGAGGCATCCCCGACACCGAGCCGCTCACGCCCGAGGTGATCCAGCGCGTCATGTACGCCCTGTGCACGCAGCAGCAGCGGGAGCGCTTCGAGGAGACCCTGGAGCTTGACTTCTCCTATGCGCTCAAGGACGTGGCCCGCTTCCGCGTGAACATGTACAAGCAGCGCGACTCGATCGGCGGGGCCTTCCGCGTGATCCCCTACGAGATCAAGAGCATCGAGGCCCTCGGCATGCCGGCGGTGCTGAACAACTTCGCGGCCCTGCCGCGTGGGTTCGTCCTGGTCACCGGGCCGACCGGTTCGGGCAAGTCCACGACGCTGGCCGCGATGGTGGACCTGGCCAACCGCACCCGCGACGACCACATCATGACCGTCGAGGACCCCATCGAGTTCCTGCACGAGCACAAGCGCTGCCTGGTGAACCAGCGCGAGGTCGGCCAGGACACCTACTCGTTCTCCAACGCGCTCAAGCACGTGCTGCGCCAGGACCCCGACATCATCCTCGTCGGCGAGATGCGCGACCTCGAGACGATCCAGGTGGCACTGACCGCCGCCGAGACCGGCCACCTGGTCTTCGCGACCCTGCACACGCAGGACGCCGCGCAGACCGTGGACCGCGTCATCGACGTGTTCCCGCCCAGCCAGCAGCAGCAGATCCGCCAGCAGTTGGCCGGCACGCTGCAGGGCATCGTCTGCCAGACGCTGTGCAAGACGGTCGACGGTCGCGGCCGGGTCGCCGCCACCGAGGTGCTCACTGCCACGCCGGCGGTGCGCAACCTCATCCGCGAGGGCAAGACCCACCAGATCTACTCCGCGCTGCAGGCCGGCGCCCAGCACGGCAT